>JBBDSF010000023.1:1624-57587 GCA_040905125.1 Pseudomonadales bacterium | reverse complement strand
CCTTCCGCTGGCAAAAATAAAAACAAGTCCCCCTGCCACCCGTCCGCACGCCAGAAGGTCGTTCATGAATAATGTCGGCCGGCAGCCGGTTGGATTCACCTTTTCTGGAAGTGGGGCAAGACTTCTCGTCCGAGTAGATCCAGCGCCTCGTCGAAGTCTGGTCCCAGACAATGGCCGAATGCGACGTGGTTCACGCCGGCCGCTTCCATTGCCTCAATCTGGCTGATGACTTCATCCGGGGTGCCGGTTACCGAGCACTTCGAGACGGAAAGATCCGAAATGTAACTGGCTCCTTTCTCGAAATCACCTTTGGCCGCTGCCGCACGCACGTTTTCAATCTCCTCTTCAGGAATCCCTGCCACATCCGTCATGGGGCGAAGGTAAGGCAGGTACACAGCCAGCACCCTGCGTACTGTTTCCCGCGCCTTTTCACGGTCGGCAGAGATGGAACTGAGTGGACCCGCAATAATTTCCACATCATCCGGATTGCGGCTGGCGCGTTTCGCACCGATTTCAATGTTTTCGCGCAAGACCTTCACATAGTCCGGGTTCCAAAGACCATCGGACTTGACACCATCCGCAATTTCTCCGGCCAGTTGGCACATCTTCGGACCCCAGGTGCCAATGAAGACGGGCACGTTTTTGCGTACTGGTTCGAACCGGAAAAACAGCTCTTCGGTAGCGGTAAATACCTCTCCATAAAACGGCGTACGATCGCCGGACAGCAGTCGCTGGATCAGTTGAATCGCTTCACGCACCATGGTGATGGGTTTGGTCTGTTTTTCAATACCTAAAAATTCCCAGAATGCGCCCCGGGCAATGCCCAACACCGCACGACCATCGGTCAATTCATCAAGTTCGGCGAGGTTACCCGCGTGATAGCACGGATGCACAATCTGCGGCGTGATAATGCCGGGCCCCACTTTGATGGTACTGGTGTGCTCGCCAATCAGCGTCAGCAACGGCCAGGTTGGCTTGAACATAAGGTCGTCATAGACGTGCACCTCATCAAATCCGTATTCCTCGATACGTTGCGCCTTACTGATATAATCCCGGATCGGATAACTGCCCTGCAAACCGATACTGAACTTAAGTGTCATAGTTATTTCCCTCCACGGCCCCTATAGTAGACATGTTCCAGCGAACGTCAAGATGCCCGGTCGGCGCGACTCACCTCTACAGGAACCGATAAAAAACGATCCCCTTTGTGGTATCGTTATCAATTAATCTACATTCATATAAACATTGTAACCTCTGGCCCATGGGTCACGAAAATGCTAGCGTGGCAGGTTCGAGAAACATGGAATGAGAGAACAATGAAATTTGGTGTATTTTACGAACATCAATTGCCTCGCGAGTGGGAAGAATCGAGCGAACACACGCTGATCAAACAGTCGCTGGACGAAATCGAGCTGGCTGATCGTCTTGGCTACGATTACGCCTGGGAAGTGGAACACCACTTCATGGAAGAATATTCGCACTCCTCGGCACCGGAAGTGTTCCTGGCAGCAGCGAGCCAGCGAACCAAAAATATTCGTCTTGGCCACGGCATTATCCAGCTGACAACCAATCACCCGGCTCGCGTTGCAGAAAAAGTCGCGACCCTGGATCTCGTTTCAGACGGTCGGGTTGAACTGGGCATCGGCGAGGGTTCGTCCGTGACGGAATTGCATCCGTTCAACCTCCGCTTCCGCGATAAGCGTGATGTCTGGGAGGATGCGGTCCGCTGCACGCTGCCCATGTTCTATAACCATGGCTGGGAATACGAGGGCGAGTACTTTCATTTTCCGAAACGGGCCGTCGTCCCCAAACCGTTACAGAAACCACACCCACCCTTGTGGGTCGCTTGTTCTCAGCTCGACACCATCAAATATGCGGCACACCGGGGTATGGGTTCCTTGTGCTTCAAGTTCGTCAACCTGGAAGCCGCCCGGGCCTGGGTCAATGCTTACTACAATACGTTCGTGCACCATCAGGAAAAACTGGCGGATTACCAAACCAATCCCAACATTGCCGTGGTGTCGGGATTTATGTGCGCGGAAACGGATGAAGAAGCCTGGCAAAAAGCTGACGGGTGGACTTTTTTCCAATTCGCCTTACAGCTTTATGGCAAGGAAGGACCCTTCGAGCCTGGCGAAGTCAATTTCTGGGAACGTTATCAGGAATGGAAACAAACACCGGAAGGTCAAAAACGAAGCGGTAGCGAATTGATCGGCTCTCCGGACACCATTCGCCAGCGCCTTAAGGAACTCGAGGATGCCAATGTCGATCAGGTGATATTGCTTAACCAGGCCGGCAAAAACACGCATGAGGATATTTGCGACTCACTGGAATTGTTCGCGCATGAGGTTATGCCCGAGTTCCAGAAACGAGAAAGCCAACATCAGGAGTGGAAGCAGGCAGTGTTGAACCAGGAGATAACCCTGGAGGATATCGACACCGAGCCGTTCAACATCTCTCGGGGCCGCGAGCCCACCAAACCTTCAACGAAGCAGGAAAAGGATATGATAGCCGGCGTCACCGGACGGCCGGACTCAGGCACGATTCGCTAACCCGAGACAATGCTCGGAAACATCGACAGCACAGGTTAACGGTCAGTCGTACCGTCTCGTTTCCATTGTGGCCGTTTGTTTGCGCCCGGCTTTTCTTCGACTTCTGCTATTTCCAGTTAATAGCTGTAAGTTGTTAAAAAAAGGGAGGTAAAGTGGATTTGACAAGGAATACAAGAATAACCCACTAGCGTTGACAGTGCGGGCAGAAGACAGTCGTCCGCTGGGAGATCCGCACCTCCCTGAGCGGGCGGTGACACCCGGGACAGGGTTTCCCGCCTCGACCATAGACGCCCAGGGTCTGCCGAAAATAACCCGGTGCGCCGTCCTCGTGGAGGAAGTCTCGCAAAGTGGTACCGCCTGCGGCTATCGCGTCCTGCAGCACATCTTTGAGGTCCGCGACAAGCCGCTCATAGCGCTGCCTGGAAATGCGACCAGCGGCCCGATCCGGTCGGATGCCGGCACGAAAAAGCGCCTCGTTCGCATAAATATTACCGACGCCGGAGACGATGCGGCTGTTCATCAGCAGCGATTTGACGGGCACCCGACGATGCCGCGAGACGTCGTAAAGATAATTGCCGCTGAATTCCTCACCCAGGGGTTCCGGGCCCAGGCCCTCGATTAAGGGGTGTCCGCCACCTTCATCGATCCAGAAGATGGAGCCGAATCGCCGCGGGTCTCGATATCGCAACAGCACATGGTTATCGAACAGGATATCGACGTGATCGTGTTTTTGTGGTGACACCGAGGCATCCGTCACGATTCTCAGGCTACCCGACATGCCGAGATGAACCATGACCCGGCCGCGCCCGGTGACCAGGAACAGGTATTTGGCCCGGCGCCGAACGGCGACAATCTTCTGGCCGGTCAAACTTTGAGACAGGGTGTCGGACACAGGCCAGCGCAGCGCCGGCTGACGCACACGGACGGCCGTCACGGTTCGATTCAATACATGGGGCTCTATCCCGAGTCGGGTGGTCTCAACTTCCGGCAATTCTGGCATGGCATTCATCATAGCGCGACAGAACGCGCATGAACATTTGCGTTAACGCGCCTGCCGATATACCTTTGCCGCTCCACTGGTAACACCGGTAAGAAGAGTCCATGGCAAAGGCATTTCTGGGTGTAGACACTGGCGGAACATTCACCGATTTCGTTTTACTTGCCGGCGAGACGCTGCGTGTCCACAAGGTGTTGTCGACGCCTGATGCGCCGGAAGCCGCCATTCTCCAGGGAATCAAGGACATGGAGCTTGAAGACGCCCTCAAGGCCGGCGAGCTGAGCATTGTCCACGGCACCACCGTGGCAACCAACGCGACCCTTGAGGGGAAGGGCGTCAGAACTGCTTATATAACCAATCGAGGCTTAAAAGATATCCTGACCATTGGCCGCCAGACCCGGGGCGAACTTTACAATCTGGCGCCGGTTGGCAAGCAATTGCCTGTGAGTGATGACCTGCTATTCGAAGTGTCGGCGCGGACGAGTGCCTCGGGAGAAGTCATCCGCGAATTTGACGAAGGCGAGCTCACCGCATTGAAGGAGGCCGTGGAGGCCGCAGGGCCCGAAGCGATCGCCATCAATTTGCTCTTTTCTTTTCTGGACGATGGCCATGAGCGCGAAATTGAAGCTGTTTTCGAGGAAAACTGGTTTGTCTCGCGGTCGTCCTATGTGCTGCCCGAATACCGGGAATATGAACGGGGCATCGCCACCTGGCTGAACGCCTGGATCGGCCCATTGATCAGAGACTATCTGGTATCCCTGCGGGAATCGCTCGCACCATGCCCGCTGTCCATGATGCAATCCTCAGGTGTCACGATCGCCGCCCATCAGGCGGCCAACCGTGCCGTAAACCTCCTCCTTTCAGGTCCCGTCGGAGGGCTCGCCGGCGCCAGTCTGACAGGTCGCCATGTGGGCCGCGACCAATTAATGACTTTCGACATGGGCGGGACTTCTACCGATGTATCGCTTCTCGATGGGGAAATTAAACTCACCAGCGAGGGTAGTGTGGCGCAATTTCCGATAGCCGTGCCGATGGCGGATATCCACACCATCGGTGCCGGTGGCGGGTCTATTGCCTATATAGACCGTGGCGGCTTATTGCAGGTTGGACCGGCGTCAGCCGGTGCCAAACCGGGGCCGGCATGCTATGGATTGGGGGGTCACGAGCCCACCGTGACGGATGCCAACCTGGTCGTCGGCAGACTTCGCAAGGACGCGTTTCTCGGCGGTGAAATGACCCTGGATAAACAGGCTGCCATCGAGTCCATGGAACCACTGGCGCAAGAGCTCCAGATGTCGGTGACTGAACTGGCTTTCGGCATTCTCGATATCGCCAACGAGCACATGACACAGGCATTGCGTGTCATCTCGGTTCAAAGGGGATTCGACCCCAGGGATTTTATTTTGGTGTGTTTCGGGGGTGCGGGCGGCCTGCACTTTTGCGATCTGGCCGATGCGCTGGAGATGACGGAAGCGCTGGTGCCCGTCCATGCCGGCGTATTGTCGGCCCTGGGTATGCTTGCCACACCACCTGGCCGCGAGATGGCTCGAACGCACACCAGCCGCCTTGAAGACCTGGCAGATGACACGATTAACGACAAGTTCGCGGAAATGCGCCGGGAGCTGGAACAGGAATTGCGCGATGAGGGCGTGGAGACGACAACGGCTGAGCTGAGCCTCGATCTGCGCTACGAAGGTCAGACCCACGCGCTCAATGTACCCTGGTCCGACCTGGAACAGTGCGAGGCCGGTTTTCACGAGCGACACGAGGCGCGTTACGGGCACCGACTGGAAAAGCCGGTCGAATTGCTCAATCTGCGCCTGCATCTGGAAGCGGCGGGTTCAGACATCAGTCTGCCTGCCGTCCATGTCCCGGCGAAGGGAGAGCCCGTCTCCCGGGAAGCACTACCCGGTTTCGATGAAAAAATTCCGATCTATGAGCGTACCGATCTACAAAAGGATCAGATACTCGATGGGCCTGCTTTGGTTACGGAAGCGCACTCGACCATTTTTATTCAGTCGAGCTGGCAAGCCACAGTGGACTCGGTGGGAAACTTGCTGGTGAAGAAAGTGGCTTCTACTTGAGCTTGGATTCTTTGTAGATTACATGCTTTCTGACGACAGGATCGAATTTCTTGATTTCCATCTTGTCCGGCATGTTGCGCTTGTTCTTCGACGTGGTATAGAAATGTCCTGTACCCGCCGACGATACCAACTTGATCTTCTCTCTCATGTGATGCTGCTCCGCGTATCAGATTCTCTGATCAGATTTGCTGACCCTGGGCTCGAAGATCGTTGACAACCTCCTCGATCCCGCGCTTGTCGATTATTCTCATCCCTTTTGCAGATACCCGCAACTTGATGAAACGGTTTTCGCTTTCCAGCCAAAACCTGTGGTCGTGAATGTTCGGTAAAAACCGGCGCCGGGTCTTATTGTGTGCATGAGACACGTTATTCCCCGATTGGGGTTTTTTACCTGTAATCTGACATACCCTGGACATGTCGAACGCCCGCCATTGCTAGTGAAAATCAGTTCCCCGGAATCGGGAGCTGTGCTTTATACCAGAATGCCGTGACTGAATCAAATTTCGCTGCCCCGTAGGCCATGACAACGTGTCATAAAAAACCCCGTTCGGCAAAGGACACCACCTCCTGGTCACCGACCACCATATGGTCAAGCACCCTGACGTCCACCAGCATTAACGCCGACTTCAATCGGTCCGTTATTCGCTGGTCGGCCTGGCTGGGTTCCGCCACCCCCGAAGGATGATTATGCGCAAAAATAACGGCCGCGGCATTATGAGCCAGTACCTGCTTGACAACTTCCCTGGGATGCACGCTGGCACCGTCGATGGTGCCAAAGAACAGTTCTTCATATTTGATCAGGCGATGTTGGTTGTCCAGATACATACAGGCAAACACCTCCCTCGGGTGCCGACGCAATTTTGTCATCAAAAATCGTCGGGTCATAGCAGGGTCGGTAATGGCGTCACCGCGCTCGAAGCCGCACTGCAAATAGCGTTCAGTGATCTCCAGCGCGGCTTTGAGTTGAGCATATTTGGCAATCCCGATACCTGCCGCGCCGATCATTTCCGTATCGGATGCTTCCAGTAAACCGCGTACGCCATCGAAGCGTTCCAGCAGTTCCCTCGCGAGAGTCATGACCGTGCTGCCACGCACACCGGTGCGCAGGAAAATTGCGACCAATTCGGCATCGGACAGCGCCCTCGCCCCCAAGCGCAACAATTTCTCTCTCGGCCGGTCAGCTTCCGGCCATTCCGTCATCGACACGACATTCTCTCTCCAAAGACGTTCGGCAAAACAGAACGCGTTGATCCACAGCTGCGGCAAAACCACGGCAAAGTGAACAATCACTTACACCACAGCCCGTTCCTTATGTTATCGTTACGTCTCTGAATTCTCGCTTATTGACGTCATCCCTGGCATGGGAGATCGCCGCGCCAGCTTGTAAGAAAGCGATTAAACGGGTGACGGATTTCTTCGCTTTTCATTTGGGATCGGATCGTACGAACAGATGCAAGCATTGACCAACAAACGCGTCTTGCTCGGTGTAACCGGTGGCATCGCCGCCTACAAGAGCGCTGAACTCACCAGGCGACTGCAGGATCAAGGGGCAGACGTCAGAGTTGTCATGACCCGTGCCGCCACCGAATTTATTACCCCGTTAACCATGCAGGCACTGTCCGGCCACCCGGTCCACCTGGATCTGCTGGACACTGAAACAGAGTCCGTCATGGGTCATATCGAGCTGGCGCGATGGGCCGACATCGTCCTGGTTGCACCCGCAACGGCGGATTTCATCGCCAGGGTGAACGCAGGCGAAGGGGATGACTTGCTGACGACCGTGTGCCTCGCCGCCGAGTGCAAGATGGCATTGGCGCCCGCAATGAATCAGGCGATGTGGGCGAAGGAGACGACCCGGCAGAATTGCGAAAATCTGCTATCCAGAGGCTATCTCCTGTTCGGGCCAGGGGACGGAATTCAGGCCTGCGGTGAAATTGGCCCCGGACGCATGCTGGATGTCGACCAGATCGTCGCGCAAACCATTGCCGCATTTCCCTCAAATCTGCTCACCGGCCGCAAAGTGGTGATCACAGCGGGACCCACACGGGAGGCCATCGATCCGGTCCGGTTCATCAGTAATCAGAGTTCCGGTAAGCAAGGATATGCGCTCGCGGAAGCCGCAATTGAAGCAGGCGCGCAAGTTATCCTGATATCAGGCCCCACGAACCTGGATACACCAGACCGTGTTCGTCGAATCGACGTAATCAGCGCCGACGAGATGCATGACGCGGTTATGGCTCACATTGTCGATTGTGATATCTTTATTGGTGTCGCGGCGGTCGCTGATTACAAGCCTGCCAGCAGTGCCACGCAAAAAATTAAAAAGGAGTCGGCATCGTCCGGACAACCTGTCACGATAGAACTGGTAGAGAACCCGGACATCATTGCAAACGTCGCCAGACTGTCTCCAAAGCCGTTCACGGTGGGTTTCGCTGCAGAGACAGAGGCGCTTCTGGACAATGCCCGCAAGAAGCTAATCAAAAAGAATCTGGACATGCTGGTTGCCAATGATGTCTCGGACGCCAGCATCGGCTTTAACAGCGATGACAATCGCACTGTAGTGTTATGGGACGATCAACAAGAAGAACTCCCCATTATGTCAAAGCGAAATACGTCAATTAAAATATTAGAGCTCATCGCGAATCGAATAAAAACAACAGTCAATGAATAATGTACAGGTAAAAATACTCAATCCGCTTATCGGTGAAACAATTCCACTGCCGGCATACTCCACCGAGGGGTCGGCCGGTATGGATCTGCGTGCCTGTATTGAAGAACCTCTGATCTTCCAGCCCGGAGACTGTCAACTGCTTCCCACGGGTATCGCTATATACATACAGGACCCTGGCTACGCGGCGTTGATATTGCCACGCTCGGGCCTGGGACATCGCCATGGCATCGTACTGGGAAACCTGGTCGGGTTGATTGACTCTGATTATCAGGGTGAACTCATGATATCTTGCTGGAACCGCGGCAAATCGGAATTTACCATCGCACCGGGAGATAGAATCGCGCAACTTGTACTGGTTCCAGTTGTTCAGGCTTCATTATCCGTCGTGGACGAATTCGTTGAAACACAACGAGGAACCAGTGGTTTCGGCTCCTCCGGCCGATAAAACAGGGATAAAAAAGGACATCCTGTGACAAAACAACCATCCGATAAAATTGCGATGATCCCATTGGCAGCAGTCGTTGTCGCTTTTGTCATTTCCCTTGCATTATCCCTCTGGTGGCTTAGGGATACAGCCAATACAGATCACCGGAACATGCTGGTTCGGGAAAACGCGGACGCCTTGCAAAATCTGTTGAACCGGGAACAGGCACTGTTAATCAGGCGAATTGAAATGTTGGCCAGCCAGCCCCATGTGATCGAAGCCATCTTGAGTGACGACCCGGAGATGAAATCGGCCCAGGAGGAACACCTTGAGCGTGTCATTCCCCACGCAATGGACGTGCGCCTTTTCGGTATTGGAGAGGCCGAGGCAGGCGCAAATGGTGAACTTCCTTTCAGCTTCACCTCTCTCGATGTCGTTAACCGTGTGGAAGGGGACCGGGAGGTTTACCCCGAGGCAATCCGTGCAGAAGACAAGTGGATTCTTACCATGGCCGCTCCTCTGTCGCGCTCTGACGACGACAAGGTTCAGGGAACGTTGTTCGTGTATCTCGATATGGCTGTCCTTCATGAGGGTTTGGCGGAAAACGTTGACGGTGCTTTAGCGGTGCTCCAGTCATTCGGTAATTCGAAGGCTAATGAAATATTGGCCTCAGGCTCGGCGAAACAGGCCGGCGAACCTGTCCGACGTCAACTGAAGAATCCCAATTGGCAACTGGCATTCACGCCCTCCGCCACCTTACTTGCCTCAGAGGTGGGTAACGCGATGGCATTTGTCCTGGCACCCCTGGTATTTCTGCTAATCGCCTTCGTGGCTGTTTATATGGGCATCAAGAATATAAGGCGCGCGGTGGAGAATGACGCCACCCGACTTTCGAACCAGATTACCGATGTCATCAATGGTGAATACACGCCATCATCGGACTATCAATTCGCTTCCTTTGTGGATGTTGACGCAAACCTCGCCAGACTCGGCAAGAAACCCGATAAACCGCGCGAGCTCGTAGAACCGGTCAAAAGCGCGACACCCACCGCCCAACCCAGGCGCGAGGAGATGGCGGATATAGAAGACATCGACGAAGAAACGTTCGAACAAGCGCTGGCGAGTCAAACCGAAAGCGATACGCAAGACGAGGAGGCCACCGAAGCGGATGTAGCTTCCATTTTCCGCGCCTACGACATTCGGGGAATCGTTAATCAAACATTGACGTCGGATGTCATACGCAAAATCGGTCTGGCGATCGGGTCCGAGGCAGCGGCACAAGGGGAACAAACGCTGTTGGTCGGAGCCGACGGCAGGATTTCCAGCCCGGCCATTATGGAAACCCTTATCGAGGGGCTAAGGGCGTCCGGACGCGATGTTATCAAGATTGGCCTCGTGCCTACACCGTTGCTCTACTATGCCGCACAACACACAGAAACCACCAGCGGCGTAATGATTACCGGCAGCCACAATCCGGCAAATTACAACGGGTTCAAAATGGTCTTCCAGGGTCGCACCCTGGTTGAACATGATATTCAGCGCCTGTATCAACGTTTTATATCTGACGACTTCACCAGCGGTGAAGGCTCTCTTACCGAGCTGGATATCTATGACGAATATATCGATGCTGTCTGTGACGATGTCGTGGTCGCGCGTCCACTTAAGATCATAGTCGATTGCGGCAACGGTATTTCCGGCGGAATAGCGCCTGAGTTATATGGCGCCCTGGGCTGTGATGTGATTCCCCTTTATTGCGAGGTCGATGGCAACTTTCCCAATCACCATCCCGACCCCACAGTTCCGGAAAATCTTGACGACCTGATTTTAATGGTGAAGTCACAGCAAGCCGACGTAGGCATTGCCCTTGATGGTGACGGGGATCGCCTGGTGGCCGTATCTGGTGCGGGAGAAATCATCTGGCCCGACAGACTGCTAATGTTATTTGCCAAGGACGTTGTCTCTCAGAACCCCGGGGCTGATGTGGTCTATGACGTTAAATGTACCCGACACATAAACACCGTAATCAGCGGATTTGGTGGCAGGCCAATCATGTGCAGATCCGGCCATTCATTTGTCAAACAGAAAATCGCGGAAACGAATGCGCTTCTGGGCGGGGAGCTGTCGGGCCATATCTGTTTTGCGGAAAGATGGACCGGTTTTGATGATGGTCTTTACGCAGGAGCACGACTTCTCGAAATTCTTGGCGCACAAGCGGAAGGGCTCGACACCCTGCTTGCCGAATTCCCGAAAAGTATTGCAACCCCTGAGCTACATATTCAGGTTCCGGAAGACGAAAAGTTTTCCATCGTGCGCCAAATGGTCTCGCTGGCGGATTTCCCTGAAGGAACTATCTCAACAATCGATGGGCTGCGAGTAGACTTCAGTGACGGTTGGGGGCTGATCAGGGCGTCCAATACGAATCCGGCACTAACCTTGCGATTTGAAGCTGACAGCGATCCGATTCTTCAGAAAATAAAACAATTGTTCAGGGAGCGCTTACAGTCCATAGACAGCTCGCTGGATTTCTAGCAGATGAACTACCGCCAATACAACAAACATAACATGGTGCGCTAACCCAACCAGGATAAATATGACTTTGACCCGCGATGCAGCGATGAATGTGGCACAGGTGTTGACCGAGGCACTGCCTTACATTCAACGCTTCACCAACAAGACCATTGTTATCAAGTATGGTGGCAACGCCATGGTGGATGAAACGCTCAAGCGGGATTTTGCGCGGGACATCGTGCTGATGAAGCTTGTTGGCATGAACCCCGTCATCGTGCATGGAGGCGGTCCACAGATTGGTGAATTATTGACGGAACTGGGAATTGAATCACGGTTTGTCGATGGCATGCGCGTCACCGACAGCAGAACCATGGATGTGGTACAGATGGTCCTCGGCGGCCTTATCAACAAGGATATTGTTAGTCTCATCAATCAAAGTGGTGGCAAGGCAATGGGGCTAACAGGAAAGGATGCCTCGCTTATCAAGGCGAAAAAATTGATGATCCATCGGTCTACACCGGAAGTTCAGGAGCCGGAAATACTCGACATCGGTCATGTGGGGGAAGTGGTATCGATAGATCGCGAAGTAGTGGACATGCTGGTACACAGTAATATCATTCCGGTTGTGGCGCCCATTGGCGTGGGTGAGGACAACACCACCTATAACATTAATGCGGATCTGGTTGCGGGCAAACTTGCCGAAGAACTACAAGCTGAGAAGCTGATCATTCTGACCAACGTTCCAGGTCTGCAAGACAAGGAGGGCAAGCTTTTGTCCGGGTTGACGTCATCGGAAGTCGAAGCGCTGATCAAGGACGGCACCATTGCAGGTGGTATGTTGCCGAAAATAAATTGCGCCCTTGAGGCCGTCAAAAGGGGTGTCGGCGCATCGCATATCATCGATGGCCGAGTCGCCCATGCAGTGTTGTTAGAAGTTTTGACAGACGAAGGCGTGGGCACATTAATTTCGGCGGCACCAACGCAAACACCCTGAACAGGAACGGACATGTCGGAAGATTCGCCATCGAGAAAAGATCAGATACTGCAGGCACTTGCCACGATGCTGGAAGAAAGCCCTGGAGCGCGGATAACAACATCGGGGCTTGCCCGCCAGGTAGGCGTATCCGAAGCGGCCCTGTACCGACACTTTCCCAGCAAGGCCAAAATGTTCGAAACCCTGATTGAATTCATTGAAGAGACAATCTTCTCCAGAATATCGTTGATATTATCCGAGGAATCGAAAGCTGATCAGCGATGCGCACAAACCCTCGGGCTTTTGCTCACTTTTACAGAACGTAACCCCGGTATTACACGGATATTGACAGGCGATCCCCTGGCCGGAGAAACAGACAGGCTCAGGGTGCGTGTCGGGCAATTCTTCGAGCGGCTGGAGACTCAACTGCGACAAATACTCCGGGAAGCCGAATTACGCGACGGCAGCGGACCGACCATGTCCGTCAATGCAACTGCCAACTTACTGCTGGTTGTGGCGGAAGGCAGGATCAGCCAATTCGTTCGCAGCGATTTTTCCCGGCTGCCCACCGAGGGTTGGGAAGAGCAATGGGAAACGTTACGAAGAGCGATCTTTTGAAGGCGTTTCCGCCAGGTCCCCGGCACTGTCGTCGTAGAGTTCTCTGACCCGCTGCAAATCTTTGTTAAATGCCTCGCGAGCCTTCTGTTTTTCCTGTTTCTTGTGCTCGATTTCCTCTTTAACGTCATTAATGCGTTCTTCAACTTGTTCAATCCGATCCAGGCGTTCCTGGGAAATCGTGCCACCGGCTCTTTCGATGTTCGCCAGCTGCGCTTCAAACGAGTATTTGCGCTCGCGCAGCCGAGAAAGATTCGCCCTGCTTGTTTCAATGGTGCTCTCGATACTGGCCAGCCGGGAATCCCGCGCCCGCTTCACATCATCCGGCTTGCTGTATAGCCGCATCAGTGTTCGATCACGTTCCCTGCGTGCTCGTTCCTCCTGGTTGCGACGCTCCTCTACCAATTGTTCGCGTTCCGCTTGCTCGCGTTCCGCCGGCGTTGGCGCCCTGGGTACGACCTTGAGCACCCGACCATCGTTGCTCAGTACCGTATAGCCATCGCGAACATATTTGGCCGGAACATGACTGTCCAGCACGGTGACGCCGTCTTCATTTTCATACTTGTACATCTCGGCATTGGCCGCTACGCAGGAGCACCAAAGCAAGGGCACGAAAATGAGGCTTCTGGCCACCATCAGTCTAACCAGCTATCCCGTATTCGTTACGATAAATTTCCATCGAACGTAATTGCTCCTGCAAATGTTCTTGCCCCCTAATATATTCAACAATATCGTCAAAGCCAATGACCCGGATGACGACAACGCCATAATCGCGCTCTATTTCCTGAATCGCCGACAGCTGACCGGTACCCCTTTCCTGCCTGTCAATGCCCACCAGTACCCCAACGGGCCGTGCACCATTGTTCTGAACGACGGCCATAGATTCCCTGATAGCAGTCCCCGCGGTGATAATATCATCAACAATGACTACATTACCTTTTAGTGGAGCCCCAACGAGATTACCCCCTTCACCGTGATCTTTTTCTTCCTTGCGGTTGAAGGCATAAGGGACATCTACATTTCGATTACGCGCCAACGCAATGGCCGTCGCCGTGACAAGGGGAATACCCTTGTATGCGGGCCCGAACAACATATCATAGGTCAGACCGGAGCGGGCAAGCGCCTCGGCATAGTATTCACCGACCCGGCCCAGGGTCGCCCCCGTGTTGAATAGACCGGCATTAAAGAAGTAAGGACTAATTCTTCCGGACTTTAGCTCAAAGCGACCGAACTGCAGGATGTCATGGTCAATGGCAAAGTCGAGAAATTCTCTTTGGTAGTCAGCTAACATAAAGACTCGGTCTCATCCTTGTCCTTCCAGTGCCTGGCGTTGCGCGGAGAACAGCTCGCCTATCCCTTTTTCGGCCACTGCCAACAGCGAATCCAGTTCCCGCCGGGAAAAAGGCTCCTCCTCGGCGGTGCCCTGAACTTCGATGAATCGGCCATCTTCAGACATCACTACATTCATATCAGTTCCCGCACCCGCATCTTCCGTATACTCCAGATCCAGCATCGGGTGGCCCTGCACGATGCCCACGGACACTGACGCAACCAGCTGCGTCACCGGGTCCGACGTCAGGGACAGTGTATTGACCGCATCGACCAGGGCCACGCAGCCACCGGTGATTGCCGCAGTCCTGGTACCGCCATCCGCCTGAATGACATCGCAGTCGATACGAATCGTATATTCCCCCAGTTTCGTCATGTCGACCATTGCCCGTAGCGACCTGCCAATCAATCGCTGAATCTCCACAGTTCGACCGCCCTGCTTGCCACGGGCGGCTTCCCGGTCCATGCGCGAATCAGTGGACCTGGGCAGCATGCCGTATTCGGAGGTAATCCAACCCTGCCCGGAGCCGCGCAAAAACGCCGGCACCCCGTCCTGGATACTGGCTGTACAAATCACTTTGGTATCCCCGAACGATACCAGAACCGATCCCTCGGCATACTTGTTAAAATGCCTTTGGATGAGGACGGGGCGAAGTTCGTCGAATCCTCGGCCACCATTTCGTTGGAAATCAGCGTTACTATCCTGCAGAGTCATGGGTACTCCTTGATGATCAAAACTCCATTATACTTATGTCCCAATTCTAAAGTAGCCGCCGCTTATGATTAGCAGTATGACCGCTTTCGCCCGAGCCGAAGCCGAGGGTATGGCCTGGGAGCTCAGATCCGTTAACCAACGGTATCTGGAAGTTAATTTCAAGCTGCCCGAAGCCGCGCGCAGTATCGAAATCAAGCTGCGGGAGAATGCCCGGGAACAACTATACAGGGGAAAAGTGGATTGCGTCTTGCGTCTGGATTCCGCCGAGCCGAAGACAGCCAGCCTGGAAGTAGACGATGACGTAGTACTGGCTTTGCATCGGGCCATTGACCACATTTCAACCCTGACTGGATCCTCCTCGTCCACCAGCCCCATAGAAATGTTGCGATGGCCGGGTGTCCTGCGCCAACAAGAGACGCTCGATGATGACTTACTGGAGAAGGTGACAAGCCTGTTCGACGAGGCATTGGCCTCATTGACGCAAATGCGGGAGCGCGAAGGCGAGAAGCTCAAAGGGTTTATCGAGGCCCGGCTCAATGAGGTGGAAGCTATTGTCAACGCAGTACGCGAAGAGGTCCCTGCCATCAACAAACGCCTCGAAGCGCGCCTGCGGGAACGCCTCAATAGTATCGATACCGGCACCGATACAGACCAGGGCCGCCTGGAACAGGAGCTCATTTATTTCGCACAAAAGTCGGATATACAGGAAGAGCTGGATCGACTGGAGTCGCACATGGCCGCCGTCAGGCATTGTTTAGACGAGTCAGGCGCAACAGGCCGGCGCCTGGATTTCCTGATGCAAGAGCTCAATCGCGAAGCCAGCACATTGTCTTCAAAGGCCGTCGCTGCCAATACATCACTTCAGGCCGTTGACCTCAAGGTACTGATCGAACAGATGCGGGAGCAGATACAAAACATTGAATAACCATAACACGCGGTCTCCGGGCAAGCTTTTCGTCGTTTCCGCGCCCTCGGGCGCCGGTAAAACCTCGCTGGTCAAGGCCTTGATCGACCGCCGACCAGAATTGCGAGTGGCGGTATCGCACACGACCCGGAAAAGAAGACGCGACGAAGTAGATGGCGTCAATTATCACTTTGTTGACACACAAACCTTCACAGCGATGCAGGAGGCCGGCGCCTTCATCGAGTCCGCGCACATTTTCGGCAACCTCTACGGGACCAGCCAGGCGGAGGTTAATCGAATTCTTGGTACCGGACACCACATCATTCTCGAGATAGACTGGCAGGGAGCAGCCCAGGTTCGGCAAAACCTGGATAACGTCATATCCATCTTCATTTTGCCGCCCTCGCTGGAAACCCTGAAAATGCGATTGCTGACTCGCGCCCAGGATGACCTGGAAACCATCACCGCACGATTCAATGCCGCTATCAGCGAAATTGCCCACTACAAGGATTTTGACTATCTCATCGTCAATGACAACTTCGAAGACGCAGTGGCCGACCTGGAGCGCATTATTTTCGACGAGGGCAAAGATCGTTCGCTGGCTGTCCAGGAACAGCAGCAAGCCTCACTCATCGCTCAGCTGTTGCCGGACGCGGATAAATAAGCCAAATTTGGTGTCTGACTCTCCAGAAGGCGGCAGATTATCGTACATATTGCCATTGTCTATGCCATAATCTTGCCAGACAGGCCCATTTTTAGCTAAACTGAATCGCTGAAGTATGCGGTCCCGTAGGGCTTTATTCTGGCCAATTCATTGATTCTGGAGAAGTTACATGGCACGAGTCACAGTGGAAGATTGTCTCGAAAACGTCGACAACAGGTTTGAACTCGTTATGGTTTCGAGCAAGCGGGCTCGCCAACTGGCAAGAGAAGGCAAGGAACCGCTGGTTGCCGCCGAAAACGACAAGCCCACCGTTATTGCCTTAAGAGAGATTGCGGCTAATCTGATTAACGCCAGCATCCTGGTGGAACCTTCAAAGGAGGAAAAGGAAGCTTTCACATTGGGTGAGCAGGAAGGTTTTGAAGAACCGGAACCTGAAATTTAGCGCCTGCGATTGGTCCAGATATTATTCGGTAGCGAGGTTCCGATCGTAGGCAGGAGAAGCACTTGTTGACGATTGATTCGCTCGCTGAAAATCTGAGTGACTATCTGGACGACTGTCAAATTGAACAGGTCAAGAAGGCCTATGGCTTCGCGGAAGAAGCCCACGAAGGCCAGACACGCAGGACCGGCGAACCCTACATAACCCACCCGTTAGCCGTCGCTTCCATACTTGCAGACATGCACATGGACCATCAATGTTTGATGGCCGCTCTCCTGCACGACGTGATCGAAGACACTGGTGTTCCCAAGCATACGATCAGCGATGAGTTCGATGATGATGTCGCCAACCTGGTGGATGGTGTCAGCAAGCTAAGAAATATCTTTCAGTCGCGCGCCGAGGCACAGGCCGAAAACTTCCAAAAGATGACGCTCGCCATGTCCCGAGACATTCGGGTGATTCTGGTCAAACTGGCGGACAGACTTCACAACATGCGGACGATTCACGCCCTCGATATTGAACGCCGCCGCCGCATCGCCCGAGAGACACTGGAAATTTACGCCCCCATCGCCAACCGGCTGGGTATGAATAACTTTCGCATCGAGTTCGAAGAGCTCGGCTTCAAAGCTCTTTATCCGATGCGATCCAGCATGATCGAAAAGGCGGTTAAGAAGGCCCGGGGCAACCGTAAACAAGTCGTTAGCCAAATCCTCGAGTCTATTCAGAACTACCTTGCCACCGAGGGCATAAAAGCAGAAGTCTTTGGGCGGGAGAAACATCTATACAGTATTTATGACAAGATGCGCACCAAACATCGCTCGTTCAGAGAAATCATGGATGTATATGCTTTCCGCATCATTGTAGACAATGTGGATACGTGCTACCGGGCCTTGGGCGCGGTGCATAACCTTTACAAGCCGGTTGCAGGCAGATTCAAGGATTACATCGCAATACCCAAGGCGAACGGTTATCAGTCGCTGCACACGACTCTGTTCGGGATGCATGGCCTGCCCATCGAGATCCAGATTCGTACCCGTGAAATGGAAATGGTGGCCAACAATGGTGTTGCCGGCCATTGGTTATACAAATCCAGCACCGATACGTCGACAAGGAGCCACAAGCGGGCCCGGGAATGGATGCAGGGTTTACTGGATATTCAGAAAAGCGCCGGGAACTCCCTGGAATTCATTGAAAACGTCAAGACTGATCTGTTTCCCGACGAGGTTTACATATTTTCCCCCAAGGGCGAAATTTTTGATCTTGCCCAGGGGGCAACGCCGGTGGACTTTGCCTACGCGGTCCACACTGACATTGGCAATACCTGTGTGGCCTGCCGAATCGATCGAAGGCTGGCACCCCTGAGCGCGACCCTTGAGAGCGGCCAGACCGTAGAAATCATCACCGCACCGGGCGCACAGCCCAACCCCGCATGGCTCGATTTTGTCATTACCGGCAAGGCCAGAAGCAGTATTCGCCACGCGCTAAAAAATCAACAACGAAGCGAGTCTGTTGCGCTTGGACGGCGACTGCTGGAACGCACGCTGAAATCTCAGGATACCAGCCTGGACGATATCGATAGCGACCGACTGACTGCCGCTATCAAACAACACAATATGGCCGATTTCGACAGCCTGCTGGAAGCCATCGGGCTCGGTAACCAAATGGCTTATATCATTGCCAGAAAGCTGATGTCCCATGACAAACTAACGGAGACCCGGGATCAGCGCCCTCTTGCCATCAAGGGAACAGAGGGGCTGGTCGTTACTTATGCCCGTTGCTGCAAACCGCTGCCGGGCGATCCGATAATCGGTCACTTCAGCGCCGGGCGCGGCCTGGTCATTCACACGGATACCTGCAAGAACATGCAGGAAGTTCGCCAAAAACCCGATGAAACCATGACAGTGTTGTGGGACTCGAACGTCAACCAGGACTTTCCGGTAGAATTGAGGGTCGAGTTGGAACACGAAAAAGGTATCATCGCCGTGCTTGCCTCCACTGTGACCAATGCCGACGCCAATATCGAGAAGATTAGCATGATGGAAAGGGATGCCAGATTAAGTACAGTGAATATCGTACTGGCGGTTAAAGACCGGGTCCATCTTGCCAACGTGATCAAACGACTGCGAATCGTCAGAGGTGTCAATAAAATTATCAGAGTACGCAGCTAGCCTGAAAGGATTATTTCGATGTCAGAGCCAATCTATACGCCGATCCACACACACAGTGCACCTGCCGCCATCGGCCCTTACTCACAAGCAATCCGCCACGGTAACACGGTTTATATCAGTGGTCAGATTCCCCTGGACCCTGACACCATGGAGCTGGTTTCCGATGATTTCAGTGCCCAGGCCAATCAAGTCTTTGAAAATCTATCCGCTCTCTGTATTGCTGCCGGCAGTGACATCAACGCTGTTCTGAAATTTACAGTGTATCTGACAGATTTTGCCAACTTCAGCGTGGTCAACGACATTATGGCGGGTTATCTCAAGGAACCGTATCCAGCCCGAGCCGCCATCGAAGTCAGTGCCTTACCGAAGGGGGCTCTTATCGAGGCGGATGCGATACTCGCTGTCGATCATTAATCGCGCTCCATGGCCACGCCGCTGGATAGTACGCCCGTAGAAGAACTCAAGGGGATCGGACCCGCACTCGCAACGAAGTTACACAAGATCGGCATTGCCTCACTGCAGGATATCCTGTTCCACTTGCCCCTGCGATATGAAGACAGAACGCGTGTAACGCCCATCGGCGCCGCCCAGGCTGGCACCCAAGTGGTCCTGGAAGGCGAAGTCATTGCCTGCGACATCAGTCACGGACGCCGGCGAAGCCTGCTGGCTTATCTTGAAGACACGACAGGCCGAATGGCCCTCCGCTTTTTCCACTTCTCCCGCGCTCAACAAAATAATCTGGCCAATGCCGGTCGAATTCGATGCTTCGGTGAAGTGCGTCGGGGTGCAGCGGGACTGGAAATCTATCATCCTGAATACACGAGAATCAGCAATGCAACGCCGTTGCCAGACCATTTAACGCCCGTTTATCCAACCACCGAAGGTATCAGCCAGCAGAAGATTCGCGAAATGGTCGCCCGGGTCCTGGCCATGATGGAAAAAGGTCAGGCCCTCAGTGAATTGATCGCGGAACATTATCGGTATCAAGGTATTGAAATTAACGACGCGATCCAATTGGTACACAGGCCTCCAACCGATGCAAACACAGACCAACTGCTTGCCGGGACACATCCTGCATTGCAACGGCTCGCCTTTGAAGAGTTGTTGGCGCATCAAATTAGTTTGCGGCTTATTCGTGAAACTATACAGTCCAAAAAGGGTCATCCACTGCGCGCGCCGCTAGCCGATTATCAATCATTAAAAGACGGTTTAGGCTTTGAGCTAACGGCTGCACAAAGGCGTGTGTTGGCCGAGGTTGCAGACGATATGTGCAAACCTGTCCCCATGCTGCGTCTGCTGCAAGGTGATGTGGGGTCGGGCAAGACGGTCGTCGCCGGTCTTGCCAGCGTTCATGCGCGGGAAAACGACTTGCAGACAGCAGTAATGGCGCCCACTGAAATTCTCGCTGAACAACATTTCATTAATTTCTCACAGTGGCTTGCGCCTCTGGGGATAACCACAGCGTGGTTATCCGGCAAGGTAAAGGGCAAAAAGCGTAACGAACAGCTGGCGTTGATCGCCAGTGGCAACGCCGACGTGGTCATTGGCACTCATGCCCTGTTTCAGGATGACGTTGAATTCAAGCGCCTGGGTTTAATGATTATCGATGAACAACATCGATTCGGTGTCCACCAGCGACTCGCCCTTCGAGAAAAAGGCCAAAAGGAGAACTTCCTGCCCCACCAGCTGGTGATGACGGCCACGCCCATTCCCAGAACATTGACCATGAGTCTGTATGCCGATATGGAGACTTCGGTTATCGATGAACTACCACCGGGGCGCTCTCCCGTCACAACCAGCATTATCGCCGATTCCCGCCGGGATGAAGTCGTTGAGCGCGTCAAGTCGGCGTGCAGCAGCGGTGCCCAGGCCTACTGGGTCTGCACATTGATAGAGGAATCGGAAGCGTTACAGTGTCAGGCTGCCGAAGCCACAGCAGCGCAACTGGTGGAGCAGCTCCCCGAGCTCAATGTCGGATTGATTCACGGCCGCATGCATGCCGGCGAGAAAACCCGCATCATGGCTGAATTCAAGGCAGGAAAAATCAATTTACTGGTCGCCACCACCGTCATCGAGGTGGGTGTGGATGTGCCCAATGCAACCCTGATGATTATCGAAAACCCGGAGCGTCTCGGTCTTGCCCAACTGCATCAACTGCGGGGCCGCATCGGGCGTGGATCCGCCCAGAGCCATTGCGTATTGCTCTATCATGCGCCCCTGGGCCAGATAAGCAAACAGCGCCTCAACGTTTTGCGGGAAAGTACCGACGGGTTTTATATCGCCGAGCAGGATTTACAGATTCGTGGACCGGGCGAACTGCTCGGTAGCAGACAATCCGGAGCAATAGCATTCAAGGTAGCCGACCTGCTGCGGGATAATCACATGTTGCAGGACGTGAGATCTGCGGCGATTGAACTCATTGCTCATCAACCCCGCCAGGCTCGTGCCATCATGGCCCGCTGGATGACCCGGCCGGAGGAGCTTGGCCAGGTTTAATAACTCCGCTCTGGCACGCCAGCCTGGTCGTCATCGAATATCGACTGATCGAACTTGTCTTCACTCTTCGCCACGATGGTCGCAATCGTGGCGTCACCCGTCACGTTAACAGCGGTTCGGGTCATATCCAGCAGCCTGTCCACGCCGATGATCAAAGCGATACCCTCGACTGGCAGCCCCACCTGTTGCAACACCATAGCAAGCGTAATCAAGCCAACGCCCGGGACGCCTGCGGTACCGATCGAGGCCAGGGTTGCTGTCGCGACCACCATGAGATAGCCCATCATACTGATATCCACCTGGAACGCCTGGGCAATAAACACAGTGGCTACGCCTTGCATAATCGCCGTCCCATCCATATTGATGGTGGCCCCGAGCGGTACCGTAAATGCCGCCACTTCGTTGCGCACACCGAGACGATGTTCGACGGTTTCCAGGGTGATGGGTATCGTCGCCGCACTCGATGACGTGCTGAACGCATAGGCCATCACCGGCGCAACACCGCGATACAATGTGATCGGGTTGAGCCTCGCCAGGAATCGGATCAGCAGACCGTATGTGAAGGTGAAGTGAAGCAGCAGTACGAGGATCACCGTCAGGAAATAGGCGATCAAATCCGCGATCGCGGTAAAACCCATGCGCGCGAACAGGGTGATCATAAGTGAGAAGACGCCGTAAGGGGCAACCGCCATCAGCATCAATACCAGACGCATAATGACTTCATTCCAATCATTCAGTGTTACCCGAACGCGCTCGCCGGGTTCACCGCATTTGTTGATGGCAACCCCCACCAGCAGCGCAAACACAATCACCTGCAACATGTTGCCTTGTGCCATCGCCTCAATCGGGTTGGTGGGCATAATATCGATGAGCACTTGCTTGATGGACGGCGCTTCCTCCGCCTGAAAATCCCCGCGATCGCCGAGCTCGACGCCGACACCCGGGTCAATTGTGGTAGCCACCATGAGCGCCAGAGTAATGGCGGTCGCGGTAGTAAACAGGTACAGAAGTATGGTTTTGATGCCGATGCGCCCCATACTGGCACTGTCACTCAAATTGCTGGCGCCGCATACCAGCGACACGAATACCAGAGGCACAACGAGCAGCTTAAGGCTCGCGATAAAGACCTGGCCTACCACGTCGAACAAACCGTCTACCAGCAAATACATGACGGGATTACCATCATCCAGACTCAGCCAGTGGACAAAGGAGCCGGCCAGGAAGCCGAGCAGCATGCCTATCAGGATATTTCTCGTTAAGCGCCTGCGATCCACCTTTTGCGTCCCCTTCTTGTGATCAGGGTTGTTATCAGCATCGTTACCAGAGTTGCTATTGGCGTTGTAGCGGGTGTTCTGGATGAGACCGTTGTCGACCGGCGTAACGATGCAATGTCTTTATTCCTCAAGTTCGATCATTTCGAAATCTGACTTGGCGGCGCCGCACTCCGGGCAGGCCCAATCGTCCGGAATTTCCTCCCACCTGGTACCAGGCGGGATTCCCTCATCGGGGAGGCCTTCAGCCTCGTCATAAATAAAACCACAGATGATACATTGCCATTTCCGCATTGGTTACCTCTTGTTCCGGCCGCTGTGAGGCTATTTGATGGTCAGGCCAAGCATCGTATACTAACGCATTTGCGAGCTTCCTGTAATCCAGTGCGCACGGCAACGTTTGTAGACCAGCTTAATAATTTGCGCCAGGGTGCGCTCAAACGGTTTCCGAGACTCCCGGACTTCATCGCTATCGCGCGGCTGAACCGGCCAATCGGCACTTACCTTCTCCTTTGGCCAACGCTATGGGGTCTCTGGTTTGCGTCGGAAGGCTTTCCCGGCTGGCATCTCTTTCTCGTCTTTACACTTGGCGTGCTGCTAACGCGTTCGGCCGGGTGCGTTATGAACGACATTGCCGACCGCAATTTCGACGGCAAGGTGAAGCGAACCCGGGACCGGCCACTGGCCGCCGGCAGAGTCACCGTACCCGAAGCCGTGTTGTACATGGGTGGCCTGCTGTTCATAGCACTGGTGCTGGTGCTAACCACCAATCTGTTGACCGTCGGCCTCGCCTTTATCGCAGCAATAGTGGCGGCCCTGTATCCTTTTATGAAACGTTTTATCTATATGCCGCAGGCGGTATTGGGTGTCGCGTTCTCATGCGGCATTCCCATGGCGTTCGCGGCCACCCTGGGACATATCCCTCAGTTCGCCTGGTTGCTCTTTGTCGCCAATATGATATGGACCGTCGCCTACGATACAGAATATGCCATGGTGGACAGGGATGACGACATCAAGCTCGGGCTTAAATCTACAGCCATCTTGTTTGCGGACCTGGATAAATTCATGGTCGGCTTATTGCAGGTGATGTTCATGGGCACCATGCTGCTGGTCGCCCGGGAGACCGATGCGGGCTTTTACTATTACGCCGGTATGACCGTTGCGGCCGGACTTTTCTGTTATCAACATTATCTCATCAAGGATCGTGATCGGGAGCGCTGCTTCAAGGCATTTTTAAGCAATCATTGGGTGGGAATGGTTATTTTCCTTGGTATCCTGGCACACTTTTGGACCAGTTCGTGACGTTTCCGGATAAATTCAAATCCATATGACAAGACTTATTCGCGCTATCGATTCATTTTCCGAAAGGACAGGAACAAGCGTCGCCTGGCTGACGATTTTGATGATGCTGATCACCTGCGTGGTGGTCCTCGCCCGATATGCTTTCGATATTGGATCTATCGCTCTGCAAGAAACGATTGTTTATCTGCACGGCATAGTGTTCATGCTGGGGATCCCCTATACATTGAAGAATCGCGGTCATGTACGGGTGGATATCTTTTACCAAAAAGGTTCCCGAAAAACCCGGTCAATGATAGACCTGTTCGGCGCTCTGGTGTTTTTGTTTCCAGTCGCGGGTTTTATCCTCTGGAACAGTGTCGATTACGCTTATCAATCCTGGTCCATCAGGGAATCGTCGCCTGAACCTGGTGGCTTGCCTGCCGTGTACCTGCTGAAGGCACTCATACCGCTCATGGCGGCGATGCTGGCGATTCAGGGCGTCGCCGAGGTGCTGCGTAGTCTGCGCACGATTCTCGACAGGGATCCAACGGAGGAGCAAGCGCCCGGTGCTTGAATTCGCTCCCTTTATGATGTTCGCGGCAACTTTCATGTTGCTATTGCTGGGGTATCCGGTGGCGCTGACGCTTGCCGGCACCGCGCTCATTGCCGCCGGTATGGGTATCGCTGCCGGGGTGTTCGAAGCTTCGTTCCTGATGGCGACCCCCAGTCGGCTGTTCGGCATCATGACCAACGAGACGCTGATCGCAGTGCCCCTGTTTGTATTGATGGGAGTCATACTCGAAAAGTCGGGAATTGCAGAACGGTTGCTTACATCCATCAGCCAGGGCTTCGGTCGACTGCCCGGTGGCCTCGGCATCGCGGTCACGTTCGTCGGCATGTTGATGGCGGCGAGTACCGGGATTGTAGGTGCCACCGTGGTCACCATGGGTCTTATGTCCCTTCCCAGCATGCTCAAGGCCAACTATGATCCTTCCCTTGCCACCGGGACCATCTGCGCCACCGGAACCCTCGGGCAGATTATTCCCCCTTCTATTGCCCTGGTGCTGCTGGGTGATGTCTTGTCGAACGCCTATCAGCAGGCTCAGCTCAATATGGGCATATTCAATCCCAAAACCATTTCCGTGGGTGATCTGTTTGCCGGAGCGATTGTTCCCGGGCTGATGCTGGTCGGCTTCTACGCTATATACGTCATCACGACGGCAGTGTTGCAACCGCACCGGGCACCTCCAGACAGAAATCTGGAACGAGCATCCTTTTGGTTGATATTTGCCAGCATCCTGCCACCACTGATTCTGATCGTCGCGGTGCTCGGTTCAATATTGGCCGGGATCGCCACACCGACGGAGGCAGCGGGTGTGGGTGCCATCGGGGCCCTTCTCCTGGCCCTGATCAACTCGTCTGTAAATGTTGAGCAGTTACGAGCTGTGGCGAGATCCACGACACAAACCACAGCCATGGTGTTTTTTATACTGATCGGTGCTTCGCTGTTCTCACTGGTATTCAGAGCTTACGGCGGCGACGAGCAAGTGCATGCAGTCTTCAGTGAAATGCCGGGCGGCGCGACGGGCGCAATGATTATCGTCATGCTGGTCATTTTTTTGCTGGGCTTTATTCTGGATTTTATAGAAATCACGTTTGTGGTGGTCCCGATCGTCGGGCCGGTATTAATGGCCATGGGCATCGACCCCATCTGGCTGGGCATTATGATCGCCGTCAACCTGCAGACTTCCTTTCTAACGCCCCCGTTCGGATTTGCCTTGTTCTACCTGCGCGGTGTCGCGCCCGCCTCGGTGACGACCATGGATATCTATAAAGGTGTCATTCCCTTTATCATTATCCAGCTGGTAATGCTGGGTATCCTGGCCTGGCAGCCCGGCCTGGCGACCTGGCTACCCGAACTGCTGTAGCTCACCTTATCCATGAACACTAAAGTGTGATGGGGGACGGGTCCGCACACCAGATGGTCGTTCATGAATAAGGTGGCTTACGGCCCGTCTTCTGCTCTGGCGTTGATATAGGCCCTTTCCGAGATTTCATGATATTCCATTACCTGTTCACGAAAGTCAGAATAGGACTCGTAAATTCGCCGCGCCAGTGGATCATCACCGGGAATTTCGCTGACAACCTCTTTCGACAGCTTTTTCAATTCCGCAATAACGTCGTCGGGCAGCTTTCGTAATTCAACGCCATGTTCATCTACCAGCTCCCGCAGAGCGGAGTTATTCCGAGCCGTATACTCAGCCAGCAGGTCTGCATTCATGGCCTTGCTCGCTACGCGAACGATTTCCTGAAGGTCCGGCGGAAGCTCGTCAAACGCTTCCTTGTTGGCGATAACCTCGAGAGTCGGGCCTGGTTCCTGCCAGCCTGGATAGTAGTAGTAATCCGCCGCCTGGTGTAGTCCGAACGCCAGGTCGTTGTAGGGGCCCACCCATTCAGTGGCATCAATGACGCCAGTCTGCAGGCTTGTAAATATTTCACCACCAGGCAAATTGACGGCCTGGCCGCCAGCGCGCTCGAATACTTCGCCACCCAGACCGGGAATCCGCATCTTCATGCCCTTCAGGTCATCCACCGAATTAATTTCCTTGTTGAACCAACCCGCCATTTGCACGCCGGTATTGCCTCCGGCCATGGGAACGAGGTTGTGACGTGCGTACAACTCCTCCCAGAGCTCCATGCCACCACCGTGATATAACCAGCCATTCATTTCAACGGCTGTCAGCCCAAAGGGCACGGCGGCGAAAAACTGGGCTGCAGGCACTTTGCCCTTCCAGTAGTAGGCAGCGCCGTGTCCCATTTCCACAGTCCCATTCGATACAGCGCCGAAAACTTCCATGGCAGGAACTATCTCGCCGGCACCATACACCCTGATCTGCAAGCGCCCGTCGCTCATACGGTCGATCATGTCGGCATATCGTTCCGGAGCAACACCCATGCCCGGTAAATTCTTGGGCCATGTGGTGACCATGCTCCATTTGAAAGTTTCCTGGGCCGGCGATGTCTGCTGCTCACCCGTTGCCGTCGTCACCGCGGTACCATCAGAGCCGCCACAGCCCGAAAGTCCCGCAACCATGATCATGGCGGCAAGGCCCGGAATCGATCTGATACCTGGCAATTGATACATGACATCACTCCCGTTAAATACACTGATAATGAGGCTGCTACAGACCTTCCAGGTTTGCGAAGGACATAACCAGCCATTTGCTGCCTTTCTCTTTAAAATTGACCTGCACTCTGGCTTGCTTGCCTTCACCTTCGTAATTCAACACCACGCCTTCACCAAATTTCGGATGCATGACTCGTTGACCGAGTCTAAAGCCTGCGTCGCCATCAGCCTCTTCGTGGCGCCAATCATGCTGCCGGGCTCGTGACGTTGTGGCTGGCCGGGTGACCGAATGATTCAACCGAACCTCCTGGATCAATTCGTCCGGCACTTCCTGTACGAAGCGGGACGGCCGATTGAAGGTATCCGAACCATGCATTCGCCGGGTCTCGGCGTAGGTCATATACAACTGTCGCATTGCCCGGGTAATACCGACATAACATAAGCGGCGTTCTTCCTCGAGCCTGCCAGGTTCTTCTAGCGACATCATATGGGGGAAAAGACCTTCTTCCATGCCGGACAGAAACACGAGGGGAAATTCAAGACCCTTGGCGCTATGTAACGTCATCATCTGCACGCAATCCTGGTCCACATCACCCTGGGCATCGCCCGCTTCAAGTGCGGCATGACTCAGAAACTCATCCAGTAAACTGGTCTCCTTCGGCTCCTCAAGGGTGCCGTCAAAACTGTGTTCGCTCTCAGGGTCGAATGTTTTCGCTGCGGCTACCAGTTCCTGGAGGTTCTCCAGTCGTGCCTGACCCCGTTCACCACCTTCCTTTTCATAGTACCCCTTCAAACCACTTCGCGTGATGGCAATTTCACACAGCTCTGCCAGGTCGCTGTCAGTGGTTTCTTCATCCATGCTTTCGATGAGATTGATAAACCCGGCGATGGCATTACGGGTGCGCCCGGGCAGGGTGTCGGTTTCCAGCAATTGGTTTGCCGCACACCACAGGGAGATACCGCTGCCGCGAGCGTGACGCCTTATGGCTTCCACCGTCCGGTCGCCTATCCCCCGGGTGGGGGTATTAACCACGCGTTCGAAGGCGGCATCGGCATCTCGTTGACTGATCAATCTCATGTAGGCAAGCGCGTTTCGTATTTCCGCTCGCTCGAAGAATCGCTGGCCGCCATAGATGCGATAGGGAACCTGAGAGCGCAACATGGCTTCTTCGAGGACACGGGACTGCGCATTGGAGCGGTACAAAATAGCGGCTTCGCTGTACAGATTGCCGTCCTTTTGCCATTGCCCGATCCGTTCGACAATATAGCGCGCCTCATCGATTTCGTTATAGGCTGCATAGAGGTTGATCGCATCGCCCTCATTACCGTCAGTCCACAATTCCTTGCCGAGTCTGCCAGCATTCTGGTCGATCAGACTGTTGGCGGCTTTGAGAATGCGCGCTGTGGATCGGTAATTTTGTTCCAGCCGGATGGTCTCGCTGTCCGGGAAATCCTTGCCGAATTGTTGGATATTCTCGATTTTGGCGCCACGCCAGCCATAGATGGACTGATCGTCATCGCCTACGACCATGATGTCGTTATTATCCCCTGCAAGCACTCTGAGCCAGGCATATTGAATCGTATTGGTATCCTGGAATTCGTCCACCAGCAAATGAGAAAAGCGTTCCTGATAGTGCTTTAACAGCGCCGGGCTCTTCAACCACAGTTCGTGGGCCCGCAACAACAGTTCCGCAAAATCGACCATGCCGCCTCGCTCGCAGGCCTCTTCATAGGCTCGATAGATCTGTAACTGGGTTTTCAGAAACAGATCGCCATAGTCCTCGATATGTTTCGACCGCAGGCCTTCGTCTTTTTGCGCGTTGATGAACCACATGGCCTGACGCGCCGGCCATTTCTTCTCGTCGAGATCCAGCTCCCTGATGGTCCGTTTAACGAGCCGCAACTGATCGTCCGCATCGAGTATGTGAAAATTCTGAGTAAGGCCCGCTTCCTGCCAGTGGCTTCTGAGCAAACGATGGGCAATGCCATGAAATGTGCCGACCCACATACCCCGGACCGGCATGGCAAGTAACGACTCAATTCGGCCGCGCATTTCCGCCGCCGCCTTGTTGGTAAAGGTGACCGCGAGTATGCTGAACGGTGAAACATTCTCGGTCTGAACGAGCCAGGCGATACGGTGGGTCAATACACGGGTCTTGCCGCTGCCGGCACCCGCCAATATGAGATAACTCCCCCCGGGGGCCGCCACCGCATTGCGCTGGGCTTCATTCAGGGATTCAAGAATGTAGGAGACATCCATCAACCGGCTCCGCTCACTCGACCGTGACAGATTTTGCCAGATTCCGGGGTTGATCCACGTCCGTCCCCTTGAGCACGGAAACATGATAAGCCAGCAGCTGCATGGGTATCACATAGACAATGGGCGAGATAGCCGCATGGCAATGGGGCATTTTAACAACCGTGGTATCGTTTTCCTCGGTGAAACGGCCGGATTCGTCTGCGAACACAAACAACTTGCCACCCCGGGCTTTCACCTCTTGCAGGTTGGACTTGAGCTTCTCCAGCAGTTCATCGGTGGGAGCCACCGCAACCACGGGCATGTCATCGTCCACCAGCGCCAGGGGCCCATGTTTGAGTTCGCCGGCCGGATATCCTTCAGCATGAATATAGGAGATCTCCTTGAGCTTCAGGGCGCCTTCCAGCGCAATGGGATAGTGACTGCCACGGCCGAGAAACAACGCATGGTGCTTTTCGACAAATTGCTCGGCCATGGACCGGATGGATTTTTCCAGCTCGAGCGCCTGCTCCTGGAGCGCCGGGACCCCGACAAGGGCGTTGACCAGTTCTTGCTCACCTGCCTCATCGAGACCATTTCGGCGTCCGAGCGCAATCACCAGGAGCATAAGATCCGCCAGTTGATTACTGAAGGCCTTGGTAGAGGCCACGCAAATTTCGGGGCCCGCCCTGATCATCAGATTAAGATCCGACTCCCGAGTCATGGTGCTGTTTGGCACATTGCACAGGCAAAGGGTAGCCAGATAATTCGCCGACGTCGCATCGCGTAAGGCTGCCAGTGTATCCGCCGTTTCGCCTGATTGTGAAATCGTCACCAGCAGCGTATCGGGCAGGACGGCCACTTTTCGATACCGAAATTCACTGGCTATCTCCACGTTACAGGGTATGTTGGCAATTTGTTCGAACCAGTAGCGGGCGACCAATGCCGCGTAATAGCTGCTGCCACAGGCGACAATCTGGACGGCGCGGGTCCGATCGAATATTTCCGGTGCGCCGGTCCCGAAGGCCTGATCGAGCACACGCTTGTTACTGACCCTGCCTTCCAGGGTCTCCGCCACAGTACGCGGTTGCTCGTGAATCTCCTTGAGCATGAAGTGGCGATAATTGCCTTTATCAGCGCCGTCCAGTTCTGCGCCCAGCCTGACCGTACGTCGCTGTACGCTGTCCCCACCCAGACCATAGATCGATATATCATCTGTACCCACCTGGACCAGTTCACCTTCTTCGAGATAAATAAACCGATCGGTAACGGGCCTTAAAGCCTGGGGATCCGAGGCAATGTAGTTCTCGCCAATACCCAACCCCACCACCAACGGGCTGCCGACTCGGGCCGCAACCAGGGCATCCGGATAATCCCGGTGCATGACGGTGACAGCATAAGCCCCCTCGAGCAGCCGCACTGCGCGACGTACGCCTTCCAGCAAGTCACCTGCGGCGGCAACCTCGCGATGGACAAGATGGGCAATCACCTCCGTGTCCGTCTGCGACACGAAACAATAACCGTCTCCCGTGAGAATGGCTTGCAGTTCAGCGTGATTTTCGATGATACCGTTATGAACAACACTGACGGCGTCATGAGACAGGTGGGGATGGGCATTTTCCTCCGTGGGTTTGCCGTGTGTGGCCCAGCGGGTGTGGGCGATGCCGCTTACACCCGTTAACGGCGACCTGGCGTTCGCTGCTTTCAGTTCGGCAACCTTGCCGACGGTTCGTATTCGCTGAATCTGCCCGGCTTTGTCAAGTATCGACATGCCCGCCGAGTCGTAACCGCGGTATTCCAGCCTTTGTAATCCTTCCAGAAGTATCCCGGCCACGTCTCGACGGGTAATGGCACCCACTATTCCGCACATCAGCTAGCCTTTGGCCCCTTCTTCCAGTTTTCGATTGTTTTTTGCCGCTCTCTGCCGATGGCGAGCACCCCTTTGTCCACGTTGCGGGTAATGGTGGACCCGGCGCCAATGGTGGCACCTTCACCGATAGTCACCGGCGCAACCAGCGCCGTGTTCGAGCCGACAAACACGTAATCGTCAATGTGGGTCTCGAATTTATTGACGCCATCATAGTTACAGGTAATTGTCCCTGCGCCAATATTGACCCCGCGACCAATGGTGGTATCGCCAAGGTAAGCCAGGTGACTGGCCTTGCTGCCCTGGCCAATTTTACTCTTTTTAACCTCTACAAAATTGCCCACAGCCACTTCCGGGGCCAGCTCTGTGCCAGGCCTCAGGCGCGCATAGGGGCCGACGCTGCAATCGTTTCCCACCAGGGACTCTTCTATGATGGTGTTCGGCTTGATAATACAGTTGTCGCCAATGCGAGAGTCTCGAATTGTGCAATTCGCACCTATAGTAACCTTGTTACCAAGTATGTTGCGCCCCTCAAATATATTGTTAACATCTATGATGACATCATGGCCTGCCTCCAGCTCTCCGCGGACGTCGAACCGTGAAGGATCCATGATCTTAACGCCCGCGGCCATAAGCGCTTCCGCCTGCCGGCGCTGCAAGACCCGTTCGAGGTACGCAAGCTGTGAGAAGTTATTGATACCCTTCACTTCGTCAGGGTCTGATGATTTAATTGCGAGCACCTTTTTGTTATCGTTAGCGGCCACCTCAACTATATCGGTTAGCAAATATTCTTTTTGATCGTTGTTGGTATCGATCTCGGAAAGCCAACGGCTTAAGTAAGTCGCGCTGGCAACCATGACGCCGGTATTGATTTCCCGGATTTGCTTCTCCTGCTCGCTGGCATCCCGCTCTTCGACGATCCGTTCCACATGACCGTCCGCCCCTCGAAGGATTCGCCCGTAATTCGATGGGTCGTCGACGTCGACGCTAAGCACGGCGAGGTCACTGTCGGCCGCGGCCAGCCGCTCGAGCGTATCCGCGCTCACCAGGGGCGCATCTCCGAGCAGGATCAGGACCCTCGCGTCGTCAGCGATGGTGGACATGGCTTGCATCACCGCATGGCCCGTACCCAACTGCTCGGCCTGGCAAACCCAGTTCAAGTTGTCCATATGGGCAAACGCCTGTTCAATCTGCTCGGCTTGCGTACCAATGACCACATGCGTCTCATGGACACCCAGCTGCTTTACGGTGTCCAGCAAATGTTCCAGCAGGGGTTTGCCGGCCAGCGTGTGTAACACCTTTGGCATCGATGAGCGCATTCGCGTGCCCATCCCGGCAGCCAGGATACAAGCGACCAGCTTGGTTCGTTTCGATTCAGGCATTCGATCAGTGTACCCTTGAACAAATTCTACGCCAACAAAAAGCCGGCCACCAAAAAGGGCGGCTAACTGCCGCCCTCCTTACAAGATCGCTACCAGATCGCCACAAGACCACCGATACGGGACACGACCGTTGCCGCCCCTGATTTATCGGCGTTTCTCGCGAAACTTTCGTACGGTTCGGAGCATCGCCACTTGTTCCTGAAGGTCCGCCGCAACACGGCCATAGTCGATGTCGGAACGATTATCGGCCAACTCCCTCTCCGCTTTTTTCTGGGCCTCCAGCGCCGCCGCCTCGTCGACATCATCAGCGCGCAGGGCGGTGTCCGCAAGAATCGTGATCTGAGTCGGCTGCACCTCAATAAACCCGCCGGAGGCGAAGAACACTTCCTCCTCGCCTTCCTCCATGATCAGGCGTACCGGGCCGGGCTTGATGCCACTCAATAGCGCTGTATGACCCGGCATAATGCCGAGTTCACCTTCGGTTCCGGTGGCGACCACCATCTCGACCTCGCCACTGAAGATTTCTTCCTCGGCGCTGACAATGCTGCAATGAACTTTTGACGTCATCTGGTCACCTAAAGCGTTTTGGCTCGTTCAACCGCGTCCTCAATGCCACCTACCATGTAAAAGGCCTGTTCGGGCAAATCATCATACTCACCGTCAAGGATACCCTTGAAGCTCCGAATCGTATCGGCCAGTGACACGTACACACCCGGCGTACCCGTGAATACTTCCGCCACATGCATGGGCTGGGAGAAGAACTGGGTAATCTTTCGTGCTCGATAGACCGTCCGCTTGTCTTCCTCGGACAGTTCGTCCATACCCAGGATGGCAATGATGTCCTTGAGCTCCTTATATTTCTGCAACACTTCCTGCACGCCCTGGGCGACATTGTAGTGTTCTTCACCAACCACCAGCGGGTCCAACTGCCGGGACGTGGAATCCAGCGGATCCACAGCCGGATAGATACCCAGAGAGGCGATATCGCGAGACAGGGTTACCGTCGAATCCAGGTGAGCGAATGTCGTTGCCGGCGACGGGTCCGTCAGGTCGTCCGCCGGCACATAGACCGCCTGTACTGACGTAATTGAGCCTTTTTTGGTCGACGTAATACGTTCCTGCAAGACGCCCATCTCTTCAGCCAGTGTCGGCTGATAACCTACCGCGGAAGGCATCCGGCCGAGCAACGCCGATACTTCCGTCCCCGCCAGGGTGTAACGGTAGATATTATCGATAAACAGCAACACATCCCGGCCTTCGTCCCGAAACTCTTCCGCCATAGTGAGCCCGCTCAAGCCAACACGCAAACGGTTGCCGGGCGGCTCATTCATTTGACCGAATACCATGGAAATCTTGTCGATTACACCGGCTTCCTGCATTTCGTGATAAAAGTCATTTCCTTCCCGGGTCCGCTCACCGACGCCGGCAAACACCGACAATCCGGCGTGCTCCTTGGCGATATTGTTAATCAACTCCAACATGGTGACTGTCTTGCCCACACCGGCACCACCAAACAGGCCAACCTTGCCGCCCTTGGCAAAGGGACAAATCAGATCGATGACCTTGACGCCGGTTTCCAGCAATTCCCGGCCACCAGCCTGATCGACATAGGATGGTGGCGCATGGTGGATAGGTCTGCGCTGACTCTCGCCGATAGGACCTTTTTCATCAATGGGTTCACCAAGGACGTCCATGATTCGACCCAATGTCGCCTCGCCCACGGGCACGGAAATGGGTGCATTGGTGTTGGATACCGTCAGGCCGCGACCCAGCCCTTCAGAGCTGCCCATGGCAATGGTACGAACCACGCCGTCGCCGAGCTGCTGCTGTACCTCGAGAGTCAGCCCTGGTTCATCGACGTGGAGCGCGTCATAGATCTCCGGGACCTCGTCCCGGGGAAATTCCACGTCAATGACTGCCCCGATAACCTGTACGATTCGTCCGCTACCCATGTTGATTCCTCTTTATCTTTAACGCTTTCATCAATGTTAGTTTCCAGACCGTGGACGCGGGTTACATCGCCGGCTTTCTATACCGCCGCCGCGCCGCCGATAATTTCCGACAGCTCCTGTGTAATTGCCGCCTGCCGCGCGTTATTCATAATCAGCTGAAGTTCGTCGATCATATCGCCCGCGTTATCTGTGGCATTCTTCATGGCAATCATCTTTGCAGCCTGCTCGCAGGCCACATTTTCCACCACCGCCTGATAGACCTGAGATTCGATGAACCGGTTGACGATACCGTCCAGCAGTTCTCTTGCATCCGGCTCGTAGATGTAATCCCAACGATGCTTTAACGTCGCATCTTCTTCCGGGTCCAGCGGCAATAGCTGGCGAATGGTAGGCCGCTGGGTCATGGTATTCACAAAAATATTATTCGCCAGATACACCTTGTCCACACGTTTTTCTTCGAATGCATCGAGCATGACCTTGATGCTGCCAATCAGGTCGCTCATCGCCGGCGTTTCGCTCACGTGGCTGCTCGAGGCGACCACGTTACCGCCGTAGCTCCTGAAAAACTGGGTACCCTTGTTACCAATCAGACACAGATCCACTTCAATTTCCTGATCGGACCATTGCTTGACATCCGCAACCACCGTCTTCAGCAGATTGATATTCAAGCCGCCGCAGAGACCCTTGTCCGTTGTAATAATGATGTAACCGACTCGATTGACTTCCCGCTCCACCATATATTTATGGCGATACTCGGGTGCCGCGTTGGCCATGTGACCGATTACCGCGCGAATGCGATCGGCATAGGGCCGGCCCCGAGCCATGCGCTCCTGAGCCTTGCGCATCTTGCTCGCCGCCACCATCTCCATGGCATTGGTGATCTTCTGCGTGTTCTTGATGCTGTTGATCTGGGTTCGTAGTTCTTTGGTACCCGCCATTTCGTTCTCGTTACCAGGTCTGCGTGGATTTGAACGTCTCTATCGCCTGCCTCATGGTCTGCTCGATTTCATCGTTATAGGCACCCTCTTCATTGGCCTGCTTCATGAAGTCAGGATGCTCGGCATTCATGTAAGCGATAAGCGCGGCTTCGAAATCGAGAATCTTCTCCGTTTCGACGTCTTCCAGATAACCTTCATTGGCCGCATACAAGACGACACCCATATCGGCAACCGCCATGGGCGCGTACTGCTTTTGCTTCATGAGTTCGGTGACTCGCTCACCATGCTCGAGCTGCTTGCGTGTGGCCTCGTCAAGATCAGATGCGAACTGCGAGAACGCGGCCAATTCACGATATTGGGCCAACGCCAGCTTGATACCGCCACTGATCTTGGACATGAACCGCAACTGGGCATCGCCACCCACCCGGGATACGGAAATACCCGCATTCATGGCCGGCCGCTCACCGGAGTTGAATTTGTCTGTTTCAAGGAAGATCTGGCCGTCGGTGATGGAGATCACATTGGTCGGTACGAACGCCGATACGTCACCCGCCTGAGTTTCGATAATCGGCAGTGCCGTCAGCGAACCGGTTTTCCCCTTTACTTCACCGTTGGTAAAGTTTTCGACATAGTCGGTGTTAACCCGAGCGGCTCGCTCCAGCAAGCGGGAGTGAAGATAGAACACGTCGCCCGGATAGGCTTCGCGTCCGGGCGGCCGCCTTAACAGCAAGGATACCTGTCGATAGGCCCAGGCCTGTTTGGTCAGGTCATCATAGATAATCAGCGCATCTTCGCCCCGGTCTCTAAAGTATTCACCCATGGTACAGCCCGCATAGGGCGCCATATACTGCATGGGGGCAGGGTCGGAAGCGCCGGCCGCCACGACCACGGTATTTTCCATAGCGCCGTGTTCCTCCAGCGTTCGCACGACATTGGCGATCGAAGACAACTTCTGGCCGATGGCCACGTAGATGCACTTGATGCCGGAATTCTTCTGATTGATGATGGTATCGACCGCTATGGCTGTCTTACCTGTCTGCCGGTCGCCGATGATCAGCTCCCGCTGACCGCGACCGATGGGCACCATGGAATCGATACACTTAAGACCCGTTTGTACAGGCTGATCCACGTGTTGACGCGCAATCACGCCGGGGGCGACCTTTTCCATGGGCGAGTAGACAGAGGCTTCAATGGGCCCCTTACCATCGATCGGAGTACCCAGGGAATCCACGACCCGGCCCAACATTTCCGGGCCTGTCGGCACCTCAAGGATGCGACCGGTACATTTTGCCGTCTGGCCTTCACGCAGGACCTTGTAGTCACCGAGAACCACCGCACCAACCGAGTCTCTTTCCAGGTTAAGCGCAAAACCAAAGAGATTGTTGGGGAATTCGATCATCTCACCATTCTGGACGTCCGCAAGACCATGTATGCGCACAATGCCGTCCGACACGCCGACAATGGTGCCCTCGTTGCGGGCTTCTGAAGTGAGGTCAAGCTTGTCTATCCTTTGCTTGATAATCTCGCTTATTTCGGAAGGGTTCAGTTGTTGCATTCTCCGTTCCTCAAGGAATTAATTTGTTTAGTGTAGTGCCTGGGACAGCTTTGCCAGCTTGCCGCGAACCGAATTGTCTATAACCGTATCTTCTGCACGAATGATGATGCCACCCAACAGGCCCGCCTCTACTTTCGCATCGATGTTGATTTCCCGCTGGAGCTTTCGCTTAAGCGACTCCATCAATTGTTGTTTCTCTTCTTCAGTGACTTCAAACGCGCTGATCACTTCCACGTCCATGGTCTTCTGATGGCTCGCCTTCAGCAGCTCAAACTGTTCCCATATCTGTGGCAACAGCGAGATGCGACCGTACTGAGCCAGTACATGGACGAAATTGCCGGCTTCATCCGCCAGTTCGTCCTCGAGTATTTCAATCAAAAGTCTGGCCTCATCCGAGGTACTTAACACGGGATTATCGAGCGCCCTGCGCACTCTGTCATGTTTGACGGTCACTGCCAGCAGCCCCAGCATCCTGGACCACTTCTCGAGTCCATTGTCTACGTCAAGCGCCTTGGCATAAGCTGCCCTGGCGTAGGGTCGCGCGATGGTGGCTAGTTCTGACTCGGCCATGCTGTTACCGTTATTCCATTAAACGTTATTGACTAAACGTTACTTACTAAAGTTGTGCCGCCAGTTTGTTCAGCATCTCTTGATGCCTTTGGCGATCAACACTAGTCTCGAGTATTTTCTCGGCGCCCTCAATCGCGAGGTCGCCCACTTTACCGCGCAGCTGTTCTCTGGCCTGATTGAGCTCCTGCTCAATCTCCGCCCGGGCACCCTGTTTGATGCGGTCAGCCTCTTCAACAGCTTCCGACTTGGCTTCTTCGACAATCTGGTTGGCCCGGTTTCTTGCCTGAGCAATCAGCTCGGCGGATTGCTGCTTGGCATCTTCCAGCTCTTTCTCAACTTCCGTATTGGCTTCTTCAAGCTGTTTCTCCGCCTGCACAGCTTTTTCCAGGCCTTCTGAAATCGTCTTTTGGCGCTCTCTCATGACCCGGGTTAGCGGCGGCCAGACAAACTTCATGCAGAAGACTACAAACATCGTGAATGCAATCATCTGACCGAGTAGCGTAAGGTTAATATTCACGTGTCACCTCAAGTCGGGGAGTAGTCAAAGTGTCTGTTATAGCGCAAAAATAAGATAAAGCGTGATACCCACGGAGATGATGGGCACAGCGTCAACCAGTGCAAGTACAACAAACAACTGCGTTAACAACATCGGCTGCAATTCAGGCTGCCGGGAAATACCCTCGACATACTTGCCACCAAGGATACCGATACCGATGGCGCTACCGATTGCCCCAAGGCCCATCATGATGCCGCCCGCGATATAGACTAGTGATTGTTCCATTTCTTACTCCTGCAGTTACTCGTGGTAGAGGTTAAAAGTGATTAATTATTTAGTGTTCCGTTTGATGCGCCTGGGCAAGATATACGATTGTAAGAATCATAAAGACGAACGCCTGCAGGGTAATAATCAGGATATGGAAAATAGCCCAGGGCAGCGACAAGGTCCATTGAATATAAAATGGCAGCAAGGCAATCAGGATAAATATCACCTCGCCGGCGTAGAGATTACCGAACAGACGCAAACCGTGAGACAGTGGCTTGGCTATCATATCAACCGTCTCGAGAATAAAGTTAAACCAGTACATGCTCCAATGGGGTACCGGATGAACAAACAGGCTTTTACCGAATCCGAGCGCACCCTTGATTTTGATGTTGTAATAAATCATCAGGCAGAAAACACCGATCGACATACCCATGGTGACATTGGGGTCAGTCGGCGGCACCACCTTGAAGTAGGGAATACCCGCGAGATGTGCCGCCTGGGGGAGCAAATCCACCGGTATGAGATCCATGAAATTCATCAGAAACACCCAGATCAATATCGTTAACGACAAGGGCCCAATGACGGGATTGGGTCTGTTGCCAAAGACCTGCCTGATATTATCTTCCACGAACTCCACGGCAACTTCACACATGTTCTGCCAGTTGCCCGGCACATCGGCGGTTGCCGACCTGGCGCCCTTGATGAAGATGCCGAGAAAGACGAAGCCGAGCAGTACGGACCAGAACATGGTATCGACGTTGATCGCCCAGAAGCCCATGGCCTCGATTTCGTCCGTGCTGCCTGCAAAACCCCATGAGCCATCAGGGTGCTGACCATAAGTGAGGTTGGTGAGGTGATGCGAAATATACTCTTGTGATGTCTGATTTTCGCCGGCCATAACCTACTGTCTATATCGATCGTACAAGGGTATTAAAATAAAAAGCGCATGAAGCGCAATAAACGTCCCAAAAAAGGACAATAAATTCAGCGGCTTAACGAAACTGAATGTGGCTCCGAACATTAATGCGGTTAACCCCCACTTGCCGAATTCACCAAATACCAATTGCCTGATACCGCCCCTGGGCGCCGCAGCCCCCTCACTAACTCGCATCGCCAAATACGCATTGGGTATGACACAAATCAAGCCGCCCAGTAACGACGACCAGGCCAGGACCCACCCAAAAAAAGCCAACAAGCCCGATGTAACCAACATTGTTATCAACTGCGCTATGATGATTCGGTAAACGGGGCTCTGATTTATGATTTCGCGAATTCCCCAGTTCCGGCGCGGGGCAAAGTATAGAGATTTACCCGGTGCCAATCAACTTCGAGTCTCGACAATTCACGTATTTTTGGAAACCGCTTCGCTGTTTCCTTCCCCATTCCTGGTCAGTCTTCTCCGCGATCGCCGAACTTGCTCAAAATACCGTCCAACTCGTCCAGACTGTTGTACTTGATCACCAGCTTGCCTCGACCTTTGGCCGAGTGCTGGATGCTGACTGGCTGGCCCAGTCTGCTGGACAGAGATTCCTCCAGATGCCTGGTATCCGAATCCACTTGACGGCCTTTCTTGCGTGGCGCCTTGTCCTCGGCCATCATTCGTCTGACCATGGCTTCTGTCTGCCGGACATTCAATCCTTTGGCCTTGATCTCCCGTGCGGCCTGGTTCTGCTGATCCTGACTCAGACTCAGCAGCGCCCGGGCATGGCCCATTTCGACGTCGCCTTCGGCCAGCATACGGGCCACTTCGTGACCCAGATTGATCAGCCGAAGAAAATTGGTGACCGCGGTACGGCTCTTGCCTACCGCGTCGGCCACAGCCTGATGCGTGAGGTCGAATTCTTCTATCAATCGTTGCAATGCCAGCGCCTCTTCCATGGGATTCAGGTCTTCCCGCTGGATATTTTCGATCAGGGACATGGCAACCGCGGACTCATCATTGACTTCCCTGATAACCGCCGGAATCGTCTCGAGACCCGCCAGCTGGGTCGCCCGCCAGCGTCGCTCGCCGGCGACAATCTCATATCGCTGATGACCGACGGAACGCAACACAATGGGTTGCATGACCCCTTGCGCCTTGATGGACGCCGCGAGTTCCGTCAGTCGCTCCTCGCTCATATCCTTACGAGGCTGATATTTGCCGGGCCGAATCCATTCGATGGGTACATCCTGCAAGGCGGCACCGTTGCCCCCTGGCTGATCTGCAGACTCACCCAACAATGTGTCGAGCCCTCTACCCAATCCCCTTTTTCTGGTTGCCATTAGCTTACTCCCGGCTCGTGTGGCCCCGATCGTGCCTCTTGTTCGGATAATGCATGTCGACGAATAACTTCGCCTGCCAGTGCAAGATAAGCCTTTGCACCCCGTGAGTGTTTATCATAATACAACACGGGTAAACCATAACTCGGTGCTTCCGCCAGCCTCACGTTTCTCGGCACAAAGGTGTTATACACCTGGTCGCCAAAATGGTCGATCAATTGCGTGGAAACATCGCGGGTCAGGCTCGCGCGCGGGTCGTACATGGTTCGAAGAATCCCTTCTATACGCAAGGCCGGGTTCATACGAGCGGTAATTCGGGAAATGGTATTGATCAAGGCCGATAATCCCTCCAGCGCATAATACTCACATTGCATGGGAATAATGACGCCTTCGGCGGCCACCAGTGCATTGACAGTCAGCAGGCTGAGTGAAGGCGGACAATCGATAATGATAAAATCATAATTATCCTTGACCGGCGCCAGGGCATTGAGCAGGCGCGATTCCCGGTGCTCAAGCTCGAGCAACTCGATCTCGGCGCCGGTCAGGTCGCTGTTGGCGCCAAGCAAGTCATAGCCGGAGGCTTCCGCGTCGATAATCGCCTCCGAGATCGGCAAGTTGTCGACCAGCACATCGTAAACCGAGTTGTCCAGATCGCCCTTGTCGACGCCGCTGCCCATGGTGGCATTGCCCTGAGGGTCCATGTCCACCAACAGAATGCGGCGACGGGTGGCGGCCAAAGACGCTGCCAGATTGACACTTGTGGTGGTTTTACCCACCCCGCCTTTCTGATTCGTTACCGCAAAAATAACACCCAAGCAGATTCCCGCCTTTTCCCAACCGGTTGCTTAAACTGTTTCAAACAGCCATTCGTAATACGACAATATGGCGGTCCGCGTCCAAAAAAGGAACCGTCACTTTGTGAACCGTCTCGACCTCGAGACCGCTGACAAGCACCGAAGTCAGCTCATCATCGTCAAGTTTACCCTTCATTGCCAGAATCCGGCCCTCGTCGGCCAAAAGATGAGCCGTCAACCCGGATATCTGCTGTAACGATGCCAGAGCCCGACAGACGACTCGATCGAATTGACCCTGCATGGCCTCGGCGCGGCTGTTAATGACCTCCACATTGTCCAGGCCGAGTTCAATTCGGGCCTGGGTTAAAAATCGCGTTTTCTTTCCGCTGCCATCCAGTAAAACAAATCTCGAGTCCGGAAAATACATGGCAAGCGGTATACCGGGCAGTCCGGCGCCGGTTCCCACATCCACGATGCTGCTGCCGCTCTGCAGCTGCATCAGGCAGGGTGCGAGCGCCAGGGAGTCCAGCACATGGTGTACCGCCATGTCCGCGGGCACCCGAATACCGGTTAAATTATAAGTGCGGTTCCAATGAACCAGGAGGCCGAGAAAATCATCCAGTTGCCGGGTGAGCGATTCGCTGCCATCCAACCCAAGCTGTTCGATACCACGGGCTATAATATCCCGGGTTTGGCTCATATCATGCAGATTTACGATCCTGGCCCAAAAGGTTTTTCTTCTTCAAATGAACCAGCAATACCGAGATGGCTGCCGGGGTCACCCCGGATATGCGGCTCGCCTGACCGATTGTGGTTGGGCGCACGGCTTCGAGTTTCTGTTGCACCTCATTGGACAGGCCCTGGATCTCGCTGTAATCGACGCCCTCGGGTAGCGCCACGCCCTGTTGCGTCTCGATGCGTCGGATCTCTTCCTGCTGGCGGACAATGTAACCTTCGTACTTGAAGTCGATCTCGATCTGCTCGTTGACCTCCGGGTCATCCCGCTCCAGGTCGGTTGCTTCCAATAAGGCTTCAATGCCGATGTGGGGTCGCTTGACCAGCTCACCCAGGTTATATTCGCGGGTCAAGGACTGGCCCAGCACGGATTCCATCGCTGCATTGCCCGGCTGGACCCAATGATGCTTCAGTGTTTCCTTGCCCGCTTCGATGCGCTCGCATTTCTCGTTGTATCGGCGCCATCGCTCATCGTCGATAAGGCCCAGCTCCCGGCCCTTTTCCGTGAGCCGCCTGTCGGCATTGTCCTGACGCAAAATAAGACGATACTCCGCCCGGCTGGTAAACATCCGATAAGGTTCTTTCGTACCCATGGTGATCAGATCGTCTATCAGCACGCCGATATAGGCTTCACTTCTTTGCGGACACCAGGGCTCGAGATCACGACTCTGCCTGGCAGCATTGATGCCTGCGATTAATCCCTGGGCCGCTGCTTCTTCGTATCCGGTGGTGCCATTAATCTGCCCCGCAAAATACAACCCGCCCAGATGACGCGTTTCCAGGGATGAATGCAGGTCCCGGGGCTCGAAATAGTCATATTCGATGGCATAGCCGGGTCGGGTAATGTGCGCGTTTTCAAACCCCTTGATAGACCGAACCAGCGCCAACTGAACATCGAAAGGCAGACTCGTAGAGATACCGTTGGGGTACAGTTCCCGGGTACCGAGACCTTCCGGCTCGATAAAGATCTGATGGGAATGACGCTCCGCGAAACGCACCACCTTGTCCTCTATAGAGGGACAGTACCTGGGGCCCACACCATCGATTTCTCCTGTAAACATGGGCGATCGATCGAGACCGCCGCGGATAATTTCGTGAGTGTTTTGGTTGGTGTGGGTAATAAAACAGGACACCTGCGCCGGATGGTCCGCCACACTGCCCATATAGGACATGACAGGACGCGGCTCATCACCGGGTTGCACTTCGAGTTCGCTGAAATCGACGCTGTTACCGTCAATTCTGGGCGGTGTACCGGTCTTGAGCCGATCCACGCCGAACGGCAATTGCCTGAGGCGCTCTGCCAGTGGATTGGACGGGGCATCCCCGGCCCGGCCGCCTGCCTGCTTTTCCATACCCACATGCATAACGCCGCCCAGGAAGGTACCGACGGTTAAAACAACCGCATGGGCCTTGAATTTCAGGCCTGAGCTGGTCACTGCGCCGCGAACCCGATCGCCTTCGACAATCAGATCATCAACGGATTGCTGAAAAATTTGCAGGTTTTCCTGGCGCTCGAGTGCCTCCCGGATGGCCATCTTGTAAAGCTGACGATCCGATTGGGCGCGGGTCGCCCTGACCGCGGGGCCCTTTCTTGAATTCAGGGTTCGAAAATGAATGCCGGCGCGATCCGCCGCGAGTGCCATGGCGCCACCCAGGGCATCGATTTCCTTGACCAGATGGCTCTTGCCGATGCCACCGATTGCCGGATTACACGACATCTGCCCCAGGGTCTCGATATTCTGGGTCAACAAGAGCGTGGACGCACCGGAGCGGGCAGCGGCCAGCGCCGCTTCCGTGCCCGCGTGGCCGCCACCGACCACAATGACATCAAACTGTGTGGGATAATCCATAGGGTAATGTGTGTACGAATGAATTCAGGGACGGGCCAGTATACGCATCGCGCAAACGTTGTCCAGACGCTTATTTACCGATACAGAACGAAGAGAAAATCCGGCCCAGCAGGTCGTCGCTGGTAAATTCGCCGGTGATCTCCGCAAGGCATTGCTGACAGTAGCGAAGTTCTTCCGCCAGCAGTTCACCGGCGTCTGTCGCGACCAATTGCTCCATGCCCGTATCCAGATGACCCTGAGCCCGATTCAGGGCATCGACGTGTCGCGCCCGGGCGATAAACGAGCCTTCGCTGGAGCTGTCATATCCAACGATCTCTTTAAGATGCGTCTTCAACTCGGTAATACCCTGTCCGGTTAGCGCCGATATGACAATATATTCCTGGGTCAGAGACCTGGTCAGGTTGGCCACCTTCTTCGAGACCAGATCAACCTTGTTCAATACGACAGTTACAGGGGCGGTGGCGGGTAATTCGTCGATGAGTTCATTCACGTAGGCCAGGAGATCTTCGTCATTGTCGATAAGGGGTTCGGTGAGATCCACGATCAGCAACACCCGGTCGGCATTTTCGATCTCCCGGATAGCACGCTGCACGCCCTGGATCTCCACTTCGTCCAGGCTTTCCCGCAAACCTGCCGTGTCGGTAATCTTCAGCGGGATCCCGTCCAGGTGAATATATTCATTCAACACATCACGGGTCGTACCGGCAACCCTTGTGACGATGGACGTTTCGCGACCGGAAAGCTGGTTCATCAAACTCGATTTACCTGCATTGGGGCGACCGGCCAGTACCAGTGCGATACCTTCTCTCAGAATAGCACCCTGATCCGCTTGCTGGGTAACGGCAACCAGTTTCTCCCTGATACTTGCGAGCGAGTCCTTGACCTTGTTATCCGCCAGGAAATCGATTTCCTCTTCCGGAAAATCGATGGCCGCCTCGACGTACATCCTGAGGTTGATCACCTGTTCGTTGAGCGCGTGGATGAGGTCGGAAAATTCTCCTTGCAGGGAACGGATCGCGCTTCTCGCCGCCTGCTGACTGACGCTGTCAATGAGATCCGCAATGGCTTCAGCCTGGGATAGATCGATTTTATCGTTTAGAAATGCGCGCTCCGAAAATTCACCGGGCCTGGCAATGCTTGCACCCAGTCTAACAGTTTCATTAAGGAGCATGTCCATGACCAGCGGCCCGCCATGTCCATGTAATTCGAGAACGTCTTCCCCGGTAAAGGAGTGGGGTGCTTTGAAGTACAGGGCAAGGCCTTGATCGATGGCCTCACCCTCGACGTTCCGGAAGGTCGCCATGGTAGCGTACCTTGGGGCGGGCAGCTTGCCGAGCAGCGAATGAGCGATGGCTGCGACCTGGCTGCCGGACACTCTGACGATGCCAACACCGCCCCGTCCGGCAGGGGTCGCTATTGCCGAAATGGTATCTTTGACAAGACCGCTAGTGCCGTCGGATCCACTCATGATCACAGGTAACGATTGGTCATGGAGATGTTATTTACCGGTCTCCAATTGCCGGGTCACGAACCACTGCTGGGCAATCGACAGGATGTTGTTGGTGAGCCAATAAAGCACCAGTCCCGAGGGAAACCACAGAAAGAAAAACGTAAACATGATGGGCATCATCTTGAAGATCTTGGCCTGAACCGGATCGGGAGGTTCAGGCTGTAACATTTGCGTCAGGTACATGCTGATACCCATTAAAATGGGCAACACGAAGTACGGATCCATGGCCGACAGGTCGTCAATCCACAATATGAACGGCGCCTGCCGAAGCTCGACACTTTCCATCAGGGTCCAGTAAAGCGCCAGGAAAACGGGCATTTGAAGAAGAATCGGCAAACAGCCACCGAGCGGATTAGCGCCTTCTTTTTTATAAAGATCCATCATGGCCTGGGAGAATTTCTGCTTATCGTCACCATAGCGTTCCTTCAACCGTGCCATTTCCGGTTGAAGCTTGCGCATCTTGGCCATGGACTTGAAACTGGCGGCGGATAACGGATACAGCAGCAGCTTCACGATCACGGTTAAGAGGATGATCGCCACACCCCAGTTGTGAACCATGCCGTGAATGAAGTCCAGTAAATAGAACAGGGGCTGTGCAAGCCACCAGAGGAATCCGTAATCGACTGTCAGACTCAGGCCTTGCGCGATTTCTTCGAGCCGATATTGATCCTTGGGTCCGGCATAGAACAACGCACTTTTTGAAGCGATTTCTCCCGGCCCAACCGTCCACAGTGGCGTCGTAAAACCAAACAAATAGATATCGTTTCCACTCAGCTTCCGTGCATGCCAGGTATAAGTGTTATCGCCCTTCGGTATCCAGGCTGTGACGAAGTAATGCTGCACCATCGCCATGTAACCACCATCGACCTTCGATTTATACGGCGTCTCGGCAATGTCATCAAATTCGAGCTTGGTATAGGGAGTATCCGGGGTAAACGTGGCTGCCCCTACATAGGGCTGCAAACCCATGCGACTGCCTTCGCTAACAACCGGGTCCTTACCGTCTCGTTTAATTTGGGCAAACAAGGCCCCTTGCCAGGAAGACTCTGTGCGATTATCGATAATGTACTCGATCTCGACCAGATAATCACCGTGCTTGAATTTAAAGCGCTTGATAATGTCGACCCCTTTTTCGGTCGTTAGTGTGAGATCCACATGGAGCTCATCTTCATTGCCCATCTCATAGTTACTTCGTGAGACATTGAAAACGGGTCGGCCGCGTGCCTGATCAGTCCCGTCAGGGCCAATTAAACCGCTCTGGGCAGCGTAATTATTGCGTGGATCGATCAGTAAAAAGGGGACATCCGGAGTCTTCAGTTCCGCCGGATACGCGGGAAGCGTGCCACGAACGATGTCGCCCCCGCGGGTATCGATAGAGATTTCGAGGACATCGGTCTTCACGCTAACGACTCTATTGGAGCGCACTGAGTCCTGGTAAGGATCTTCCGTCGGTGTCGGCTGAATCTCTTCATCGACTTCCGGAAGCATTTCTGCGCCCTCCGCTTCGGGTAATTGGTCTGGCACATCGGAGGACTGCTGTCCAGCTTCTGGACTGCTTGCTACCTGGGCAGGTACCGGTTTGTCCTGGGAAGATTGCCCATAGTCTTCATTCCAGGCAAGAACCAGAAGATAAGAAGTAATGGCGAGGCCAATGAGAATCACGACTCTTTGGATATCCACCGCTTACCCCTTGCCTGCGGGATGGGTGGGCTCGGGTATGGGATCGACACCACCAGGATGAAAGGGATGACATCGGCCAATACGCCGAATCGCCAATAACGATCCTTTCAATGGACCGTGCGATTCAATGGCCTCCCTTGCATACTCTGAACATGATGGATAGAAACGACATCGCGGCCCCATGACCACGGTAAAGCAGATCTGATAGATGCGGATACCTTGTATCAGTAACCTTTTCATGGACGCTCAACCAACCTGTCTTGTTTCCTCGCCAGTTTTTTCCAAAGCTCATCCAGTATGTCGAACAACGCGCTGTTAGGGTAATCCCTGGCAGCTGGTTGTACCAGCAGCACAATATCGAGCCCTGACACAGCACATTGTTGCCGAAAGGACTCACGGACTAATCGTTTCAACCGGTTTCTTTGTACCGCACTGCGTGCCGCCTTTTTGCCTGCCACGATTCCGAGTCTGGCTCTTTCCATGGCATTGGATCGCGCCAGAAGTAAAAATGCTGGATGGCCGACCTTCAGCTCTGTTTTCTTGAAAACGGCATCGAATTCGCTGGCATGATGTAACCGGGAGGAAGGTGGAAACGAGTTGTCCGCCATTTTATCTGCCAACCAGCTTAATGTGACAGGCGGATTCAAGGCTGTGCCGATCAGGCAGACAATACCTTTCGACCCTTGGCACGTCGGCGTTTCAACACTAACCGACCTGCTTTGGTTTTCATTCGGGCGCGAAATCCGTGAGCACGTTTTCGTTTGAGCACACTTGGCTGAAATGTTCTCTTCATTTTGATACACCGATGACCGGTCAGGGTTGCGAAAGAGCGGCGATTCTAAAGAAGAAGCGAGCGACAGTCAATTTAGATCTGCGCTGTTTAGCGTTTAGGAGTATTCTTTCCCCCTATGGAGACTTAATACAATAAAGATCTTATATATAAAATTTATTATTGTTACTCTTGTTAAGAGCGTTGATTCTGTGAGTAACTCGATTTAATACCCCCGGATCAAGCGTTTAACCAGGACAAAAGTCTGGGGGTGGATTATGTATGAACATGCATTTTCCTGTTAAGAAGTTGGGTATAAAAGTAGTACTTATCCACTGACTGGAAGTAAACTGGAAGTGACAGATGTTTATGCACAGGTTACCCACAGGTTACTGACCGGTTACGCACCGAAACTCGTGATAAATAATTGAAAATAAAGATATTTTTTTTGAATTTTTTTCCCATCAATGGTTGGCGTGAATAGGGAATTAGAGTTAGTATTTGTCAATCGTGTCGGTCGCATTGCTGATTGTCCTGATCGCGAATGATAGTGGTTATGGGTAAGGAGACAGTAGATTGCGAAACATCTTTGAGTTATCAGGTAATTACAGTTAACACTTGCGTGTGGGGTATGTGTGGGGGCGACAATCTGGCAAAAATGTCTGTCGAGTCTTGAGAATGAGCTGACTTCCGAACAGTTCAACACCTGGATAAGACCGTTACAAGTAGAGGGTGAGGGGGACAGCAGTTCCGTCAAGTTGCTGGCGCCCAATAAATATATTCGAGATCAGGTTAATAACCACTTCTTGGGACGGATTGCTGAGCTGGCGCAGGCCAACGGTTCGGTAAACGTATTGCTTGAAATTGGCAGTAGCGTGCGAGGAGGTGCGCTGCCCGCGGATACCGAGAACGCTATCGCAAAGCGAGAGAACTTCTATCCGCTGCTCGATTTGAACAAGGAATTTACCTTCGACAGCTTTGTTGAGGGTCAATCTAATGAATTGGCCAGAGCCGCGGCGATACAGGTCTCGGAGAATACCGGCTCAACCTATAATCCGTTGTTGCTGTATGGGGGTGTCGGCCTGGGCAAGACCCATCTGATGCACGCGGTGGGCAATGCCATCCTGGAAAAACGGCCAAGCCTTAAAATCGCCTACATGTACTCCCAGCGGTTTATGGAAGACATGGTTCGGGCCATTGAACATGGCACCATGTCGGATTTTACCCAATATTACCGTTCTGTTGACGTCCTGCTGATGGACGATATCCAGTTTCTCGCCAAAGGGATGAAGTCACAGGAAGAATTCTTTCATGTTTTCAATAGGTTACAGGAAAGTGGTAGCCAGATTGTTTTGACCTGTGATCGTTATCCGAAAGAGGTGGAGGGGCTTGAGGAAAGGTTGAAGAGTCGCTTTGTCTGGGGCATGACGGCACCGGTAGAGCCGCCGGAGCTGGAAACGCGAGTGGCGATCCTGATGAAGAAAGCGGAATTGGAGAAGGCCAATTTGCCCCATGATGCAGCCTTTTTTATGGCTGAACGGATCCGTTCCAATGTGCGTGAGCTTGAAGGAGCACTGAAGCGGGTGATCGTTAATGCGAGTTTTACGGGGCGTGCCATTTCCATTGAACAGGTCAAGGAAGCGCTGAAGGATCTGATCGCCATTCAGGACCGCCAGGTCGGCGTTGAAAATATCCAGAAGACAGTAGCGGATTATTACAAGATTCGTGTTGGCGATTTACATTCGAAGCGCCGTTCGCGATCGGTGGCCAGGCCGAGGCAGATTGCCATGGCGCTGGCGAAAGAATTGACAAATCATAGCCTGCCGGAGATCGGTGATGCTTTTGGGGGCAGAGACCATACGACGGTTATTCATGCCTGTCGTAAAGTCGAGGAATTGCGGGAGAGTCACCGGGATATTGGGGAAGATTATAATAATTTGCTGCGCAAGCTGACGGCCTGATACAAGAACCCTGATGAAATTTAGCATTGACCGAGAAGCGCTGCTGGAACCCTTGCAACTGGTGTCAGGGGTCGTTGAGCGGCGCCAGACCCTGCCTGTGCTGGCGAACCTGCTGTTGGTCATCAATGATAATGTGATGCATCTCACCGGCACCGACCAGGAAGTGGAACTGTCCGCGCGTACCACTGCACTGTCCGGTAGTGAGCCGGGAGAGGTAACTGTGCCGGCGCGCAAGTTGATGGACATCTGTCGTAGCCTGCCGGAAAAGGCACCGATAGAAGGTGCACTGGATGGAAATCGGGTCTCGATTCGAAGCGGACGATTTAAATCCCATCTGGCTACATTACCCGTCGAAGACTTTCCCAAAGTTGAAATGGATGAAGGCCGAATGGATTTTTCCATGGCAGCCAGAACGCTGGACACGTTGTTGGACAACACCAGTTTTGCTATGGCCCAACAGGATGTGCGTTATTTCTTTAACGGTATGCTGGTGGAAGTAGAGGAAGGAATCGTCCGGGTGGTTGCGACCAATGGCCAGCGCCTGGCGCTGAGTGAGACGGACAATGGCCCTGATACGACCGAAAAACAACAATTTATCATTCCCCGGAAAGGCATTGTAGAACTCGGTAGACTCATTTCGGATGGAGACGATGAGCCGGTGGCCTTGCAATTCTCCGATAATCATATGCAAGCGCGATGTGGCCAGTCCAGCCTGATTACCAAGCTCATCGATGGCACCTACCCGGATTACCGGGGTGCGATTCCCGATGGGGGCGACAAGGTAATCCTGGCAAATCGTCAGGAGATGCGGGAAGCGCTATCGCGAACGGCGATTTTGTCCAATGAAATGTATCGGAACGTCCGGTTATTGCTCAGCGAGAACAAGATTGAAATGCACGCAAACAATCCTTTGCAGGAAGAAGCCGAAGAATCCCTCGAAGTAGACTATAATGGGGGCGATCTTGAGATAGGCTTTAACGTTAGCTATTTGATCGAGGTGCTGTCGGCCATGAATGGGCAGCAGGTCAAAATGCAGTTTACCGATAATAAGAGTGCGGCATTGATCAGCGATCCGGAGGACAACAAGTCGCTCTATGTGATTAGTCCCATGATGTTGTGAAGTAAGCGCTCACACTTAGGCCAAGTCAACAAAAACGAGTGGGATTGATGAAATTAACAATTAATCGAGACGCACTGCTAAGACCGCTCCAGCAGGTGGCGGGTGTTGTCGAGAGACGGCAGACATTACCCGTGCTGGCCAACGTCCTGCTGCAGGTACAGGATAATCAGCTGTCTATTACGGGTACGGACCTGGAAGTCGAATTGGTCGGTCGCGCTGCGCTGAGCGGAGCCGAGTCCGGTGACATAACGGTCCCGGCCAGGAAATTGCTGGATATCTGTCGGGAATTACCGGAGAAAGCGGAGGTTGAGCTCGAGGAAGCGGATCAGCGGCTCGTCATTCGTTGCGGTCGATTCCGTTCGACGCTGTCTACTTTACCGGCAAGTGACTTTCCGAATGTCGAGAAATCGACCGCTGAGATGTCGACAACGCTGGCCAGCAAAGGGTTTAAAAAGCTGATGGATCGTACCAGCTTCGCCATGGCCCAGCAGGATGTGCGATATTTCCTCAACGGCATGCTGATCGAGATTGGAGAAGGCGTCGTCCGTGCGGTGGCCACCGACGGACATCGGCTGGCGCTCAGTAATTTATCGGTAACCCAGAACGACGATAGCCCGCGCCAGGTGATTGTGCCGCGTAAAGGTGTCCTGGAGCTGCAACGACTGCTCCATGACCTCGATGAAGACATCGAGATTACCATTGGATCGAACCATCTGTGTGCAGAGTCGTCAGAATATATATTGACCACGAAACTCGTGGATGGACGTTTCCCGGAGTACCAGCGGGTTATACCGAAGGATGGTGACAAGGTGGTCCTGGCTGACCGGCAGGAACTGCGGCAGGCCATGAATCGCACGGCGATTCTGTCGAATGAGAAATTCCGTGGCATCAGGCTGTCATTGTCGAGTGGCACCCTCCAGCTATCAGCGAATAATCCGGAACAGGAAGAGGCGGAGGAGAGCGTTTCCGTGGACTATGACGGTGGCGAGATGGAAGTAGGCTTTAACGTCAGCTATCTCCAGGACGTGTTGAACGTGTTGGAAAGCGAGAAAGTGAAGATCACCGTCCACGACGGTAACAGCAGCGCGCTACTTGAAGAGCCGGATAGCGACGATTCGGTTTATGTGGTAATGCCGATGAAGTTATGAGGCTAAGCCGGCTCAATATTGACAATATTCGTAACATTTCCAGCGCTGCAATTGAGATCGACCCAAAAGTCAACGGCTTCTATGGTGCGAACGGCAGCGGCAAAACCAGCTTGCTGGAGGCGATTTATTTTCTTGGCTCGGCGAGAACATTCCGGAGCCACAGCACAGACCCGTTGATACGACGAGGCGCCGAAGAAGCCACCGTATTTGGGCTGGTCGCACATGAAGAGGGCGGCAATACCCGGCTCGGTGTGACCCGAGGTCGCAGCGGGCGTCGGGAGATACATATTGATGGACAGGCCGAGATCCGTGCATCGGCACTGGCGAAGCGGTTACCGACAGTGGTGCTGGGACCCGAGACCGTGGAGTTATTGATCGGATCGCCAGGAAGCCGGCGGCGGTTTTTGAACTGGGGAGTGTTTCACGTGGAACCTTCCTTTGGGGAGCTCTGGGAACACGCAAACCGCTGTCTGAAACAGCGAAACCGGTTGTTGCGAGCTGAATCGGGCCCCGACCCGGAGCAACTCGCGACATGGACGGAGACGCTATCAAGCCTGGCGACACAAGTGAACGAACTCCGTGCCACCTACTTCCGGCGTTACAAAGAGGTATTTGAGATGGCCTGCAGCCGATTGACCGGATTAGCGGATGTCGAATGCAGTTATTACCCGGGCTGGGATACCAGCCAGAGTTTGGCGACCGTGCTGGCCGAGCAGAGTGAGAGTGACCGGAAACGGGGCTATACACAGCGAGGACACCACCGGGCCGACATTCGGGTCAAAGTGGAAGGTGAAAACGTCGCCAACGTGTGTTCGAGGGGAGAATTGAAGATTCTTGCCTGGGCCATGGTACTTGGACAGGGTTGGCTGTTGTCAGTCGACCACAGTGTGCATCCAGTGTATCTGATCGACGATGTCGCATCGGAGCTGGATCAGGAACACAGACACGCGGTGTGCGGCTGGCTGGCGGAAACCGACTGCCAGATTTTTGCAACAGCCGTAGACCGGAATGCCCTGCTGGACAGCTGGGGGGAAACCCCCGTCAGATTGTTTCACGTGGAACAGGGACAGGTAGTACTTGAGGAGACAGTAAATGAGTGATGACAGACTCTACGATTCAACGAGCATCAAGGTGCTGAAGGGGCTCGATGCCGTCCGCAAACGCCCCGGCATGTATATCGGTGACACCGATGATGGCACCGGCTTGCACCATATGGTGCAAGAACTCGTCGATAACGCGATCGATGAAGCGCTGGAAGGGTATTGTTCCAACATCCAGGTCATCCTGCATCCCGATGAATCCGTCACCGTCACCGATGACGGCCGGGGTATACCGACCGATATTCACGAAGAAGAAGGCACATCCGCGGCTGAGGTGATCATGACGGTCCTCCACGCCGGCGGTAAATTCGACGATAGCAGTTATAAAGTCTCCGGTGGCCTCCATGGTGTCGGGGTTTCCGTGGTCAACGCCTTGTCCGAAGAATTCAAATTGACCATCTGGCGGGACGGCAAGGTCTGGGAGCAGATTTATCATCACGGCGTTCCCCAGGAGCCGTTGCGCGTCGTGGGCGAGACCGAGCAAACCGGTACCAAACAGACCTTCAAACCCTCATCGGAAACCTTCACGAATATCGAATTTCACTACGATATCCTCGCCAAACGCCTGCGGGAACTGTCATTCCTGAACTCGGGTGTGGCCATCGAGCTGACCGACGAGCGCTCCGGCAAGTCCGAGCGCTTCGAGTACGAAGGCGGCCTGCGGACGTTCGTGGAGTACCTCAATCAGAACAAGACATCACTCAACGAGATCTTTCACTTCATGGTCAATCGGCCCGACGGCATCGTGGTGGAAGTCGCCATGCAATGGAACGATTCCTATCAGGAAACCATCTTTGCCTATACCAACAACATTCCGCAAAGCGATGGCGGCACGCACCTGCAGGGCTTCCGCGCCGCACTGACCCGGACCCTGAACCAGTATATTGACCACGAGGGACTGCAGAAGAAGGCCCAGGTCAACACGACCGGCGATGATGCCCGCGAGGGGCTGACGGCCATTATCTCCGTCAAGGTCCCGGACCCCAAGTTCTCCTCCCAGACCAAGGACAAGCTGGTCTCATCCGAGGTCAAACCCGCGGTAGAACAGGAAATGACCCGGGCCTTCAGTGACTATCTGCAGGAGCGGCCCCAGGAAGCCAAAGCCATTGTCTCCAAGATGATCGATGCGGCCAGAGCCCGCGAGGCCGCGCGCAAAGCCCGCGAAATGACCCGTCGCAAAGGCGCGCTGGATGTCGCCGGCCTGCCCGGCAAACTGGCTGACTGCCAGGAAAAGGATCCCCGCAAGTCGGAAATCTTCCTGGTGGAGGGAGACTCCGCCGGCGGTTCCGCCAAGCAGGGCCGGGATCGCAGCTTTCAGGCAATTCTTCCCCTGAAGGGCAAGATTCTCAATGTCGAAAAAGCGCGATTCGACAAGATGTTGTCGTCTGCTGAGGTCGGTACCCTGATTACCGCCCTCGGCTGCGGCATTGGCCGGGACGAATTCGACCCGGACAAACTCCGCTACCACCGCATCATTTTAATGACCGACGCGGACGTGGACGGTGCGCACATTCGTACCCTGCTGCTGACCTTCTTTTTCCGGCATATGCCTGCTTTAATTGAGCGCGGCCACGTACTCATTGCTCAGCCGCCGCTGTACAAGATGAAGCGGGGCAAGCAGGAGCGCTATATCAATAACGAGACGGAGTTGACCAAGTACATCCTCGAGATCGCCATGGAAGATGCGCAATTGCTTACAACCCAGGGTGCCGAGCCCATCGGTGGTGAAGAATTAAAGGTACTGGCGCTGGAATACCACAAGATCCAGGACCAGATCGGCCGCCTCGAACGCGTCTTCCCCGTGGACGTCATCGATTCCATGGTCTATACCCCGCATTTGCCCGTCGAGGATCTGGAGCAGGAAAGCAAGGTCCGCGATTGGCTCGAGGCACTGGGTAACCAGATGGGACCGCTATCCAACGGGCAGACCCAGTATTCCCTGGAAATATCCGAAGACAAGGAGCGCCATCTTTTTTATCCCTGTGTGGCCGTTATTCACCACGGCGTACGCCGCGAGTATGTCTTTACGCGCGATTTCTTCCTGTCCAGCGACTACCGGGACTTCACCACCTTTGGCGAGAAGATCAACGGGCTGGTGAAAGAAGACGGCCTGGTTCAAAAAGGTGACAAACAAATGGCCGTCTCAACCCTTAAAGGCGCGCTGGACTGGTTGCAGGGTGAAGCACTACGCGGCCAGACCCGCCAGCGCTACAAGGGGCTTGGCGAGATGAACCCGGATCAATTGTGGGAGACCACCATGAACCCCGCCAGCCGATCCATGCTGCGGGTCACCATCGAGGACGCCATCGCCGCCGATCAGGTCTTTAACACGCTGATGGGCGATCAGGTGGAACCGCGGCGGGAGTTTATCGAGGCGAATGCGTTGTCCGTCGCGAACCTTGATGTTTAGGGGTTGCCGCGGCTGGCGCGCCTGCGGAAGGTCGTTAGTTGCGAGTTGCGAGTTGCGAGTTGCGAGTTGCGAGCCAGGGGCGCGCCTTTAATTAGTTGTTAGATGGCGTCATGATGTTCCTGCAGGCTACGGCGTTACGAGGGGTC
>JBBDSF010000023.1:0-1524 GCA_040905125.1 Pseudomonadales bacterium | reverse complement strand
CACCCTTGTCTTCCAACCACCGGGTTGCAAAGTCGTTGAGATCCTCGAACACCTGAACCGGCTCCACCAGCTCACTTAACGTTTGCTGACCGTTGCCAGTCAACACCAGCACCGGTGTGCAATTGGCTGCTCTGGCTGCGTCGATGTCTCGCATGGAATCCCCGACAAAAACCTGTTCACTGATATCCACGCCCGCATGCTCGGCGATCTGGAACAGCAAACCCGGTTGCGGCTTACGACACCCACAGCCCTCGTCGGGATCGTGCGGACAGTAGAAGACCTTCTCGATCCTGCCACCCGCCTCCTCCACCTCGTGGCAAAGCTTATCGTTAATCGCATGAAGCGCCGCCACACTCAGGAGCCCGCGAGCCACACCCGCCTGATTGGTTGCAATGTATATTCTGTAACCCGCTTTATACAGTTTTGCTATCGCCGCAAGACTACCCTCGATCGGATGGCATTCGTCGGGAGACTTTATATACGCCGGCGAGTCTTGATTGATGACCCCGTCACGGTCGAGGATAATCAGTTGGTTGTTTACCAAATGTACAACTCCTGTGAGATCTCGTTCGATGACCGAATTATAACCAGCATTCCAGCGAACTGATCAAAATTTAACCCCATTTTAATATCAGAAAAAAAGGGGTAATGTAGGGGGTGCAGGAAGGCTCGGCATGGAAGTATCGCCCGTCCTGTTTTCCCTGCTGCCGGCATCTTCAAGGCGCTGCGTCTTTGGAGACGCCTCACGCCCGACCAGGTCGGACGTGATCGTTGTATTTGGTTGTATACATCGTGGCCAAATTTAACGACTGGAGGCATTCAGGGGCGGTAGCGTGTCTATAGATTATCGAACGACGGAAAGATATCTTCCAACGGGCTGCGCACCGCATGCCCTCCCCGCTTCAGAATGTGGGTATAGATTTCCGTTGTCTCCAGCGACGAGTGTCCCAATTGCTCCTGAACCGTGCGGATGTCCAGGCCGTTCTCCAGCGCATGGGTGGCAAAGGAATGCCGAAGCGTATGCGATGTCGCGGGCTTGGTGATCCCCGCATCAAGCACCGCGGCACGAATCGCCTTTTGAAACGCTGTCACGTGTAGAGGATGCCGACTGTGATTCACCGAACGCGGATCGTCACTCATTCGGGTGGCAGGAAACAGATATTGCCACTTCCACTCTGTCGAGGCGCCCCGGGACTTTCTTGCCAGCGCCGAAGGAAGATGCACTTCGCCGTAACCCTGTTCAAGATCCGCCTTGTGTGTCAGACGGGTTTCATGCAGATGACGCTTTAGCGGTTCGTGCAACGCCGGTGGCAGCGTCACGATCCGATCTTTCGCGCCCTTGCCATCATGGACATGGATACAACGGTACTCAAAATTCATATCCTTAACGCGCAGCCGCAGACATTCAGTAAGCCGCAAACCGGAACCATACAACAAACCACCGATAAGACGATGGACGCCACTCAACCGGACCAGAACCAGCTTGACCTCGTCCCGCGTCAAGACAACCGGCAGCTTCTTCGG
>JBBDSF010000022.1:0-1922 GCA_040905125.1 Pseudomonadales bacterium | reverse complement strand
GCAATATTGAATCGAATATTGCAGAAGCTTACTCCCGAGTTCGAAGAATACGATCTGCGCACCTTCTTTATTCGTGCGGGGGCCAATTTCTACGCGATCCACAATCTTTTCAGCAAGCTGTATGGAGAGAGGGCGGATTTCGAAGTGCAGCTTACGCGCCTGGTAGAGCGCCTCGCCAGGTGTTACCTCGACCGTCCTGCCAAACTGCAGAAGCTCGATATGGAGAGAGAGGCTGACTATAACTGGTTTTTGGATCAGAGATGGGTGGGCATGGCGCTCTACACCAACGGTTTCGCCGGTAACCTCAAGGGCCTGAAGAACAAGCTTGCCTATTTCGACGAGCTGGGTGTGAACCTGGTGCACTTGATGCCCATGCTTGAATGCCCGGAGAAGAACAGCGACGGTGGTTATGCGGTCAGTGACTTCAGGCGCATCGATAAACGGGTCGGTACTCTCGGGGAGCTGGAGGAAATAGTCGGGGAGCTGGAAAAAAAGGAAACTCTGCTGGTCCTGGATGTTGTGGTCAACCATACGTCAAATGAGCATCAATGGGCGAAAAACGCCAGGCGAGGCGAGAAAAGGTTTCAGGACTACTACTATCTTTATGACAGCCGGGAAATACCGGATCAGTTCGAAGAAACCATGCTGGAGGTGTTTCCAACCACCTCTCCCGGGAACTTCACCTGGGATGAGGAGATGCAGAAATGGGTGATGACGGTGTTCCATGATTACCAGTGGGATCTGAATTATCAGAACCCCGAGGTATTCATAGAAATGATCGACATCATCCTGTTTTGGGCAAACAGGGGCGCCGACATTGTCCGGCTGGACGCGGTGGCCTTTCTTTGGAAACGCCTAGGGACCAGTTGCCAGAATCAGCACGAAGCGCATTTACTGCTACAGTTGATGAAGGACTGTTGCCAGGTGGTTGCCCCGGGGGTCCTGTTCATTGCCGAGGCCATTGTGGCGCCAAGCGAGATCAACAAGTATTTTGGCGAAGATGCGGTCATCGCGAAAGAGTGTGAGATCGCCTATAACGCGACATTCATGGCGCTCATGTGGGATGCCCTGGCCACCAAGAACAGCAAACTGCTCAATCAGGCGATCGAAAACCTGCCGGTCAAACTGGATCATGCCACGTGGCTCAATTACGTGCGCTGTCACGACGATATCGGGCTGGGGTTCGCGGACACGGATATTGTACAGGTCGGCTATGAACCGGGGCCGCATCGCAGGTTTCTGGTGGAGTATTACACCGGTAATTATCCGGGCTCTTCGGCACGGGGCATGCCCTTTGCCGCCAACGAAAAAACCGGTGATACGAGAATTTCCGGCTCGCTGGCCTCTCTGGCCGGTCTGGAGAGCGCGCTGGAGACCGGGGATGCGATCGAGCGCGAGCTGGCGATAAAGAGAATCCTGCTGCTGCACAGCCTGATCATGTCATTTGGCGGCATTCCCCTTTTGTACTACGGTGACGAACTGGCCTGCATCAATGATTACAAGAACCTGGAAGACCCGGAGATCGGCTACGATAATCGCTGGATTCACCGCCCCAGGATCGATTGGGAACAGGCCGGGAAACGTCATGATCCGGGCACGGTTGAATACACCGTATTCGAGAATATAAAGAACCTGATTGCCGTGCGTAAGGAAATCCCGGTCTTCGCCGATTTCAACAATCGTGTCCTGCTGGATACGGGCAATGAACACTTGTTCGCATTCCTTCGCTATCGCTCCGACATTCCCGGTGGCAACGTCCTGGTCATCACAAATTTCGATGTAACGGCGCAAGGAGTAAGCTGCGAGTATCTGCGCCAACAGGGATTCGCCATGCCCGAACATCTAAGCGACCTGTTAACCGGCACTCACCCGGAAATCGAAAACGGCGAGCTAATACTGCCGGGGTGTGGGTTTGTGTGGTT
>JBBDSF010000021.1:0-1927 GCA_040905125.1 Pseudomonadales bacterium | reverse complement strand
TCTCTCCTCCAAACTGTCCCGATGATTCGCACAATGCAAGATCGAGGGATTCAACCGGAGCTTATTATGGGCACACTAAATGAAAAGTATTATCAGTACAGAGAACCAGGCGTACAGAATCGCTCAAATGTGAATCTGAAACCACCTCAGGCAAACAAAGACAAGGGTGAACTGGTGCGTCAGCAACAGCCACAGCAGCAACCACAGGGTATGCCCGGTATGGAGGAGTTAAAGGGCAAATGGAAACAGCACATAGGTTCAGCCAAGATCGCCTGGGGCAAATTGACCGAAGACGAATTACTGAAATCTGAAGGCCATGCACAGAGATTAACCGGCCTGGTACAGGAACGCTACGCCATCACCCATGACGAAGCGGACAAACAGGTCAAAGCTTTTAAAGAGAAATACAAGCTGTAGAACCATCCATGATAGCCGTTGTTCTGTCTGTTGGAACAACAGGTAGAGGTAATCAGGATTGCAACAGGGTTTATATGGACAGCCATCCGGCTGTTCTCAACGAGTGTCAGTTTTATTGATGTAGTTCAGGAGAAACAATTATGTATATACAATCCCGCAAGTTATTACTTGCCGCAGGTGTTGCCCTGGCAATCGCCGCAACAAGCAATGTAGTGATTGCCGATAATGTCACCGATGCGCGCCAGGAGACCCAGATCTGGACAACCTATCTGCTCAGTCCCTATCTGAGTGCCTATGATATCCAGGTAACTGTGCACGATGGCAAGGCCACGTTGACGGGTAAAGTAGACGAAGACGTGAACAAGGATCTCGCCAAACAGATCGCGCTGGGTGTCAACGGTATCAAGGAAGTGGACAATCAGATCATGGTTGAGGCTGATTATGTGCCGCCAAAGCGGACTGAGCGTAGTTATGGCGAGGTCGTTGACGATGCCACGATCACGGCGGCGGTGAAGTCAAAACTGTTGTGGAGCAAGCACACCGATGGTCTGGCCGTGGATGTTGACACAAGAAAGGGCAGGGTAACACTGCAAGGTACTGCCGACAGTGGCGCAGCAAAAGAACTTGCCGGTAACCTGGCCATGAATACCCGTGGTGTCATATCAGTGAACAACAAGCTGGTGATCGATGAGGACAAGCCAAAGACTGCTCAACGTGCCATCTCGGATACCTGGATTACAACGAAGGTAATGTCCACTCTCAGGTACTCCAGTAATGTGAGTGGTTCTGATGTTGCGGTAACAACTGACAATGGTATCGTTTCGCTGAGCGGCAAGGTGGATAGCGGCGCCGAGCGCGCCCTGGCCATTGAACTCGCGAAGAATGTCCGTGGTGTGCAGAGTGTTAATTCGAACAACCTTACTTTCTAGATAATTGGGCATCGTTGAAGTTCCGCCGCGCGTTCCGGATACACTGGCCCACGCACAGTCGTATCGTCAATGTAAGCTGTGGACGGGCCGATAGTGACCACTGTCCACATTGACATGAAGCCTTCACAGCCTCAACTGGACGGGCTTCATGTTTGTGTGAACAGGGGGTTTGGCAGATTAAGGGACATTAGCGTGCTTGCAGTTGTCCTGACGGGCATATCCAGCTGCGCGATTCTCCCGGATGCCGAACAGGACAGGACAGTGCCTCACACCCAACAAGTCGAGTTTGAGGGTGTGACCGGGCCGGTTTCGACAGCAAGTAGCGATGCAATTATTGCCCGGCTTGAGGGTGACGGTGCCGGGACGGATGTGTTGCAAAAACATCTGGCCTACGAACAGGCAGTCAATACTGACAGTCCGTTGGTGCTCGGTAATAAACTGACCCTGCTGCAGAACGGTCCGGAAACCTACGAGGCAATGTACGTGGCTATCCGCGCCGCTACTGACAATATCAACCTTGAAACCTATATCTTTGAAGATGATGTGATTGGCAATCATTTTTCTGATCTGCTGCTGGAACG
>JBBDSF010000020.1:0-11880 GCA_040905125.1 Pseudomonadales bacterium | reverse complement strand
GCCGTAAGAAAAGTGCCCTCGGTGATGCCTGGAACGACCTGATGCGCCTGTTCCGCTTGATGCGCGCCTGGAGGAGTGGCGAGTATCCGGGCGTTAGCTGGCGCACGCTGCTACTGGTGATGACTGCAATCATTTATTTCGTCATGCCGTTCGATGTGATTCCTGATTTTATCGCGATATTTGGTTTTCTGGATGACGCCACGGTGATTGCGTTTGTGATGAGTAAGGTCCGGGATGAGCTGGAGGCGTTTACTCAGTGGGAGGAGGGTGAGCGTTGATTGTTGATTTGTTGGCTTGTATTGAGGACAAGCGGGCTTGACAGGTCTCGGTCAGAGACGTCGAAGCGAATTTACATCGCGACAAGATGGGCTATAAGGCTCACGCAGGGGTTAGCTAACGGCCGGAAGCGGACATTAATTGAGTAAACTTCCCCAGAATTCGGCATTCCGATGTACTCCAGACGCTGGAGTGATACCGCCTTCAACGCCATTGACAAACCGAGCTTTGAAGCGAAATGGCATGGCCATCAGTAGAACTGTATTTTTTTGTGGTGCCGGTATCACAAACGATGGGGAGGGGGGGAGACGGCCCGCTCCTGCCGTCTGGTTACCCAACCCCCAATTGATATAGGAGCCGCGAAGGCGCTTGTGTGTGGGCTGCCAACAGCCATTAAGGGTAGAGCGGAGCGCCAAGCCTAATATACCTCACGGCTGCGCTTTGCGTCCAGTTCTCTGCCGAGATCGAATTTGTTCCCCCATGCCGTAAACCAGTGGTCGTTGAGCCTCTGGACAGCTGCCAGTGTTGCGGTATCGAGCCCGAACATCTGGCCGATCGCGTCTTTCGTAGCGGCGCTAATGTAGGGGCATACAATCAGATCCAAAAGTAAGATTATGGCTTCCGCGTCATTGTGGCAATGCGCTTTCATATAATCGAGTTTGCAAATTATATGCGCTTCAGCGAAGGCCTTAAGTTTCTCATAGCGAACCTTGTCCTTTATGTAAGACAACAGCACTGTAATGGAAAAGTGACTCATGAAGCCGGCACGCTGATACTTGTGCGTGGCGTCCTCTTTCGTAATGAGAAAATGCCGCAGCAAGACTGACTCAGGTAGCCAGTACTCTCGCCCGATTTGCGACAAAGAAATGAGAAGATATAAGCTTTCGACTTCACGGTGAGCGCTCATCGCGTTCTTTTCCAGCTGCTGCATTACATTGTCATGGACGTATTTGAACAGCAGGTGCTTCAGTTCATAAGGCAGTGCATTAACGCAAAGGAAGTCGACCGAAGCCGTTATCATCCGGCAAAGCCGAATCGTATGATTTACGCGCGGGCTTGCAGAATACACAAAAAATGCGAACTCCATAGTTGCTAACAGCGCTTTAAGTAGCTGCTTACGATCGCGTATTGTTTTGTCACACGCGAGATAGGATTGGAAAAGTTTTTCGATCTTGTTTTCGGTGATAGCGAGCGTGTAATTAAGTAGCTCGCCGTAGGTAACAGACGTCTCTTTAATTACCGTCTTGTAACGGATGATGAGCCTATTTGAATTTATAGGACAGACGAGTTTTATAGCCCCTGCCTCCCCGGGATCCGCTGCGGTAATCTCTTCAGCGGTCGGACTAATTTCGCTGTTCAGTAGCGTTGATATACGATCCTTGGCAATCGTGATCTTAGTAATAATGGGCTTTTGATAGTGATTAATCTTGGATGTGTTGATGTTTAACTTCTTCATCTTCAACACAGCTTGCAGCGTTTCGAAAACTTTTAACTGTGTCGATTCTTCGTTGTAAAAAACAAAGAAATCGTCGACGTAGCGAAAAATCTCATAATCGACCTTATGCGTAAGGCTGGCGTCTTCGGACAGACGTTTCGAAAGCTCGACATCGACTGCCTGAAGGATGATCTCTGCAAAAATGCGGGAGAATTCGGGCCCGATCACAATCCCGTTGGTTTCATTGTGATTGAGTTTCTGCATCAACGTGTCGAAACAGCCGCCGAACGTCTGCTTGGACTCCGATAATTTGAATTTTGTCTGCGGCTTACCGAGCACGGCCCAAGGTAGAGAGTGAGTATAAATGCTGTCGAAACATTTGTTTACGTCTATCTGAACCATAGCATCATATTTTTTCTCGCAGCGATGATATTTGTACGACTCAAAGAACTGGTGAATGTTGCGGTACTTTTTGTAGACGAAATAAGAGCCGAGCTGTTCATACTCCCTGTCTTCTTCTTCTACACCGGCGACGGCATCCAGCTTTTCTTGATGCAGCCTGTCCTTGAAGTAAGCGTGGCGCGATACCGAAACCGGCCGCCGAATCGAAAACTCACTGACGGAAGTGTAGTATACAATCAGAGCGCTATGCGCGGCATAGAAGCTCGCGACCGCAACCTGGTTGCGCGGATGCACGACACTCAGGGTGCGACCGTCTAGGTTGTGAGCGACCTGGAAGTTGAAAGGTATTGTGGTCATATTGCACTTTTTCAAGCGAACATACCTACGCGTCTTCGTCTTCCCCCACTCGGTTACAGTCTCGGTTTTAATCGAGTCCTCGTCCTCGATGCTGAATAGCAGTTGCATCATTGCATCGAGCTCAGTGGTTTCCGAAACCCACCGGACACATTCCTCAACGATCTCGATATTGTGATCCCGTAAAAACCGGTAAAACCCCCGATTGGAAAAAGTTGGCGGCACCTCGAACGGCAGCATATCCGTCAGAACGGACCGCTGTTTTCTATGGGTGAGGGCGACGCGCCGTTTAGCCATACTTCCAAGCACTCACTATCGTTTGCAGCTCACGCGAATTGAAATTGTGAAAACGCCGCGTCTTAAAACCTTCCGTGAACTTGTAGGCTTTGAGTCGCTTACGAAGACTTGCCCGCTTAATCTTCGCCACGCGGGTCTTCAGTAGTTTATCCAGCAGCACGAAACTAGATAGCTTGTTCACAATGGAGTTGTTGTAATATATCCCCGTTGCCGCCCGCGACTTGCTGTTCAAGAGCCGAGTGTTACCGGTCAGAAATTTTATACGCGCCACGAGGTTGCGATAGGCGCCCCTAGAGTCAGTGGAACAGTGTTTCCAGTAGTCTTCGAATGCAGCGTTCATACGCTTCTTATATTTCAAAACCTTCGCGGCACTGGCTCTAATCTGGCACTGGCCAGGCTGGACCAGAAAGCGATAGCCCAGATACTCGAACTTCTTCGGCTCTGGCCTCTTCAGGTCAAACTCGTAAGTCTTGTCTGGGTTGTGTGTTAGACCATTTTCCTCGAAAACGTTGATGACGTAATCTTTATATGAGCTGAGAGCCGTGCCGGTGGGAGGACGTGCAAAGATCGCCACCACGTCATCGACAAAACGGCAGTAAAGCACAAGGCTAGGAATGGCGCGAATGGCCTTGTCGACCGGCCGCAAATACAGTTCCGCCAGATAAGCGCTGATGCCGACGCCCCGCGGGATACCGGTCGATGTTTTGGATAGAACCTCGTAGGAATCCAGCACTTGTTTGATGAATTTTTTCGAGGAAGGACTTAGGAGCTGATCCCGGTCAAGCTTCTTGATGAGTCGCCTTCTGTCAATGTTTTCGTAGAACTTTGAGATGTCTGTCCGAACCATCTCAAACGGAAATTTTGTCCCGACTATATCGCGCACTTGGCATACGAGATCGTGCCGGTTGGCCTGTTTGACGCCATAAATCCGGTGGATGTTACGCTGAAGCTGCTTGATGACGAAAAAGGTCTCGGGCTTCGAGTCAATACAATAAACGGGCTTTCCCTTGGGCCCGGTCTTTTGGCTAAGTTCAATTTTGAAGCTGGGCTGCAGTACCTTGAGGCTAATTTCATCCATTATCTTGTCAACTGCCGCGGACTTTGTAGCTTCCAAATGGACGAGTTCAGCCTTTAGCGCGTCTAGTTGCTGCTTGAAATCTTCGGCCTTGAGGCTGGCTTCTTTTGATCGATGCGCACGAATTTCCTGCACCTTGTTGCGGACAGCAAGAGTATGAGGTTCAAGGTCGGGGAAATAGAGCCCCGCGAGATCAAGGCCCTTCCGGTTTTCACTATCATAGATACGGCGGAAATTTTCCGCAGTGAACATCTGATCGAGCATCTACACCCTGCCTCCAGTGATAAGTCGTCCTTTGTCTGGGATGTTCATGAGCCCTCGCCGCTGCTTGGCCCGAGAGTATTCCGGGAACTGCCCAACACCATCACCAATTCGCCTACATCGCACTTTCGCACACCGATAACCCTATGATGTTATGATCGGTTATATAGTATCAAACAGCGCTATACAAACCGTATTTTCCAAGGCGCGCCGCAAACAATCTCCGCCTTCGCTCGGAACTCACTCGTGGGAATTCCGGGGATACTTTACTCAATTAATGTCTGCTTTGGGTCGGTCAGCGAGAATGTGAACAATTTTTGACCAGTGGCACTAATCGGCCAAGAGCGAACATTCTTTTCCGTAATAGAAAGCGCAATTGCTGCATTTCTACAGGATATCTGGAAAATGGGCCATGTAATATTAGGTTAAGCGCATCATGAGCCTTCGTGCACAGATATACCTTGGATTGTCCGTACTGGCGTCAGTATCCATTGCTGTTGCTGTCTTGGCACCAATTGCTGATTTCATTAAGGGCATGATAGTAATGCCGGGAGTTGGCGCCATGCTTGGAATATTGGTTCAGCTCGCTCGTGACTCGATAGAGTTCGAGCGTGAGAAGTACCTCCAATTGGATCAACAGATATTTACTTTAGGAGCTAACTCCCATATGTCGACTGCGGCGTTCGACAAACACGTGGAATTTTGTGAAAAATATATGCAGGAAGTCCACGAAACAGTGAGGCTATTGTTGCAAGAGGGGCCGACCGAGGAGGCAATGAAGGCCGCGCGAAAGTTATTCGGTATAAAAAGAGACTACGCGGCATGGACACCAAAATCGGTAGCGCTTGAGCTGGAGCCGTTCGAGGATGCAGTAAATCGTATTGGCGCTCTCACCCATCTAGCAAATATCTCGAGCAAAGATGAGAGTGTGCAACAGGCTTTAGACGAATCTTACGCGATTTTTGCGGAAGTTCTTGGTCTAGAACGCCTTCGTGAAACTGACCCCGAGCAGCGGAAGGAACTTGCAAATGAGAATGTTAAGGAAAAAGTTCGCGGAATACTCGGAATTAATGAGCTCTTCGAGATCAGAAAATTTATTATCGAAAGGTCAGCAAGGTTTGTGCGAGATTGCGCCTAACTTGGCATTGAAGCCGACCCACCTTGTCGTCATACCTTTTGCCTACGCAAAAGCTGCGCCGCCTGCGGCGGGCGGCTTAACGCGGTGTTATGCGTCATTGAGCAGCGCCGTGCCATGATAAAGAAAGACAAAAACGGATTCCTTGACGTAATCCGGTCTCGTGGCCTAGACCCAACACAGTTCAAGCGCCACGAAAAGGAAGTTGATGGCTATCGCGCGTTCATTGTTCAGCTGGTTAATTCACCGCTCTTCTTCATGGCAAGGACAACGAACGACGACTTCCGCGAGCACGATGTGCGATACATCAATTTCGGGCCCGGTTACACTAAGTCGGATTATCTTCCCGAGTTTGGTTGGGCGGACATCGACTATGTGTACGCCGTTTTCTCAGAGTGGCTCGAACGACATGTTGAACCATTTATTGAAGAGAATGAGGAAACTGATCTTTGGGAGCAGATTGAGTCGGATCATCTCCTTACGGGTGACCCTTTAAGCAATCGCGACCAAAGAACTTTTTCGAAGCCTGAGAAAGAGAAAGTGCGAATCGCCCTGCAGCAGTTTGAAGCTTTGATAGTCGCAGAGTTCTCGCCATCGCCCACGCAATTGGAGTCGATCCAGGATCGACTAGAATATCTCTCCGAGGGCGTGGATCGACTCAATCGAGTTGACTGGCAGGGGATAGCAATTACGACGGTCATCAGCATCTCGATTGCCCTAAACTTGGACACGGATCAAGGTAAGACGCTCTTTGGATTGTTTAAGCGCGCCTTCTCAGCGGGGGTAGAGTACTTTGGATAGCCCGACGCATAACAAGAAGCATGTTCCATCCGCGACATGGATCCTGCAAGAAACATAGCGAAAAAGCGGAACGGAAGAGCTATATGAAGTTGAAGCGGACCAGGCCACCTGTCACGGCGCTTCCTGGCGCAGGCACTTCATAATTTCCGGCAAGGTCGATGACGATTCGTTCCATCGCTCGATTTCTACCTCGGGCCTTCAGCAGCGTACTAATCCTCGCGCAGAGCAAGCATAGCGGCCGCCTCGGCATAGCGGATGCGTGCGCGTGCTGAGACAATTTCGTCCACGGTGGGATTGTTTATACCGGCGTTGCGAAGCACGTCGATGGCGTGGTCCCAGGGGACGTGGGTATGGGTGGCAATGTAGTCACGGTCGTTCATGGCTGCTCCTGTCGTTTGCAATGCGCGTTATGCATCCGTATCGGATAGTCCTTATTATCGAAGATATGTTTATGCTAACAGCCCGGAAGAACCAATCGGGATCAGAGAACAACACCTCAGGTAGAGTCTTTTCTCTGTGCTTGCCAAACGTCAGTTCTCCAGAATGGCCTTCATTTTCTGAGGTAATCCAGGCTTGTTGATCATTATTTGTACACCTTCAGCCGTGATATCCAATCAATATTCTCCAAGACTCCACCCCGGCTGCATCAACGCGGTAGAATGACGGCTGCCTGAAACTGAATTGACGGAGCCTATAGATTGATAACCGGTGAACTGAAATTAAAAGTCGATCGCATCTGGGACACGATGTGGTCAGGCGGCATCTCCAACCCCTTGTCAGTGATAGAGCAGCTCACCTACCTGCTCTTTATCAAGCGGCTTGACGAGCTACACACGCGGAAAGAAGCCAAAGCTGCTCGAACCAAAAAACCAATCGAGGAGCCCATCTTTACGGCCAAACAGGATCATCTTCGCTGGTCGCGCTTTAAGCAATTGGCGCCAGAACAGATGTTTGAGGTTGTCCGCGATGAGGTTTTTCCTTTCATCAAATCGCTCGGCAACAACGGCGATGGCGATGCTGACAGCACGTACACACACCACATGAAGGACGCGCTGTTCATGATGCCCACCGCCCGTGTGCTGGCCAATGTGGTGGATCAGCTCGATAGCATCGACATGTCGGACAGCGATACCAAAGGTGACCTGTATGAGTACATGCTCGGCAAGATCGCAACTGCCGGCCAGAACGGTCAGTTCCGCACGCCGCGCCACATCATCAAGCTGATGGTGGATATGACCGCCCCCACGCCCAAGGACGTGATCTGCGATCCAGCCTGCGGCACTGCCGGTTTTCTTATTGCCGCATCTGAGTACCTTGTCAAAAATCATAGCGACGCGATATACAAAGACGCGAAAGCACGCCGACGCTTCAATGAAGGCACCTTTCACGGGTTCGACTTTGATACGACGATGTTGAGAATCGGTAGCATGAACATGCTGTTGCATGGCGTTGAGAGCCCCGACATTCGGTACAAGGATTCTCTGGCCCAAGCCGACGAGCTTGACGAAGAAAAGTACTCGCTTATCCTGGCGAATCCACCCTTTGCGGGCAGCCTGGACTACGAGTCCACCGCCAAGGATTTGCAGCAGATCGTCAAGACCAAGAAGACCGAGCTGCTCTTTCTCTCGCTGTTCCTGCGGCTACTTCAGACCGGCGGGCGCGCGGCTGTCATCGTGCCCGACGGCGTGCTGTTCGGATCGAGCAAGGCGCATAAGACCCTGCGCAAGATCCTGGTCGAGGACCAGAAACTCGACGCCATCATCTCCATGCCCTCGGGCGTCTTCAAACCTTACGCAGGCGTCTCCACTGCTATCCTGCTGTTTACGAAGACCAACTCCGGTGGCACGGACGACGTCTGGTTCTACAACATGCAGGCCGACGGATTTTCCCTCGATGACAAGCGGACCCCGCAGCCGGACAAGAGCGATCTTGCTGACATTCTTTCCCGCTGGCGCTCTCTACAAACCAAAGGCAATGCCGAGAAGAAGCGCGCGCGGACGGACCAGAGCTTCCTCGTGCCCAAGGCCGAGATCGCGGCCAACGACTACGATCTCTCCATCAACCGTTACAAGGAGGTGGAGTACGAGGCGGTGGAGTACGAACCACCTAAGGTGATCCTTGAGCGGTTGGCCACGCTGGAGGAGGAGATCGCGAACGGGCGTGAGGAGTTGGAGGGAATGCTGGGGTGACCTTATCCACCATGCATCTCGGCGACCTCACGAAGATTCGCACGGGCAAGCTTGACGCGAATGCCAGTTCGGAGAATGGCAAATATCCTTTCTTCACGTGCGCGGGACAACCGTTACGTATCGACAGTTTCTCGTATGACTGTGAATGCGTGCTTGTCGCAGGAAACGGAGACCTGAACGTTAAGTACTACGAGGGAAAGTTTGACGCTTATCAGCGGACTTACATCGTCGAGGCACGGCCAGAATCAAAAGGCGATCTTGATCTCCGTTACGTCTACCACTTTCTTGAGAACTACCTTGAGACGCTCAGGGAGCAAAGCGTTGGTGGGATCATCAAGTACATCAAGCTGGGAAACCTCGCGGAGGCCCCGATCCCCCTCCCGCCCCTCGCCGAGCAAAAGCGGATTGCGGGGATTCTGGATGCGGCGGACGCCTTGCGGGCCAAACGCCGCGAGGCCCTCGCCCAGCTCGATACGCTCCTCCAATCCACCTTCCTCGACATGTTCGGCGACCCTGTCACCAATCCGATGGGGTGGGAGAAACCTTCGCTCGAGGAACTTTGCGAGAAGGTGATCGACTGCCCGCACTCGACGCCTCGGTGGAGTGAATCGGGTGTCATCTGCTTGCGCACATCCAATCTCGGCAAGGGAGAGTGGATATGGGATGACACACGCTTCGTCACTGAAAAGGACTACAAGGAGCGCACCAAACGTAGCGAGATCCTCCCGAACGATATTATTCTAAGCCGTGAAGGGACCGTCGGAGTACTGGCTCTGGTGGCCGACGGCATGCGCCTGTGTATGGGGCAGCGACTTGTGCAGCTTCGGGTCATCGAGAGCAAGTTGCATCCGAAATTCTTGTTGCACCTCCTGCTTCACGACCTTGCTCCAGAAAGGCTAAGTCGATTAATGGCGGGGTCAACTTCGAAACACCTGAACGTGAGAGAGCTACGGAAGCTCCCTGTGTTCCGCCCGCCCCTCGACCTCCAACATCGCTTCGCCGCGATCGTCGAATCCATCGAACAACAAAAGGCGAACCAGCGCGCCCACCTAGCCGAACTCGATACGCTCTTCGCGTCCCTGCAATCCCGTGCCTTCCGAGGGGAGCTTTAGAGCCCGATGGATATCTCCGCCAACTTCGCGTTCCTGGAACAAGAGTTCTTCCACGCGGCGGAGAGTGCCAGCAATGCGGAACGACAAATCTACGTTGATCCACGAGCATCCTGTTTCCATGCGCGCCATGCGCTGGAGAATCTGGTCAAGCGCATTTATCACGTGGACAAGGCGTTAACGCCGCCTAAAGTCCAAAGCCTGGACGAGTACATCCGTAATCCCGCATTTCGCGAATTGATGCCGGAAGCCGTTTGGCAGAAGACGCAATATATTCGCATTGCCGGGAACAAGGCGGTTCACGGCAAGAAGACCCCGTCGCCGGAAAACGCGCTGGACCTTGTGCGCGAACTCTCACATGTCATGTACTGGGCTGGTCGCACCTATCTACGAAAAGGCGCGGATAACCTTAAGGGAAAGTCGTTCGATGAATCGCTCATTCCCAAAGCCGCGTCCGCGTCCACAACGGCATCCATCGCTGAACTTGAAGCCCTGAAGGCAGAGCGCGATGCGGCGGACGAAGCGCGCAGGGAAGTCGAGAGTGAGATCGCCACTTTGCGTGAGCAAATCGCAGCGATCAAGGCAGAAAACGAGGCGATTCCCGAGACCCACGATTGGAACGAGGATAAGACGCGCAAGCTCCTCATCGACCTTGCCCTGCAGCGCGCCGGTTGGGCTTTGGATCAGGCGAGAGATCGCGAGTACGAAGTCACGGGGATGCCGAGCGGTTCTGGTATCGGCTATGTTGATTACGTCTTGTGGGGCGATGACGGTAAGCCCCTGGCGGTCGTCGAGGCCAAGAAGACCACGGTAGATCCCGAGGTCGGGCAGCAGCAAGCGAAACTCTACGCCGACTGCATGGAGGCGATGCATGGTCAGCGCCCCATCATCTTCTTCACCAACGGCTATAAGACATTCCTGTGGGATGATCGCTTTTACCCGCCGCGTCCTGTTGCAGGCTTTTACAAGAAGGATGAACTGGCCTCACTGATCCATCGCCGCGAGCAGCGTGAGCCACTCGATGTCGCGCAGGTGAAGGATGCCATCGTCGAGCGTTACTATCAGAAGCGCGCGATCGGCAGTATCGGCGAGCAGTTCGCGCAGGCGCGTCGCAAAGCCCTGCTGGTCATGGCCACGGGTACGGGCAAAACCCGAACGGCGATTGCGCTTGTCGATCTGCTGCAACGAGCCGGTTGGGTGAAGCGAGCACTGTTTCTGGCGGATCGAGTCTCGTTGGTTAACCAGGCGGTCAGTGCCTTCAAGACTCACTTGCCAGAATCGAGTCCCGTCAATCTGGTGACGGAAAAAGATAAAGCGGGCCGGGTCTACGTGTGTACCTATCCCACCATGATGGGCCTTATCGACGAGACCAGGGGTAACGAGGCGCGATTCAGCGTCGGTCACTTCGACCTGGTCATTATCGATGAGGCGCATCGCTCGGTGTATCAAAAGTTCGGCGCGATCTTCAGCTACTTTGATTCGTTGCTGGTCGGACTGACAGCGACACCCCGCGATCAGGTCGACCGGAACACTTATAGTCTCTTTGACCTCGAGCCCGGCATGCCCACTGATGCCTATGAACTCGAGACCGCGGTCGCGGACGGCTTTCTTGTGCCACCGCAGGTCCAGCAGATAGACCTCAAATTTCCGCGTGAGGGTATCGATTACGACTCGCTAAGTGATGAGGAGAAAGAACAATGGGAGGCACTCGACTGGGGTGACGACGTGGACGAGAACGGTCTGCCCGACCATGTCAATGCTTCTGCCATCAATAGCTGGCTGTTCAACAAAGATACGGTGGATAAGGTACTCCAGCACCTGATGCAACATGGCCACAAGGTCGAGGGGGGTGACCGCCTGGCGAAGACCATTTTATTCGCCAGAAATCACGAGCATGCCAAGTTTATCGAGAAGCGATTCAACCATCACTACCCGCACTACAAGGGTCACTTTGCCCGCATCATTGATAATTATGCGAAGTATCCGCAAAGTCTGCTCGATGACTTCTCGCAAAAGGACAAAGAACCTCACCTTGCCATCTCCGTTGATATGCTGGACACGGGGATCGACATACCCGAGGTGGCGAATCTGGTCTTCTTCAAACCGGTATATTCGAAGATCAAGTTCTGGCAGATGATTGGGCGCGGCACCCGGCTATGTCCCGACCTGTTCGGCCCTGACGACGACAAGCTGAATTTTCGCGTCTTCGACTTCTGCTTCAATTTCGATTTCTTCAAAGAGAATCCGGACGGGATTGAACGAGGCGGCGGCGTCCCCCTGGGCACACGCCTGTTTCGCGCCCGTGTTCAATTGGTGGGTCACATTCAGGCTGTACCTGAACTCGACTCCGAATCCGCGCTGACAGGTTCGCTAACCAGGCAACTATACGATGAAGTTGCAGCCATGAATTGCGAAAACTTCATCGTCAGAATGCACCAGGAAGCGGTTGAACGCTTTCAAAAACCGGACGTTTGGACACGGCTGGATGACGCGGATCGCGAAGTCCTGCAGCAGGAAGTGGCTGGACTGCCGTCCGAGATTGAAAC
>JBBDSF010000019.1:0-11896 GCA_040905125.1 Pseudomonadales bacterium | reverse complement strand
AATATCCAGGCAATATCCGCGCCGGCCCGGCGCTCAATCTCATGATCGGAATCGTAAAATGTCAGGCTCAATTCAGCAGCCAGCATTTTGCCGATAGTCGTCTTACCGACCCCCATAGGACCGATGAGGAAAATATTGCGCGATCTGTCGGCCAGGGACTCCATCTCATCAACTTTAGCCAGTGCGCGACTATTTTACCAGCCAGGCACACTGACTATCTCCCATGGAGGTTTACCGACTTGTCAAGGATCCCTGAATCAATCGAGGCGTGATGAAGATCAGCAACTCTTCCTTATCCGAACTCATCGTGTTGCGTTTGAACAGTCGACCCACATAAGGCAAATCGCCCAGAAACGGAGTCTTGGTCGTCGATCTCGTATCACGTGTGGTGAAAATACCGCCCAGTACCACGGTCTCGCCATCATTAACAAGCACTTGCGTCTGGACTCGATTGGTATTGATACTCGGGACGCCATTGAAGACCGCACCGACTTCATCCTGTTTTACTTCCAACTGCAGGATAATGCGGTCATCAGGCGTTATCTGAGGTTTGACGTCGAGGCCAAGGGTCGCAGAAGCAAAGGAAGTTGCTGTCGCACCACTCGATGATGCCTCTTGATAGGGGATCTCTGTACCCGATGAAATCGTGGCCTGCTGCTTGTCCGCAGTAATAACCTTGGGCCGGGAAATAACCTCACCGTTACCTTCTTGTTCGAGGGCGGACAATTCCAACTCCAACATGTAATCGTTATTCAGCAACCCGACCGCAAACGAACTTGCACCATCCCCACTGACACCCAGATCCACCATAAGGCCGTCCGGCGGACTCAAAGACGGCAGCTCCCCATCTTGTTCTATACCTTCCAGCGTCGATAACGAACCGCCGCCCCGGAAGCCATTGTTGTCAAAGGTATTTCCTCTACCGAGACCGCCCCACCGAACGCCCAACTGCTCGCTGAAATTCGCATTGGCCGTGACGATTCTGGCCTCTATTTGCACCTGTCGAACCGGCACATCCAGCCTGTCGAGTACCGACCTGAATTCACTAATCTTCTCCGCTGTGTCCGTCAAAATGATCGAATTGGTGCGTTCATCGACAATGACATTACCTCGTTCGGAGAGTACACCATCACCATCACCACTACTCTGGAAAAGATTGAATATTTCCGCGGCATTGGCGTATTTCACTTCAATAAACTCGGTTCGCATGGGTGCCAACTCGGAAATTTGTTGACGACTTTCCAGCTCGAGCTTTTCCCGGGCCGCCAGTTCAGATGCGGGCGCTACCATTAGCACATTTCCGTCTTCGCGTTTCGCCAGGCCCTTGGTTTTCAAAATAATATCCAGTGCCTGATCCCAGGGCACATTTTTGAGACGCAACGTGATACGGCCACTGATGGTATCGCTGGCAACCAAATTCATGTCCGTAAAGTCTGCAATCAGCTGAAGGACCGAGCGAATTTCGATATCCTGAAAGTTAAGAGACAGCCTTTCACCATCGTATTTAAATCGACGGTCCGCGCCCGCTTCCATGTCTGCCGGAGTCAGCCGTTTAACTTCAAGTGTAAATGTATCGTCCGCCTGGTAAGCCAGATAATCATAATCTCCGGTAGGTGTTACCCTGAGCACCGCATCGTCACCCTCGGGCACGGTGGCCACCGATAAAACCGGTGTGGCGAAATCCGTTACATCAAGTCGTCTTTGTAACCTGTCCGGTATATGGGCACCGGTAAACTGAACCCGAATATCGCCACCCTCCGTCGCCACATCGACGCCAATGCCCGGTTCCGATAATTCGACAATGACCCGGCCTTCTCCTTGTGCTCCTCGGCGGAAGTCAACGCCCTTGAGTGACGCACCGGCCTCGTCTCGATAAGCTCTGGTCGCTACGGGTTCTTCCAGCACCCCCTCTCTGCCTTCAGCCACTCGCCGTTCTGGTGCATCCTGGCCAACGAGCACGTAAAGGGAATTACCTTCAACCCGTGCCGAGTACCCCACCAGTTCAGTCATGGCGACGATAACCCTCGTCCGGCCACCGGATTCCATCACTGTTACCGACCGAGCATTACCGCTGCCAAGGGAATGTTGTCTGCTCTTGAGCGCACTGGTCACATCTGTAAGGTCCAGTGCAATCCTCGCAGGCTGCTCAATGGTATAGCCGGTGGGCTCGGGAGGCTTACCGTCAAACTTCATGCGTATCTCGGTTTTATCCCCCGGCAACGAGGAAAACTCGATATCTTGCAGAGTCACCTTGCCAACCGCGGACATAGATATTATCGACAGCACCAAAAATAACGTTCTCGCCAGGACAGCCATCGCTCCCCCTCCTTTGTTCATATTCCCGGTCTGTTTCTTCATTTTTGCGGTTGCCATGCTATGCCCCCAGATAAATCCTGTATTGGTCACGGACATTTAACCCTCGCCAACGCCTCTTAACTCGACGGTTCGCGGCCTGCGCAACCAACCATCGGCTCCGTCACTTACAATTTCCGTGACATCTAATTGTGTCTCTTCAATGGACTCGATCTTGCCCCAGTTTGTACCCAGGTAATCCCCGACCTGTACACGATGCACACCGCCTTCCGGATCCTGTATCAACGCCCAGGTGTCATTGTCCTGCTGCAAAGTACCAACCATGTCCAATGATGAAAGCTCGAACCTTTCCAAATATTGTTTGACGTGATCACTGGGCGGTTTGACGCCCACATTTCTTCGTTGCTGCTCCGTCTCCGGTGGCACTACCACAGGCGGCTCAAACGGGCTACGCCGATTACTTGCGGCATAGCTAAACGGTTGGTATGACTCAAACTCCGGCAGCGGCGGGATATCACCTTTCGGCTTTCTTTCTATCTCCGCCATAAATTGCTTGATATCAGCAAACTGATTATCTGACGAACATGCGGAAACCGAGCCGATTGCCAGAAGCACAAGACCCACCTTGAAGCCGCTCGTTAAATTATGTCTCAGACGGATCAAATTCATCATCTGAAATGCGCCTACGCCCGCTCATCGTTATATCTATAGGTTTTTGCCGTTATGGTCATACGTAACACATCACCGTCAGCTCCACGACTTCCCTGCCTGCGGCCTTCCGGTGAAATATTAAAATCGTGAAGCGTCACAATTCGCGACAAGTCTGCTACATCGCTTACAAATGACCCCAGCTGATGATAATTACCCGTTACGACAATTTTGATCGGTTTTTCGACATAGAACTCGTGCTGTCTTTCAGTCTGCAAATCGATACTTGTAAAGGAAAGACCATTTTTCAATCCCACCAAAGTTATATCCTCGATCAACCCCGGTATTTCGGTATCGCTGGGTAACTGCCGGAGAATTGCTTCAAACGACTCTTCCATCTCCTTTTGTTGTCTTCGGTAAGCTTCAAGGTGCGCAGCTTCAAACGCCTTTTCTTCGTATTCCGAGCGAAGCTGCGTTTCTTTTTGTTGCACACTGTTCAATTCGGTTTGCAAGTTTGTAACATGCAGGAAATAGCCGAGCGCCAAAGCACCCACGAACGCGATTGCCCACAAGATGACTTTAACTGCCAGAGGCCATGACCCAACGTTGTTGAAGTCGTTCAGCTGCTGCATATCAAAATTTTGCAGACTTTCAATCATGTCCTGCATTGCCATGGCTACTCACCTCCCTCATCTTTCTTGGGCGCATCCTGCTTGACAGTCAAATTAAACCGGCTCGCTTGTGGGCCAAAGGAAGGATCGGCATCAATACTGGTGACGTTCGGGTCACGAAACCAGTCAGACTCTTCGAAGTTCCTCAACTGACTGGAAATTCTGTTATTCGACTCCGCGACACCAACAACCTTTAGTTGCTTATTACTAAATTCCAGACTGGTAAAGAAAACTTTGTCGGCAAGTTGGCGGGCCAACTCATCAAATACGCGCACAATAACCGGTCGATTCCCCTGTAAATCCTGTATAACTTTCATCCGTGAAAGCAGCTCATTACGTTTTTGTTTCAACATCTCAATTTCAGCAATACGCTCTTCCAGCGTCGCTATTTTGTCAGATAGAAATTTGTTGCGGGCCGTCTGGGTATCGATCTCCGCGCTATAATATCTGTCGATACCGAAAATAATCACGCCTGCAAGCACCAATACGCCCACAAGGACATTCAGAAACTCTCTTTTCTTCTGCTCCCTTAGCTCTTCCCGCCAGGGAAGCAGGTTAATTTTAATATCGGCCATTAGTCGAAACTCCTCATAGCCAACCCGCAAGCTATCATCATGGCAGGAGCGTCATTACTCAATGAGGTTTCGTTGACTTTCGAAGACAGCGACATGTTCAAAAAAGGATTGGCGATAGATGTCGGAGTTCCCAGTTTGGCCGACACCATATCGGCGAGGCCATCTATCGATGATGTACCGCCAGCCAGAATGATGTGATCCACATCGTCGTATGCGCTGGACGAATAGAAAAACTGCAGCGACCGCGTAACCTGCTGAACAACCGCCTCTTTAAAAGGTTGTAAGACTTCCGTCTCATAATCGTCCGGCAAGCCACCTTGCTTTTTAGCAAGGCCGGCTTCTTCTACTGACAGGCTGTATCGCCTTTGAATTTCCTCAGTCAACTGCTTGCCGCCAAATAGCTGCTCTCTCGTATAGGGAGTACCAGAGTCTGTAAGCACACTCAGCGTCGTCATTGTCGCCCCGATATCGATGATGGCGATAATCTGGTCTTCTTCATCCGTCTCGAACTGCTCACGGATCAATTCGAATGCGCGTTGCATACAGTGCGCCTCAATATCGACGACTTTCGCTTTTAATCCACCAATCTCCAGCGCGGCCTGACGCATCTCCACATTCTCTCGTCGGCAGGCTGCCAACAGCACCTCGACCTGATCTTCGTTCCTGGATGATGGACCCTGAACTTCAAAGTCGAGCGCTACTTCGTCCAGCGGGTAAGGTATATATTGATCGGCTTCGACCTGCAGTTGATTTTCCATATCATCTTCAGTCTGATTGGCCGACATTTCGATGGTCTTGGTAATCACCGCAGAGCCCGCGACTGCCACCGCCGTTTGTTTCACCTTGGTCTTCGAGCGTTCCACCAACCGCTGAATGGCCTCGCCGACACCTTCCACATCGCTGATGTTCTTTTCCACAACAGCATTTTCAGGCAACGGCTCCACGCCATAAGCCTCGACCCGATACTTATCCCCGGACTTGCTTAATTCAAGCAATTTGACGGACGTGGAGCTGATATCCAGCCCCAGCATCGTATTCGGTCCCTTGTTCAGTAAGCTAAACACTATAAATTCCTATGCGCACACGTACTTACAGTGGATATATGCAATATCACATTAAATAACACCTTTAACCCGAGCGCAAACAATTTAAATGAAAAAAATCCCGTAAAAGGTTCATTTTTTGGACAATTTTCAAAATCTACCCTATGGGGGCAAACCATTATAATCATTTTTCGCCTGTCGTCATGCCCGGGCTTACCCGACGATCGCGTGAACTTTAGCCAGATTTTGAGGTTCATAGGCTTTATAATTGTCTTTTTTAACGACTCCGCGACACCGAGAACCAGATGCACGGCCCAACCCGGTACATTCTATGGTCTTTCTTTGCCGGTTTTTGTGGCACAGTCCTCATTTTGACCGCCGCGTACCTGTATCTAAACCCCCAAATCCCGGAAGTAGAAAGCTTTACGGACGTCAAACTACGGGCGCCTCTGCAGATCTACAGTGAAGACGGCAAACTGATTCAGGAATTTGGCGAGCGACTGACACCTGTCTCTTACGAGGAAATACCTCCCCTGTTCATCGACGCACTCCTGAACACGGAGGACAAGCGATTTTTCGAGCATGGCGGTATCGACCTGATTACCCTGACTAATGCGACCTGGCAGTTAATTAGCAACAAAGGGGAAATCACAACAGGGGCCAGCACCATCACGATGCAACTGGTGAAAAACGTTTCGGGCGACAGAGATGTAAGATTTATCAGGAAATTCAAGGAGATGCTACTCGCCCTTAAGGTCGAAAAGGAGCTCGACAAGAAGGAAGTCCTCACTCTCTACCTGAACATCATCTCCTTTGGCAAACATTCCTTTGGGATTCAGGCCGCGGCCAATACCTATTATGGGAAGGGTATCAACGAGCTGAATTTGCCTCAGTTAGCCATGCTTGCAGGCATTCCCAAGGCGCCGGAGGCCGGTAACCCAATCAACGGGCCGGTCAGAGCACTGGACAGGCGTAATCTGGTACTCCGACGGATGCTGGAACAGAATTCCATTCGCTACGATCAATATGTCGACGCCATTGGCGCACCGTTGACTGCAAAGGTTCACGGCAGAGATATCGAAGCACCCGCGTATTATGTGGCCGAGATGATTCGTAAGCGCTTACTTACAGATTATGGCAATGACATCTACAAACGCGGACTGGTTGTTCACACCACCGTCCATAGCCAGATGCAGGATGCGGCGCGCCGGGCACTGACCACCAAGCTCAACGAATATGACCGGCGACACGGTTATCGTGGACCGGAATACCGGCAACTCGCAGGGACCGACGCCTACGTTCGCCAGCGTCTGGAGCAGGTGGCAGAGGTCAGCTGGCCGGAACCGTGGCTCACTGCCCTGGAAGATGCCCGAACAGTGGGCAATCAGTATCCCGCAATCGTTACGGAAACCCGGGCCGATGAGATGGATGTGCTCACTACCGAGCTGGAAGTCGTCACGATTCCCTGGGAAGGGCTCAAGTGGGCACGCCCCTATATCAACGTCAACACCCGGGGACGTCGGCCCGATTCTGCCAGCGACATAGCTCAGACAGGCGATATGATCCGCATCGAACGCAGGGAGGACGGGGGCTGGGCGCTGGGACAAGTGCCCAATATTCAAGGCGGACTGGTTGCACTTGCACCTGCAGACGGCGCCATAAAAGCCCTGGTGGGTGGCTATGATTTCCATGCCAACCAATTCAACCACGTCACGCAGGCACGCCGTCAGCCGGGATCCGGCTTCAAACCGTTTTTCTATGCAGGTGCGCTGGAACACGGATTGACCCCGGCATCCATCTATAACGATGCCCCCATCGTCCTCCCGGGCGGCGAGCTTGAAGAGGTCTATCGACCCAGAAACTCAGGCAATGTGTTTCATGGCAAGGTTCGTGTTCGCGAGGCACTTTACCGGTCTATCAATCTTGTTTCCCTGAGAGTCATTCTGGACTATGGGCCTGCGAACGCCATCGAGTATGTCCGGCAATTCGGCTTCGATACCAGCAATTTTCCTGTCAATGTTCAGCTTGCCTTTGGCGGGGGCACTATCGCGCTGTCACCCCTCGATCTCGCGACCGGCTATGCTGCCTTCGCCAACGGGGGTTATAAAGTTGATCCTTATGCCATCAAGGAAGTGGAGTCCATTAACGAGGGCAACATTTACAAGGCAGAGCCACCAACGGTTTGTGACGGCGAGTGCGAAGCGGGACCCGCTGCACCGCGAATTATCGAGCCGCGGGTCGCCTATATCATGAACAGCATCCTCTCCGATGTGGTCAGTCGCGGTACCGCGACCAAGGCCCGACGGGCGCTGGAACGCGGGGATCTGAAAGGCAAGACAGGCACCACCAACGATGCGGATATCTGGTTTTCGGGATATACCCACGATCTCGTCGCGACTGTCTGGGCAGGTTTCGGCGACAACAGTCCCGTCGGCAATCGTGAATGGGGATCGACGACGCCTATTGAAACGTGGATTGAATTTATGAAAGAGGCGTTACCCCCGGAAAGCGAGTCCTCGGAACTGCCGATGCCCAATGGGCTCGTGACTGCGCGCATCGACCCGGAAACTGGCTACCGAGTGGATGCGTCACATCCAAACGCGGTATTTGAAATCTTTCGAGAAGAAAATGTCCCTCCCCGTGCGCCGGGACTCGCCAGACAAGACGATGGCTCCGAGGAACCCCTGCAGCAGATTTTCTAGGCGCCCTTACTCTTGCCGCGATTAAACCGTTTATTAAAGCGATCGATTCGACCCGCGGAGTCGATCATCTTCTGCTTCCCGGTGTAAAACGGATGGCACTGAGAGCACACCTCCAGATGGATATCGTGAGCGACCGTCGACCGGGTCTTGATTACGTTGCCGCAGCTGCAGGTTGCTGATATTTCCTGGTACTGCGGATGTATGTCGGGTTTCATGGTCTCACCACCTGTTTCAAGCGCCTGGTTCAGAAGGACGCGAATCATACCAGAACAGCACACAATGGCAACCCTGCAAAGGCGACCATGGCATAATGACAGGCCTATGACCAATGATCCTTTTTACCTGGAAGTTGCTGTGCCGACGCCCTTACGGCGCACCTTCCAATATTTCCCGCCTACCGGCGTAAATCCCGAAAGGCTCGATGCGGGTGTCCGGATAAAAGTGCCATTCGGACGCCAACAAATAGTGGGCATTCTGCTTGGCACGTCATCCACCGCGCAGATTTCTCCCGCCAAGATGCGCCAGGCCCTCGAAGTTCTGGATGAATGGCCTGTCCTGCCTGCCACGATGATGCGGTTATGCCGATGGGCAGCGGATTATTACCATCACCCAATCGGCGAGGTCATGGCAGCTGCTTTGCCGCGATTGCTGCGAGTTGGCAACGACCGGTCGAGCGTCACTCAGATGCTGGTAGCGACCAACACCGCCGATGCATCGGATTTGACCAGAGCACCGAGGCAAGCCGCACTGGTTCAAGAATTGAGGCAATCAGAGTCCGGACTGTCGGCGACAGAGCTCAAGCATCTGGACATGTCACGAAGTGTTATCAACAGCGTTATCGAGAAAGACCTGGCATGCTGGCAGACACAAACAGAGAGCCTGCAACGTTTCGACCCGGATGAGATAGAGATCAATATCCCCGATATCGAACTCTACGATGAACAACAGCAAGCTATTGAGGCGATCAACAGCTCCGGCGTCTGGCTACTCTATGGCATTACCGGCAGCGGCAAGACAGAAGTGTACCTGCGCCTGATTGAAAATATGCTTCGAGTCGGCAAACAGGCCCTGGTGCTGGTCCCGGAAATCGGGCTGACGCCACAGACAGTGGCTCGATTTACGCGGCGATTTTCAGCAAGGATTGAGGTGCTTCATTCGGGCCTCACCGACCGTGAACGCATGGATGCCTGGCGGGCGGCCGAAACCGGCGCTGCCGGTATTATCATTGGTACCCGCTCGGCCATATTTACTCCACTCGCCAATCCCGGGCTCATTGTTGTGGACGAGGAACACGATGCTTCGTTCAAACAGCAAGACGGTTTTCGTTACTCGGCACGAGACCTCGCGGTGATGCGTGGCCGCCTTGAGGATTTGCCTGTGATTCTGGGTTCTGCCACACCGTCCATGGAGACCCTTCACAACGTAACCCAGGGGAAATATCAACAGTTGAACCTGAGTCGCCGGCCAGGCGACGCAAAACCGGCTCAATACCGGGTTATTAACATCCGCAATCAATGGTTGGATGAAGGCTTCTCCGCCGATCTCACTGAACTTGTCAGAGAACATCTTGGTAACGGTAATCAGGTACTGGTATTTCTAAACCGCCGCGGATTTGCACCAGTGTTACTGTGTCGCGATTGCGGCTGGATCGCCAAATGTCATCGATGTGATGCCAGGCTCACCTATCATCACTCGCGCAGAGCATTGATATGTCATCACTGTGGAAGCACCAATCGGGTGACATCCAACTGCCCTGACTGCGCCTCTACAGAACTTGTACCTCTGGGCGCCGGTACCGAACGTCTGGAACAGACTTTGGGACGCCTGTTGCCAGGTCACAAGATTGTCAGAATCGACGGCGATACGACGCGAAAAAAAGACTATATGGAAGACGTCATTCGCGACCTCCGCCGCGGCGAACCGGCTGTTTTAATTGGTACACAACTCCTTGCCAAGGGGCACCATTTCCCGGATGTAACGCTTGCCGCCATCGTCGACGTGGATTCCGGGTTTTATAGCGCTGACTTCAAGGCCATCGAAAAAATGGGACAATTAATTCTTCAGGTGGGCGGCCGTTCCGGCCGGGCGGACAAGCCGGGAGTCGTCGCAATGCAGACCCATTTCCCTGAAGATCCGAGACTGGGCACACTGATACACGAAGGTTATCTGGCATTCGCGCGAAAAATATTGAACGAGCGCGAGCAACATGAATTACCACCCTACCGCTATCTGACACTTTTTCGCGCCGAGGCACTATCCAAATCCTTGCCTCTTGAATTTCTGGGCGAAATAGCGGGCCAGGTTCTACCGAACGACTCTGTAGAGCTGTTGGGTCCCATACCATCTCCCATGGAGAAACGAGCAGGCAAACATCGCGCTCAACTTCTGGTAAGCAGCTCCAATCGTCATGCGCTGCAAAACACAGTCAAACACTGTGTCGAAGTCGCCGATCAAATGCGAACCGCCCGCAAGGTGCGATGGTCAGTCGACGTCGATCCCGTCGACCTGTTCTGAACAACTATTCGAGACAAGGCCTGTGACCGGCTCGACTACTGGTCGATTTATTTTGTGTCTGCGGGTATACCCTCAGTACAATAGCAACATTCTCGGCGAGCAAACTATATGGTTCATGATTACGCCAAACGTCACGACAAGATGAAACCTGCCTCCGGTTTACCTCGATGGGTGTTTTTTGTCACCGGTTTTACTGCCGGATTCTTCGTGGCCTTCCTGATCTATCTTTGGTACTTCGTGCCGGGCGATCCCGGCGGAGATCATGCTTCCAAAGTACGGGAGCACGACAAACAAGAAGGCGAACAACAGGTGGAGGAGATGCAGTGGGATTTCTATGAAATCTTTCCAAACCTCGAAGTACCAGTCGTCGAAGAATATGGATCCGATGGCAACAAAGTCAGCGTAGAAGAAGATTATGCTTATCTGCTACAGGCCGGTTCGTTTCGCAATCCCGAGGATGCCGACAAGTTAAGGGCGGAACTCATCCTTCTGGGTCTCGACGTTTTTTCCAGGGAAATCGAGGTAGACGGCCGGCAATGGCACCGCGTGATGGTTGGCCCCTTGCATTCAGACCTGGAATTGAACCGCGCCCAGGACAAACTCGCGGAAGCGGAAATTGAATCGATCGCTTTGCGGGTGACACAGTAGAAGTATCCCCGGGGCTACCCTTGAATTATGACAGCCAGACCCCAGATCTATTAATTCCACACGCATAGACAGGAATCACTTTTGGAGCAATACCGCGGAACCACTATACTATCCGTAAGGCGTAATAACTCCGTCGTCATTGGCGGCGACGGCCAGGTGTCGATGGGCGATACCATCATGAAAGGCAACGCCCGCAAAGTACGGCGCCTGTATCAGGATCAGGTCATCGCGGGCTTCGCCGGCGGAACTGCGGATGCCTTCACCCTGTTCGAACGTTTTGAAGGCCAACTGGAGAAACATCAAGGTAACCTGCTACGAGCCGCTGTCGAACTGGCAAAGGATTGGCGAACGGATCGTGCCTTACGCCGCCTCGAAGCGCTACTGACTGTCGCGAACAAAGATGCCTCCCTTATTATCACGGGTAATGGAGATGTCATTGAACCGGAACAGGGCATCATGGCCATTGGCTCGGGCGGTCCCTATGCTCAATCTGCCGCCCGCGCATTGCTTGAGGCCACTGATCTCTCCGCAGCCGAGATTGTCGAAAAGGGTTTAAGTATCGCCGCGGATATTTGTGTCTACACAAATCACGAGCGCACCATTGAAGAAATTACTTATTGAAATATTTGAATAGCGGACTTATCAAGAATGTCGAATTTGACTCCCCGGAAAATCGTCCAGGAACTGGACAAGCATATTATTGGCCAAAGCGATGCCAAACGTGCAGTCGCCATCGCACTGCGTAATCGGTGGCGACGGATGCAACTGGGTGAAGCCCTCCG
>JBBDSF010000018.1:0-1952 GCA_040905125.1 Pseudomonadales bacterium | reverse complement strand
GCGTCCAGCGTAAGCGGCTGTTTGTCATCGGCGGCCACAGTCGATTGACAAGCGCCGAGCAATGTGGCGATTGAAAGCGCTGCAATGATGCAGGTGGCGCGCCTGGATAAATTAAATATTGCCATAGCAGAGCTCTCTCAGGTGAATTGAACCAGTTCCAGTTGATTGCCAAAAGGATCGAGCACATACCAGGACAGTGAGTCCGGTGCGGGACCATCCTTGGAGACGATCGGACCTGCCAGAGGCGTGCAATTGTTTTTCTGCAGATACTCAATGGCCTCTTCCACATCGTCGACTTCAAGGCACACATGCCGTGCCCCCACGTCGCAGTTTCGCGGTGGCGTCGATGCGGCATCAGCGGGCTTTTCATACTCGAACAGTTCCATGCCGAGATTTTCAGTCAACTGCAGCATCGCGATGTTCAGCCGGGCGCCGGGTACATTGACGTGTGCTTCCGTCCAGTCACGCCCGTCGGGCATCTCAGGAATTTCGGCCGCATCGAACGGACCCATTTGGTAACGTAACGTAGCGTCAAACACTTCCGTGTAAAATTTAATGGCTGCCTCGAGGTCCGGGACAGTCAAAGAGACGTGATCGGTTCGCTTGAATCGCGGGCCTTTTGAATCTGACATATTGATGTCCTCCTGTTATTGGCGTTTAGCCTGTCAGTGTCTCAATGTAGTGGGGTACTTTGTGTATTGCCAGCGCAATCGATAATGCCAGTCCCAGCAACAGTAATCCATTCCTCCACCATTCCGCTGTGTACTCGCCAACCACCGATCTGACGTTGACGAGGTAGATAAGGACGACATACACCATTGGAATGACAAGGACGTTGATTCCCATCAGTAGTACAACTTTTAACATGGCGGGAAAAGTCCAGAATGGCGCGAGGATGGCAGCGCCCATAATCAGCGTGATCAGCACTAGATGGAATAATCTGTTATCAGCGGTAAAGTGCCAGCTTTTATTGACCATATCCAGGCAGAAATAGGCCGTAACCTGTGCCGCAACAATAAGGGTCGTAATCGCCGCGGTAAAAACACCGAGCGAGAAGATAATCGAGCCGGTTGCGGTGAATGGTTCCGGAAACGCGCTATGCAAAACCCGTCCGGCTTCATGCACTGTTTCGATCTCCGCGTTATTCGCCAGCGGGTAAAGTGCAAACCCTCCGGCAATGACGACAAATATCGCATACGCACCAAATATAACGCCAAGATTGACGATAGATCTCCGAAAATTTTCTTTGAGATCGCTGGCGGTTTGCTTTGCATCTTCACTCAAGTAAGGCATGCCCAGCAAAGCGGCAGGCGCCAGGGCCGCGCCGGCCATGGCGATAATAGAACTGGTGGCGATCCTGGGTGGCCCGTCTGGTCGCTCAAGGTCTGGTGGAATAGAAGGGATAAAACCGGTCAGTATGTCGGGCAGTTCAATAAAGCCCCGGAACGCGACAACCAGAAAACAGACAAACATCAATATCATCAGTCCTGTCATGGCGCGCTGCATGCGCTTATAACCATGGGACAGTACCAGCCAGAGAATCGCCGCGGCACAAAGGATGCCGAGTACCACCTCTGCGATGCCGTAATTATCCGTATAGTTTGCAACACTGTCAGGCTGAGGCGGATAGAATCCGAAAGTCGACAGAAGCGCCGACGTCATAACCGACACTTGTCCCATCATAATCAGCACGTGAACCGGCACATTGATGAGCAGTAACAGCCAGGCAACGCCGGGATTAATCTGGCGCCTGATGAGGGCAAACATGCCTTCTTCCGGGGTCAAGGTACCGATTCGCGAAGATGTATCGACGGATACGACAAATAACGGCAGGATGACCAAAACCACCCAGAGAAGGTCATAGCGAAACCACGCACCCGCGAGGATAAGCGAAGCGACGGCACCAGCGCCCATGGTCCCTGCGGCGATCACTGCTGCAGGACCCACTATCG
>JBBDSF010000017.1:54369-59268 GCA_040905125.1 Pseudomonadales bacterium | reverse complement strand
CCCCGTCCTCCACCAGAATCTGGTATTCATGAATAATGTGGCTAAAGGTTAATACCGGGGTATCGCGCCGACCGCGTACCGCTGATCGGATAGTTCGAGGCTTCATGATACGTAAGCACAAGAGAGAACTTCGTTTCCGATGTCGTGTTCCTTCCCGCGGCATGGAACAACCGGCTGTGGAAAAACAAAACATCGCCTCTTGCCAGTTCCACCGCGCGCGCGCTGGCAATGAGTCGCCGATTTTCCGGCAGATCAGGCCGTAAAAACAGAGAGGCATCGAATCTGCCCGGCGCAATGTCCAATTCATGGCTGCCCGGAATGACGTAGAGGCAACCGTTAGCGTGATTCTCGGCACCCAACGCCAGCCAGACACTGATCAGATTTTCCTTATCGAAACTCCAGTACCGATTGTCCTGGTGCCACAAGGTCGCACTGCTGTGCCCCGGCACCTTGGTCATCACACAGTTGTGGTGAGATTGAGACAGAACAATAGCGTCATCGCCGAACAATTGCGCCAGCGTGTGCCGGAGGTCGGCCGAGGTCGCCCAACTGCGAAATATCGAATCTCTGGAGCACGCATTCAGCAGGCGTCTCACCGTATCTCCACCCGCGCTGTCCCTGTCTTCAGGCGCACCCGGATACTGAATATCGGTCTCAAACTCAACCGGCGCGAGGGTAGCCGAAAGGTGCTCGCGGGCCACCTTCGACATCCGCTCGCATACAGAGTCAGCAAGCAATGCCGGTACAATTAGATAGCCGTCCCGGTTAAAAGATGCGAGCGCTATATCGGACAGATGTTTAACTGATTCATTCATGGGGGCATACTGATAAAATCGTGATACGCCTTAAGGGACCCGTCGGTCCGGGGGTGCAGAGGATAACCGGTTACGGCCTGTACCATGGATAATTATACCCCATTTCAGCGCACAGGTGACCCCTGCCCCCTATTGCGTGCGAGCCCCTGACAGGTGTACATTACTGACAGCTCTTGCGGTGACTGGTACCGCTATGACGACGAACAAGAGTCGAATCAGCTTTACAAGACATTCCAAGACCCGAGAAGTAAACGCAGTAGAAGTAGATGTACCGACAGGCTCCTGGAGTTCGGTAATGACAATATACAGCAGTCCGATCTTCGCTCTTCGCTGTCTGATTTCAGCAACGCCATCACGTGACAGATTATTGCTATCGGCAGGGAGTGAGTCCAGTTGACTGAATCTTCCCTCTGGCCACTGGTCGTCTATTTTGCACTCGTCATCTCTCTGGTGATCGCCATATTGATTGTCTCCTCCCTGATTGGGCAAAAATCCACAATCAGGCGTGCCACGGGCGAACCGTTCGAATCCGGGGTCGTGCATCTGGGCAGCTCGAATATCCCCATATCGGTTGAATTTTATCTGGTTGCCATGTTGTTCGTGATATTCGATCTGGAGACAGTATTCATCTTCGCCTGGGCGATCGCCTTCTATGAACTCGGCGTATTCGGGTACCTGGCGATATCCGTCTTCATCTTCATCCTTGTGGTAGCCCTTGTCTACGAATGGAAATCCGGTGCCCTGGACTGGGGCAAGAAAACCAGAACGAATGTCGGGGCGCAAAGGAGGCAGCGATGGAGTGGAGCCTGAGCAAGGTCGATGAACAGATTCCCGTCAAGCAGACCGAAGGTGCGCTTGACGATCATATCCGCAAGAACGTCATGTTTTCCACGCTCGAAGATGTGCTCGCCTGGGGCCGTAAATACTCCATCTGGCCGTTTAATTTCGGTCTGTCCTGTTGTTATGTAGAAATGGCAACCTCGTTCACATCACGGTTCGACATTGCCCGCTTCGGCTCGGAGGTTATTCGGGCAACACCGCGCCAGGCAGACCTGATGGTCATTTCAGGTACATGCTTTCTGAAAATGGCGCCAGTCATACAGCGATTGTACGAACAGCTCCTCGAGCCCAAGTGGGTCATTTCCATGGGCTCCTGCGCGAACTCCGGGGGCATGTACGACATTTACAGCGTCGTTCAGGGCGTGGACCAGTTTATTCCGGTGGATGTCTATGTACCCGGATGCCCGCCAAGACCAGATTCTTTATTACAAGGCCTGATGATGCTTCAGGATGCCGTCGGAAAAGAGAAAAGGCCGTTGAGCTGGGTGGTGAAAGATCAACAGGTATTCAAACCTGAAAGGGTCAGCCAGCGAGATCTGCACAACGAGCGACGTATGCGAGAGACCACGCTAAGAGAACCGGGGGATGTTTAACCTGACGGTTCAGTAGGGGGGAAGAACCAAAAGTGTCCGCACTTTCTGTTGACCAGCAAAATGATGTGATTTCGGAACTTCGAGAGCGGTTTCCGGAGACCTCGTTTGGTCAACAAAACACAGTGGATGAAATTCCGACCTTGTGGGTGCCCCGGTCAGCGATTCACTCAGTGGTCAACTATCTCAAGTTCGAATCTGCCGCGCGGTTCGACATGTTGTTCGACCTTTGCGGAATCGACGAGAGAACACGGCAGTATCGAGACACACAACCGACGGCGGATTTTACCGTTGTCTATCATCTGATGTCGTTTAACCCGGTCCGGGATCTGCGACTCAAGGTAGCACTGAACGAGGAAGACTGCAGCCTGCCAACCATCCGGGATATATGGCCCAACGCGGACTGGTACGAGCGCGAAGCGTGGGACATGTTTGGCATCGAATTTTCAGGGCACCCACACCTGTATCGAATTCTTCTGCCACCCACCTGGCAAGGGCATGCCCTTCGCAAGGATCATCCCGCCCGGGCCACCGAAATGGGGCCCCTGGAATGGTCCGAAGAACGCCAGGACAAGGAACAGGAAGCACTGAGATTTAATCCGGAAGACTGGGGACTCGAGCGCAGGCACGAGAACACCGAGTTTATGTTTTTGAACCTGGGACCCAATCATCCGTCAGTTCACGGAGTCTTCAGAATCGTACTCCAGCTTGACGGCGAGGTCATCGTCGATGCCGTCCCGGAAATCGGCTACCACCATCGTGGCGCGGAAAAAATGGGTGAACGTCAATCATGGCACACCTATATACCGTACACGGACCGTATCGATTATCTCGGCGGCGTGATGAATAACCTGCCCTACGTCATGGCGGTAGAAAAGTTGGGCGGTATCGAAGTACCTGACCGGGCAAAAGTGATTCGCATTATGCTCGCGGAGTTTTTCCGAATCGCCAGCCATCTCGTTTTCTACGGCACATTTGTCCAGGACGTGGGTCAGATGTCACCCGTGTTCTATATGTTCTCCGATCGCGAACGCATATTCAGGATTATCGAAGCTATTACCGGTGGACGAATGCACCCCGCCTGGTTCCGGATCGGCGGTGTTGCCCAGGATTTGCCTAACGGCTGGGACCAGATGGTCCGCGATTTCCTCGATTGGATGCCGGCGCGCATGGACCACTTCGACAAGATGGCCATGCAAAACAGCATCTTGAAACAACGTACCCAGGGAATCGGTGCTTATACCAAAGAAGAAGCGCTGGACTGGGGCGTAACTGGTCCCGGCTTGCGTGCGACGGGCATGGACTTCGATATGCGCCGGGATCGTCCTTATGGCGGCTATGATCAGTTCGAGTTCGATGTGCCCGTTTATGATAAAGGGGATTCCTACGACCGGGCCCGGGTCCGCGTCGATGAAATCCGGCAAAGTCTGCGAATTATCGAGCAGTGTCTCGACAACATGCCGCCGGGGCCTTACAAGTCCGATCACCCGCTGACTACACCACCGCCCAAAGAACGCACCATGCACGACATCGAGACCCTGATTCACCATTTTCTGAACGTCAGCTGGGGACCCGTTATTCCTGCGGGTGAATGTTCGGTCAATATCGAAGCAACCAAGGGAAATAATGCGTATTACCTGATCAGTGATGGCGGCACCATTTCCTATCGAACCCGAATCAGGACGCCCTCTTTCCCGCATCTGCAACAGATTCCATTGATCTCCAGAGGCTTGTTGGTGGCGGATTTAATTGCCATTTTAGGCAGCATTGACTTTGTGATGGCCGACGTGGATCGCTAGCACGATGATGAGTATTGAAACATGAGTGAAGCCCAGGTAAACATAATCAGCTCTCTTAGCGAAGAGGAAGTCGCGGAAATCGAAGCGGAAATAGCGTGTCTGCCCAACCGTCATTCCGCGGCAATCGATGCGCTAAAAATCGTTCAATCCTATCGAGGCTGGATTTCAGACGAGAGCCTGGCCGCCATCGCACGGTTGTTAGATATGAGCGTGGATGAGCTGGATGGCATCGCCACTTTCTATAATCTCATTTTCCGGAAACCGGTGGGAGAAAAGATTATCCTGGTTTGCGACAGTGTTAGCTGCTGGATTATGGGGTGCGAGGCAATCAATTCTCGCATCACAAAACGATTGGGCATCAATCCGGGCGAAACCACTGCCGACGGGAAATATACGCTCATACCGATAACCTGCCTCGGTGACTGCGATCACGCGCCCGTGATGATGATCGATAAAGAACTTCATCACGACCTGACGGTAGACAGTATCGATGAGCTGTTCGATGTCGATGCCGGTGGGGAGTCCTGATATGGAGACGCCACTCACCGACAACATCGCGCCGGGCAGACCACCCACGGATCTTGCCGCCTACGAACAAAATGGCGGATATGAGGCATTGCGGAACACCGTTAGTCACATAGACCCCGGTGACATCCTGCAGACACTCAAGGATTCCAACCTGCGTGGCCGGGGTGGCGCTGGATTTCCCACGGGGCTCAAGTGGAGCTTTGTACCTATGGAAGGTACCACCGGGCACAAGTATCTGATTGCCAATGCCGACGAGATGGAACCGGGAGCCTTCAAGGATCGCCTGATTCTGGAAAATGATCCTCATCAGCTGATCGAGGGCATGAT
>JBBDSF010000017.1:34201-54269 GCA_040905125.1 Pseudomonadales bacterium | reverse complement strand
GTTCACATCGTCAAACACGGCGCCGACTGGTTTAAATCGTTGGGACGCGGCGACGATGCGGGTACCAAATTGTTCGGCGCCAGTGGACGCGTCAAGAAACCAGGCTGTTGGGAATTACCCATGGGGACGCCCGTGCGGGAAATTCTGGAGGAATACGCCGGCGGTATGCAGGATGGATATAAGCTCAAGGGATTTCTCCCGGGCGGAGGATCGACTGACTTTTTGACCCCGGAACACCTCGACTTGCCAATGGATTATGACGTTATCATGAAAGCGGGCAGCCGCATGGGGACCGGCACAATGATCATACTCGATGACAAAACCTGCCCCGTGGGCATGGTGGCCAATCTCGAGATGTTCTTCGCAAGGGAGTCGTGCGGTTTTTGCACGCCATGTCGTGAAGGGTTGCCCTGGGTGTACAAAATCCTCAAAGGCATCGAACAAGGTAAAGGCACGCCGGAGGATCTTGAGATACTCGAAGAACAGATTCGATACATTGGACCGATAGGTAATACTCATTGCGCCCATGCACCGGGCGCAATCGAACCGCTAAGCAGTGCGATGAACTATTTTGGTGATGAATTCAAACAACATGTGGATGAACAACGGTGTCCGTATGATCATTGATCCGTCAAACAATCCAGCACAGGGGAGGCTCAATGGCGACAGTATACATTGACGGCCAACCCGTAGAGCTGCCAGCCGGCAAAAATTTGCTGGAAGCATTGCTCGAACGTGACATCAATGTACCCTACTTTTGCTGGCACCCGGATATGGGTTCCATCGGGGCGTGCAGGCAATGTGCTGTCGTGCAGTATCGGGATGAAGACGACGATCGCGGACGTATCGTCATGTCATGTATGACGCCCGTGGCCGAAGGGGCACTATTCTCCATCGATAGTCAAAATGCCCGGAATTTCCGTGAGCGCGTTGTTGAAGGTTTAATGGTTAACCATCCCCATGACTGTCCTGTTTGCGAAGAGGGCGGCGAATGCCACTTGCAGGACATGACGGTATTGGTCGGACACAGGGACCGAAAATATCGTGGCGCCAAGGTGACCTTTCGAAATCAATATCTGGGTCCCCTGATCGGCCATGAAATGAACCGTTGCATCACTTGTTATCGATGTGTGCGCTTTTATCAGGACTACGCGGGAGGACGCGATCTCGGCGCCTTTGCCTCCAGAGATCGCGTCTATTTTGGTCGTGCCGAGGACGGTGTGCTCGAAAACGAGTTTGCCGGTAACCTTGTGGAAGTTTGCCCCACCGGCGTTTTTACGGATAAGCCGCTCGGCCAGCGATACACGAGAAAATGGGACCTTCAGTCAGCACCCACTATCTGCACCGGCTGCTCGCTGGGTTGCAATACCTCCACGGCAGAACGCTATGGTGAATTGAGACGTATCCATAATCGCTATAACCACAGGGTCAACGGATATTTCCTGTGTGACCGGGGCAGATTTGGCGGAGATTTTGTCAACAGCGACGCCAGATTACGGATCGCGGGTATTCGCAATGAACAGAGAACCTATGATCCGGTTAGCCGCGAAGATGCGCTCGAGTCCGTCAGTCGACTGATTCGGCAAAGTTCCCGAGTGGCAGGAATCGGATCGCCGCGGGCCACGATTGAATCCAATTACGCATTGGCCAGGCTGGTCGGCATGGACAATTTCTTCCCGGGCATGAACGAGACAAGTGGCCGGGTTCATGAACTGATGCTGGACATCATCTCGAATACGTCCGCTACTTTACCCGCAATGGCCGAGACAGAAGAATACGACGCCGTTATTGTCCTCGGCGAGGACGTCACCAACCACGCGCCCCGTCTCGCACTGTCCTTGCGCCAGGCGACGCGAAACGAAGCGAAAAGGCTTGCAGAGGATGCGCAAATCCCTGTCTGGAATGACGCCGCGGTGAGGAAATTGACCCAGGATCAAGTCAGCCCCCTCATATTATTAACGCCCTGTGAAGATCGTCTTGATGACGTTGCCACGGTCCGGCTTCGACAATCACCGGATGACATTGCCAGGCTGGGTTTCGCCATCGCGAATCGGCTCGACGATAGCTTTCCGTCCGATGGTGCCAGCGATACTCACCTTGATGAAATTGTTAGAATCCTGGAGAAGGCTAAAAAGCCATTAGTCGTTTCAGGGACCGGCCTTCAACACAGCGGCATTCTGAAAGCAGCCGCCAACATAGCGGCTGCGCTGGCTGGGACAAACGACGAAGCAGGCATCATGTTGTGCGCCGATGAATGCAACAGTGTCGGGGTAACGATGATGCAGTCCGGCCGGTATCTTGAATCAATTCTTGAAGAGGATACGATCGATACCGTTATCGTGCTGGAAAACGATCTCTCATATCGCCTGTCTCCGGCACAATTCAAGGCCCTGAGAGAAAAAGTAAAACATATGATCGTCATCGATCATATGGACAACGAGACGACATCGGTCGCGGATGTTGCGCTACCTGCAGCGACGTTTGCGGAATCACATGGTACCTTTGTCAATAATGAAGGTACCGCGCAGCTTTCTTACGCCGCGTTTACGCCTGAGCAAGGTATTGTGCCGGCCTGGTCCTGGTTAACCGACACAGCGCACTTGTTGGCTCGACCGGAATTCGCGCATTTGCATCATATGGATGACCTGATAAGCGATTGCGCGTCGAACATTCCCGCTCTGGCCGCCGCAGGAGATGCCGCCCCCGGCCGAGACTACCGCGAAGCCGGTATGAAAGTCGCCAGAATGTCGCCCCGGTACAGCGGCAGAACCGCCATGAATGCCCACCTCAGCGTTCACGAGCCGAAACCGCCTGAAGACACGGAGGCTCCGCTGGCCTTCAGCATGGAGGGAACCTGGCCTCGTCGCCAGCCGGCCTTGAGACCTTACGTGTGGGCACCCGGCTGGAACTCAAGTCAGTCTGTGGGCAAATTCCAGGACGAAACAGGCGGTCCGCTCAAAGGAGGAGACCCCGGTGTCCGTCTGCTCAAGGGTGGTCACACCAGTGAACCTTATTCCCTGGAGACCTCCGGGACCGACCGCAATGCATTGCCACTGGTAAGACGCCACCACATTTTCGGCAGTGATGAGCTGTCAAGTCATTCCAGGGCCATCGCTGATCTTATCCCTCGCCCCTATTGCATGGTTGGCAACGCCCTTGCCCAATCCCTCGGCGTGGCCAACGGGGACGGCATCGAATACGAACTGGACGGTGATACCTGGCAACTGGAAGTGGCGGTGGACCCGCACATGGCTGACGATTGTATGGCGTATCCGGCCCAATTGATGGCAACGCGACACCTTTGCTCTTCAAACGCGCTACGAATTCGCAAAGCAACGAACTGGGTTCGACGGGAGACAGATCGGGCCCGGGTATTTAGCAGCGACAGGAAGATATGATGGAAGAGTTTGTTATCTATTTCATCATCTTCGGCATCCTCGGTACGGCAATGACCGTTGCTGCCGTACTGGTGTGGTTCGAACGACGCGTCCTTGCCTTATGGCAAGACAGGCTGGGTCCCAATCGCGTAGGCCCCTTCGGCATCGGACTGGCCATTGCCGACGTGATCAAATTGATATCCAAGGAAGACTGGGTGCCTCCATTCGCCGATCGACCGGTATTTATCCTGGCACCCACCATCGCGCTGACCGCCATGTTACTCGGCTTCGCCATTGTCCCTTATGCACCCGGCATTTTTGTGGCCGACCTGAATATCGCCTTGCTGTTTTTCCTTGGCATGACATCTCTTGCGGTCTACAGCGTATTGCTTGGCGGGCTTGCTTCCAACAATAAGTACGCCTTACTGGGCGGCTTGCGGTCAGCCGCACAAATGATCAGTTACGAAGTGTTCATGGGTCTTTCCCTGATGGGCATCGTGATGCTGACAGGCTCCTTCAGCCTGGTGGATATTGTCGAGTCACAGCGGGATGGCTGGTTCATATTCCCGCAAATCCTCGGCTTTATCGTGTTCATGGTAGCAGGGGTCGCCGAGAGCCATCGCCTTCCGTTCGACTTGCCGGAGGCTGAGCACGAGCTTGTCGCCGGATTTCACACCGAATACTCCGGAATGAAATTCGGCATGTTCATGCTTAGCGAATATCTTGGCGTGATACTTATTTCCTCGATGATCGCGACTTTGTTCTTCGGAGGCTGGCTGGGTCCGGCATTCCTGCCACCCATTATCTGGTTCGGTTTAAAAACATTCTTCTTTATTTGTTTTTTTATCCTGTTGCGAGCGTCGATTCCCCGGCCCCGATACGATCAACTAATGGCCTGGGGATGGAAGTTCATGCTGCCTCTAACACTTTTCAACCTGATGCTTACAGGGGCGGTTTTGCTATGGGTATAAATTCTGGACTGTGCGGGACGAATATCAGGAGTTCTTGGCATGCTTAACGTTTTCGTCAGTCAACTGAGAACCATTTGGACAATTCTTAAACACAGTTTACCTCGCTGGGAAACCGTACAGTATCCGGAAGAGATGCCTTATCTGCCGCCGAGATATCGCGGGCGCATTATTTTAAGTCGTGACCCGGACGGCACTGAGCGATGTGTCGCCTGTAATCTGTGTGCCGTGGCCTGCCCCGTGGATTGTATCGCATTGCAAAAAACCGAGGACGAACACGGCCGTTGGTATCCCGAATTTTTCCGTATCAATTTTTCCAGATGTATATTGTGCGGGATGTGTGAGGAAGCTTGTCCGACGTATGCCATACAACTAACGCCGGACTTTGAGATGTGTGAATACGATCGCCAGAATATGGTTTACGAAAAGGAGAACCTGTTAATAGATGGCGTCGGCAAGTACCCCGGCTACTGCTTTTATAATGTGGCCGGCAAAGCAATCGGCGGTAAAGACAAGGGTGACGCCGAAAATGAAGCGCCCCCGGAAGATGTCAGGAGTTTGCTGCCTTAAAAATGACGTAACGATAGGACACACACTTGTTAGAGTCAGGATTATTTTACATTGCTGCGACGATAGCGCTGGTTTCCACAATACTGGCGATCACCCGCCACAATGCCTCGCACGCATTGATCTACTTGATCCTGTCGTTACTGAGCACGGCGGTGATTTTCTTTCTCCTGGGTGCGCCGTTTGCGGCTGCTCTGGAGGTCATTATCTACGCTGGCGCCATTATGGTGCTGTTTGTTTTCGTGGTCATGATGCTGAATCTTGGTTCTGCGGGTGAAGAAGCGGAACATCAGTTGCTACAGCCACGCATGTGGATTCTGCCCTCCTTGCTGACAGTTGTGCTGCTCGCAGAACTGATTTTTGTTCTCTCCTCTGGCACACATGCTCTGTCGGGCGAGGTTGTTACACCCAAGGCGGTTGGCATCGAGCTCTTTGGTGCCTACGTGCTGGCTGTGGAAATTGCCTCCATGTTGTTATTGGCAGGACTGGTAGGCGCATATCACCTGGGCTATCGATATCTTCGTGAAGGCAGGGAAGAAGAATAATGGAACAAGCACTGACCATTCCTCTTGAACATGTATTACTGCTCGCCGCAATACTCTTTTGTATCGGCGCAACCGGGGTTATGGTTCGCCGAAATATGATTTTTATCCTCATGTCATTGGAAATCATGTTGAACGCATGCGCACTGGCGTTTGTTGCGGCAGGTGCACACTGGGGCGTAGCAGATGGACAGATAATGTTTATGCTAATCCTTAGCATAGCAGCCGCGGAAGTTGCCGTCGGACTTGGGTTACTGCTTCAGGCTCATCGGCGACTTCAGTCCCTGGATATAGACCGTGCAAACCACATGAGAGGTTAGGATGCTCGAACTCATCTGGCTGGTCCCCATCCTGCCCCTTGCAGGGTTTATTATTCTGTTTGCCACTGCAGGTCATCTGCAAAAACCCACTGTCGCGGCAGTGGGTGTAGGCTCAGTCGGACTGTCAGCAATAATTACGGCTCTTATTGGTATCGAATACCTGCTTGGCGAGTCATCCGATCCCTTTGTCTACCGGCTTTACACCTGGATGAATGTAGGCGGGTTCTCTCCGGACATCAGTTTTTATCTGGACGGCCTCTCACTCACCATGATGTTTGTCATCACGGGGGTCGGCTTTCTTATCCATGTGTATTCATCTTTGTTCATGTGGGATGACGCCGATTACAGCCGATTCTTCGCCTACATGAACTTGTTCGTAAGCGCCATGCTCATCCTGGTCCTGGGGGATAATTTACTGTTGCTGTACCTCGGGTGGGAAGGTGTCGGCCTGTGCAGCTATCTGTTGATTGGCTTTTGGCACGCGGATCCGGCGAACGGCCAGGCGGCCCGGAAAGCATTCATCGTTACACGTATTGGCGATACAGCCATGGCCGTTGGCTTGTTCCTGCTCTTCTACCACCTGGGAACATTGGACATTCAACCATTGATGGACAGGGCCAATGACGCCTGGCAACCCGGCGACGCCATACCCACCATTGCCGCCCTGTTGCTGGTCGGTGGTGCTGTCGGTAAATCCGCCCAGTTACCGCTACAAACCTGGCTGCCTGACGCAATGGCGGGCCCAACGCCGGTGAGTGCATTAATACACGCCGCTACCATGGTTACTGCCGGTGTCTACTTGATTGCCAGAACCCACGAACTGTTTTTGTTAGCACCGACGGCTCAACTGGTTGTGGCCATTATCGGTGTACTCACACTGCTCATGGCCGCCTGCACAGCGCTGACACAAACAGATATCAAACGCATTCTCGCTTATTCCACCATTAGTCAGATCGGCTACATGTTTCTGGCGCTCGGCGTTGGTGCCTGGTCCGCGGGTATTTTTCATTTGATGACCCACGCCTTCTTTAAGGCATTGTTATTTCTCGGTGCAGGCGCCGTCATATACAGCCTGCATCATGAACACGATATCTACAAAATGGGTGGGCTCCGAACGCGACTACCCGTGGCCTTCTGGAGCATGTTAATCGGCAGCGCGGCCCTCGCGTCCTTTCCGTTGACGGCCGGCTTCTTCAGCAAGGATGAAATACTGCTCTCGGCATGGGGGTCAGGCGGAGCGGGCCACTGGCTGTGGGCTGGAGGCCTGCTGGGCGCGCTGTTAACGTCGATTTACAGTTTCCGGCTCGTGTTTGTTGTCTTTTTCGGCGAAGCTCGCACCGAACCCTCTGCGCCTGCCGGCTGGCAGATGGCTGTTCCTCTCATCATACTCTGCGCCCTGTCCATCATCGGTGGATGGTTGCATATCCCTGTCGGGTCGGTATTTCCGGTAGCCGAGGTCTCCCACGATACCACGATTGCAGGGATCACTCTGATCGTCCCGCTGGTGGGTATTCTGATCGCCTACCTGCTCTTTCTGACACGAACGATCAGTGCCAGCACGTTAACCGAATCGCTAGCGGGACAATCCGTTAGAAGATTCTGGGCAAGCCAGTGGGCCATGGATTGGTTATATGACCGATGCTTCGTGCGCCCCTGGTACTTTCTTACCCGAATCAACAAGAACGATGCCATCGACTGGATCTATAACGGCACCGCCGGTGCAACCGCGATACTCCATGACCTGACGTCTATTACGCAGACAGGTCAGCTAAGGTGGTATGCAGCAACGATTACCGGTGGCCTCGTCGTGTTGGCGGCCATTATTCTGGGGGTAATCTGATATGTTGCTGCTATTGATTATCCTCCTGCTTATTCTCGGTGGTCTGGCCGCGTGGCTATCTGAGAAATGGCACCCCGATTTACCGAACTGGGTCTCTCTGATCACCGTTATCGTCTGTGGAATATTGACCGTGCCACTCTTCCTCAGCGGTGCGAATGAAATGATCAGTCTGGGTGACACGGCTTCAAGCTGGATCCTGCTTCTGCAATTCGAATGGATTCCGCGTTTTGGAATCAGTTTCATCTTCGCGCTCGATGGATTGAGCCTGCTGATGGTGGCACTAACAATTTTTCTTGGTGTTGTGGCGATCATTTCCTCCTGGTCGGAAATCGATTATCGACCCGGTTTCTTTCAGTTCAATCTGATGTGGACGCTTGCAGGTGTAGTCGGCGTGTTTGTCGCTTTGGATCTGTTCCTTTTCTTTATGTTCTGGGAAGTCATGCTCGTTCCCATGTATTTTCTGATTGCAATCTGGGGCCATGAGCAACGCGCTTATGCGGCAATGAAATTCTTTTTATTCACCCAGATCAGCGGGTTGTTAATGTTGTTATCCATATTGGCACTTGTCTTTTTCAACCAGGCCAGTAGCGGGATATTCACTTTCAATTATTTTTCATTGCTGGGCGCGAACCTTGACCCTGATGTCGCCTTCTACGTCATGCTCGGGTTTTTCATCACCTTTGTGGTCAAGTTACCCGGAGTGCCGTTCCACACCTGGTTACCGGATGCTCACACCCAGGCGCCGACAGCCGCCAGTGTCTTGCTGGCCGGTATATTGCTGAAGACCGGCGCTTACGGTCTGATAAGATTTACCGTCCCGTTATTCCCTGAAGCTGCTGTGGACATCGCCCAACTGGCAATGACACTCGGCGCCGTGAGCGTCATATACGGGGCAGTGCTCGCCTTCGCCCAGACCGACTTCAAGCGCCTGGTCGCCTACAGCAGTGTCAGCCATATGGGTTTTGTCTTGATCGGTGTCTACGCCTGGAATGAATTGACGCTGCAAGGTTCAGTCATTCAGATGATCGCCCATGGTTTCTCCACAGCCGCATTATTCATGTTGGCCGGGGCCCTGCAGCACCGGTTGCATACCCGTGAGATGCCCGAGATGGGTGGCTTGTGGCTCGATATGCCACGCATGGGCGCCATTGCCATGTTCTTTATCGTCGCCTCTCTGGGCATGCCCGGCCTCGGTAACTTTGTGGGCGAATTCCTGGTACTGATGGGCGCCTTCAAGGTGAACGTCACTATTACTGTCATTGCCGCACTAGGGCTTATTACAGCGGCGGTGTACGCCCTGATCGCCATGCAGCGTGTATTTCAGGGTGAGCGAAACGCAACTCGTCAGGACCTTGAAGACTTCGGCACGAAAGAGGTGACGATCATGGTTCTGATGATGGTCGGGCTGGTGTTCCTGGGGCTTTATCCACAGCCCGTATTCGATATGCTGGACCCTGTCCTCGCCAGCCTGTACCAAATTACCGGGGCGCCTGAAGCCTGGCTGGGAGGTACACCATGACCCATCAGGAACTGTTTTCCCTGCTTCCCATGATCACGCTGGGTAGTGTAATCCTGGTGTTATTAATTGTGGTGGCATTCTGGCGGAACCTCCGGGCAACCTGTGTCATATCCATCGGCGGGCTCGCCCTCACGCTAGGGAGCATTTGGCTGGTTTATACCGGTGCACCCGTTCAGGTAACACCACTCATCATGATAGATGGATACGCGCTGCTCTTTTCCGCGCTGATTGTAATGACCAGCGCGGGTGTTTTGCTGTTGTCCTTCGACTATCTGAAACACCGGGGCGAACACCCGGACGAGTTTTTCATCCTGACTTTACTGGCTACACTCGGCGCCATGGTGCTGGCGTCCAGTACACACTTCGCCTCTTTCATACTCGGCCTGGAGCTATTGGGTATTTCACTGTATGCATTGATTTCCTGGCCCGCCAAAGGGCTGCTGTCGCTGGAAGCGGCATTGAAGTACCTGATCCTGTCCGGCATGTCCTCCGCCTTTATTCTGTTCGGGATCGCCCTGCTGTTCGCTGCCCTGGGCACGCTCTCATTCCACCAGCTCGCCGCGCTGGATTGGCCGGCTTCCGGTAGCGGCCACTATTATTTATTGGCAGCATTGTCGATGATACTCGCGGGTTTAATGTTCAAGCTCTCCCTGGTGCCGTTCCATATATGGACGCCGGATGTCTACGAAGGTGCGCCTGCACCGGTCACGGCCTTTGTGGCCACTGTTTCCAAAGGGGCTATATTCGTGGTGCTGTTACGATTCTTTGTACTCACCGAGGCTTACCAATATCAAAGCGTGGTTCTGGGCCTGTCTATCGTCGCCATCGCGTCCATGCTCGTCGGTAATCTTCTCGCCCTGATGCAGACCGATGTTAAACGAATTCTCGCTTATTCTTCGATCGCACATCTGGGTTACCTGATGGTGGCTTTCATCGCAGGCGGAGTTGCCGGTGGTACCGCCCTCGCCATAGAGGCAGCCTCTTACTTTCTGATTGCCTATTTCATTACGACGTTGGGCGCCTTCGCGGTGGTCACCGTTATGTCCATAGACAGCCACGACCGCGATTCGAGCGATTTGAGTCATTACGAAGGCCTGTTCTGGCGCAAACCCGTACTTGCCACCACCTTTACCGCCATGATGCTGTCCCTGGCAGGCATTCCACTGACCGTGGGCTTCATCGGCAAGTTCTACATCTTTGCCGCCGGCGTTCAGGGCAGCCTCTGGCTGCTGCTGGGCGCCGTCATAGTTGGTAGTGGCATCGGTTTGTTTTACTATCTGCGAATCATATTCACCATGACAATGAAGTCAGACGGTGCACATCCGGCGATACCGATGCCAGTTGCGGGCAGCTGCGTAGTGCTCATATTGACGCTGATGTTGCTGGCACTGGGCGTTTATCCGACGCCCGTCATTGAAATGGTTAATACGGTTACTGAAACGCTGGTGTCATGACGCTGGCATAAACGATACGGAGGCCAGGACCATGGCGAAATCAATAGAAGTCAGACACTATATGCTTCAAAAGCCGGTCACGGTCACGGCCCGGATGAATATATTTGAAGCCTCGCATCACATTCTCAAGAACAAAGTGTCCGGCGTAACCGTAGTCGATGATGACGATAACCTGGTCGGTATGCTGTCGGAACTGGATTGCCTGAGAGCCATGATCCAGAGCGTCTACAATGATGGCGGAAGCTATGTGGCGACGGTTGAGGAGATGATGACCCGGGAAATCGAGGTCAATCATCCCCACGATGACATTATCGATGTAGCCAGCTCAATGCTGGATCATAAGCATCGAAGACGGCCGGTGGTCGTGGATGGAAAACTGGTCGGTCAGGTAACCTGTCGGCAAATTCTCAAGGCAATCAAGGATTTTGTAGGCCCGGAAGATCCCGATGAGCGGTAGATAAATATTCCGACAAATGGAAGCTTCCATCTGTGTTGCAAAATATTTACACTTGGCCCCTTGCCGGTATCAGGGCATCCCTATTATAAGCAAGCACGTATATCCATTATATGACAGTTTCATGAGCGATTTTCTTGACAACATAGACGCGACACTTGAGGAGATCGAGGAACAGCTCTTGAGTGCCCTGGACCGTTTCCGGCACAAGTACGCCGATTCGGATTATTGCACCCTCGATCTGGAATCCAAAGAGACTCTACAACACGCCATAGACGAGCTCGATCATAATCTGGAGCACAGTGGAGACGAGAAACGCCTTGAGCTGCGGACCGAACGCCATGAAGTGATTCACGCCCGTATTGTAACTGTCAGGCATATTCTTAACAGTGAAATTCCAGTTGCGTGTCTCCACCAGGCTCATAGGGAGCTCGAAGATTCCCGGGATCGTCTGGAAAACCGTGTGCTGGCACGGCGCAAAAAGCTCGAGCCGCACGTCACTATGACAGAGCGCAGGCAGCAGAGTGATTCACTCAAGGAACTGTTTAACCGGGACGTCGGTGAACGAGAACTCGATCGAAACCAGTATCTGGTCACCGAACAAGAAGAACGGGATCTCGAAGACGTTGACGAATTCCTGGATAGCGGCATCTATTCGGCGTCACGAGAACTGGCCATGCTGGCCAACCTGATTCACCGCGGCGCCACCAACAAGGCGCGTCCCGAGCAACCGAAGGGACGGGCTGTGTTCGAAGCCAAAGATCTGACATCCAGCCTGCCGCACGGCAACAATGTAAAATCGGCGTCTAAGCCGACACCCGAAACAGAGCCGGAACCGAAGAAAAGGTCAACAGAGACGGCAGATAAGTCTGATATCGCTCGAACACCCGAGGAAATCCGGCGTAAACTCGAAGAACGAAAGTATCAAAGCGCCGGCAAAGCCTCCTTCGGTGCCAAGGATATTGAACCCGAACAGCCTCGGGAATATTACGGCCGTCAGCGAGAAACCGAAAAGGAAGAGGAAGAAAAAGAAAACCGGGAGGACAAGGGCGAGCATTCGCACTCCGGTAAAGCGGTGTTCGAATCCCGCGATCTGAGTCGGTCGCCCTGGGAGAAGAAGTAGCCAATCCCCAATCCCCCACGCTGATATGACCAGAAAAATAACGACGTATTTGCCGGAAGCACAATGACTACCCTATCGATGATATTGAAAGGTCTGACCCTTTTGTTAGCTCTCTTCTTCGTATTCCTTGGATTACAGTGGTTGTTTGTACCTCATAACCTGGCCTCGGCATTTTACATTGAGCCCGTAGGTATTGGCGGTATAGCAACCATGCGCGCGGACCTGGGTGCGTTTTTCTTTTCAACAGGTGTCATAACCGCGCTGGGCGTTCGCGATAGTACGCATGCCAATACATTTCTGTTCTGCGCCACACTGCTAATCGGCACAGCGGCCGTTGGGCGACTTGCCGGGTTTCTCATCGACGGCGTCACCTCATCACTCATGACGCCTTTCATCGTTGAACTGATTATAGTCGCTTTGTTCGTTGCGTTGGCTTCAGTTCGGATCAAGTTGCGAAACCTTAAGCCAACAATGGAAGAAACGAACGGATAAAGGTGCACCGCAGTAATATCCACCAGCATTAGCTTTCAAACACGCCCCTTGCCAAGTTCCAGCTTTCCCTTGACGAGATTCAGACGAAGTAAATCATTTGCACCTTCCACCAGCCGCAACGATCTGACCCGACGATACAAGCGTTCCAACGGGTGTCCTCTCACCAGGGCCTCCCCGCCCACCAGTTGTACGGCCGTATCTACAACCTTACCCGCCGTCTCGCTGCAAAACACCTTGGTGGCCATAGTCTCGTTAACAATGTTCGCATCGGTATCGGCCAGCCTTGCTGTTCGATACAAACCACTACGGGCCATATAAGTCTCGATTCGCATGTCGGCCAATCGAAGTCGTACGCCCTCGCGTTCACCCAGAGGTATTCCACTACGATGGGGTGCGAGAAGATGACTTTCCACAAAGTCCAGTACCCACAGGCATATTCCTGTTGCCTCCGCAGATACCATGAGTCTGACATTGCCAATAATACCCAATGCTCGCGGCATACCCTCCCCCGGTTTGCCGATCATGTGCCAGGCGGGCACATGCACATTCTCGAAGGTCATGGAAACGTGGCCGCCACCTTCCATGGAAACAAACTCACGATCTATCTTCACGCCTTCAGCCAGGCGGTCTATAACAACCATCGCGGTACCCGCCTTGCTGCCATCCTCATGTTCCAGATTCACCAACGTTGAAATGAAGTCGGCGGTTGCACCTCCAGTCACGTAAGACTTCCGGCCATTGACGATCAGTTCATCGCCAACTATCGTTGCCCGCGTTGGTCTCTCAGCGTCATCCGGTTCCGTAAACGCAAAGGCACTGCGTTTTTCTCCGCGCATGACCGGATCGAGATATTGTTCTTTTAACTGCCCCTCCGCCGAGTGCAAGAGGCCGGGTGTGGGTCCAAAAACAAAAGCGCCAAGGCGCAAATTGGCTGCAGCAAAAGTCTCCCTCAATAAGGTGAGTTCAAGTTGGGTGCCGGGGTTGCCCCCGTATTCCGCAGGCTGTGTCTTGTAAAAAAAGCCAGCCTCACGGGATGCTTCTTGTACCCGCCGCTGAAGATCACGAGGTACGGGCGCATCTTCATCAAGTGAGTGCTCCAGCGGCCGTACAACATCCTCAATGAATTCCAGGGCGTTCGAGTGGCTGCAATTGATTGACTCTGGCAGGTTGTCCGGCATATCCAGGTCCTCTGTCTTTACCAGATATCGTAACAGAGGGGGTCGCACAATGCCCCGTTGTAGTATTGACTCAGCGACGGCTATAATAAGCCTCACCGGTCAGAATAATAAGAAGCGGCATGTGATAATCGGCTTTCTCACCCTCAAATTCTTGTTTTCAAGAGGTCATTACTCTTGAACTGCGAGGTGCTATGAGAAGCCACCGAATAGCCACCAGAGCGCTGATATTATACGCACTATTTGGCATCGTCTGGATCGTGGCTTCCGATATAGCCGTAGACCTGCTGTTTCCCGATGCCGGCATCCTCATCCAGACCATCAAGGGCCTGCTGTTTATCGGGATTACCTCAGGCATCGTCTACTGGCTTGCCCGCCGGCTGGACGCAAGTACGACAATGCAGCGCGCTGTACTTGAAGCCTCTCCCATCGCACTGTTTAGCATCGACCTTGAAGGCACGGTGCTTACCTGGAACAAGAAGGCCGAGGAACTTTTCGGCTGGACCAGCGACGAGGCCGTGGACAAGCGCTTGCCGCTTGTACCTGACGATAAGCTGGAAGAGTTTGAGACGCTCAAAGAAAAAATCGCCGCACATGAAACACTGTCCGGCATCGAAGTGGTTCGCCAACGTAAAGACGGTTCTTTATTTGATGGAAGGTTGTCCTATGCTCTCATCTCCGATGAAAACGACAATGTCATCGCCATTATGGCCAGCCTGGAAGACATCACTGCTCAAAAAGAAGCGGCAGCGGCACTGGCGGATAGCGAGGCACGTTTTCGAACGCTCGTGGAAAGCGCCCCGGATGGCATATTTATTCAGGTAGACCATTACTTTGCCTACCTGAACGAGACATGCGCAAGACTGTACAGCGCCCGTTCAAGTGACGAACTGCTCGACACCCCCTTACTGGATCGCATACCACCTGAAGACCATGACCGCATCCTGCGCCGAATGGATCGGCTCCTCAAGGACAAGGAGCCCATCGAACCAACAGAAGAGACAATTATCACCCTGAACGGAGAACGGGTTCCGGTGGAGACAACAAGTGTCCCATTTCCCTATAAAGGCAACGATGCTGCCTTAAGTTTTATAAGAGACATCCGCCGCCGCAAAAGATTCGCCCATGAACGCGAACGCCTCAGTCAGGTGATAGAACAAACTTCGGAAGCCATCGTCATCACGGATAAAAAGGGTACTATCGAGCATGTGAATCCGGCGTTCGAACGCACCTCCGGCTTCGACCGGGACGAGGTGGTGGGCCAAAACCCGCGTATACAGAAGAGTTCCCATCAGGACAAAGCAGCTTATCACGACATGTGGAATACAATAAGCAATGGAGAAATTTGGAGAGGCCGACTGGTCAATCAGCACAGGGACGGCTATACCTATACCGAGGACATTTCCATCACACCCATATTTGATGCCGAAGGTAATATTGTTAACTATATAGCCGTTAAACGCGATATTACTCATGAGCTGAACCTCGAAAATCAGCTACATCAAGCCCAAAAAATGGAAACTGTCGGCCGTCTCGCTGGAGGCATCGCGCACGACTTCAACAATATGTTGAGCGTTATACAAGGATACACGGAACTCGCACTTGGCAATCTGAAAACCGATGATCCGGTTCGGGATGATCTTGGCGAGGTAAAAGCCGCTGCCGAGCGGTCTGCAACTTTGACAAGGCAACTGCTGGGATTTGCCCGGCAACAGATCATCAGGCCCGAAGTGGTCGACCTCGATGAGGCGGTGTCCAACATGTTAAAGATGCTGGACCGATTGATTGGCGAGGATATTACGCTGACATGGAAACCCGCCCAAAACCTATGGCCCGTCAAAGTCGACCCGACTCAGATCGATCAAATTCTCGCCAACTTGACCGTAAACGCACGCGATGCGATCAAGGGCCGTGGCGAACTTATCATCGAAACATCCAACGTGACACTGGATCCAAAAGACTGCAAGGACAAACCCCATCTGGTACCCGGAGACTATATCAAACTTGTCGTTCAGGATGACGGTACGGGAATGGACACGGCCATACAAAAGCAAGCCTTCGAGCCTTTTTTCACCACCAAGAGTGAGGGTGAAGGTACCGGCCTGGGACTATCCACGGTTTATGGTATCGTGAAACAAAATAACGGTTTTGTGTACATTGACAGTGAACCCGGCAAAGGCAGCACTGTCGAGATATTTTTGCCGCGGCACGAACCGCTGGATATTCATGAGGCAAAAGGCGACAAAGATGTAACCGACGCACAGCCTGGCAACGAAACCATCCTGCTGGTTGAAGACGAAGAATCCTTGCTTAAACTTGGCCAGCGTGTGTTGAAACGGCTTGGCTATACAGTAATCGCCACCACCAGTCCTCACGAAGCAATCAACCTCGCCGAACAGAGTCAGAACAAGATAGACCTGTTATTGACCGACATCGTCATGCCCGAGATGAATGGTCAGGAACTGTGGCAACAAATCAAAAATGTAAGCCCGGAGACCCAGGCGCTGTTCACGTCAGGTTATACCAGCGAAGCCGCGCTGCAGGACAGCATTGTGGTCCAGAACGAATCGTTTATACAAAAGCCCTACTCAGCCACATCACTTTCGGAGAAAATTCGGGCGATCCTGGATAAATAACAACTTCACCTGGACAGAACATTGGCAACGACCAGATTCAAGTGCTGTCCGGGCAAGGTTACCGATCAGTCAGTCCCCGATTCTTCAGCAAAGGATCAACCACCGGTTCACGGCCCCGAAATTGACGATACAAATCCATGGGCTCAGCACTGCCGCCACGTTCCAGAATATTTTTGCGAAAAGCATTCGCGGTTTCGAGATCGAATATACTCCGTTCCTTGAATGCCTCAAAGCCGTCCGCATCCAGGACTTCAGCCCAGATATAGGAATAATAGCCCGCGGAATAGCTGTCCCCCGAGAAAATATGTTGGAAACTGGTGGAGTGATAACGTGGATGCACTTTATCGAGCAAACCGATCTCGGCCATGGCGGTTTTCTCCAACTGATCGACATCCTGTAACGTCGACGTTTCAAGTGTATGCCAGGCCATGTCGAGATACGCCGCCGCCAGAAATTCGGTTGTTTCGAAACCCTGGTTGAAGGTTTCGGTTGCCAGTATTTTTTCGATCAATTCATCCGGGATGATCTCACCGGTCTCATGGTGGCGTGCATAACACTTCATCACTTCCGGTTGAAAAGCCCAGTGTTCCATAATTTGCGAGGGTAACTCCACAAAATCCTTTTTGACACTGGTACCCGACAGGCTCCGATACATTACATTGCTCAACAGCCCGTGTAATGCATGGCCGAATTCATGGAACAAGGTGCGAACTTCATCCAGGCCGAGCAGACACGGTTCCGACTTGGAAAAGTTGCAACAATTGACGATGATCGGCCTCGTGTCTTCCAGGGTCGACTGTGAACGAAATGCCGACATCCAGGCACCACCGCGTTTTGACGGGCGCATGAAATAGTCCACCATGAACAGACCTGTCAGCGCGCCATCATGGTCATGCACTTCAAACGTCTGTACGTCCGGATGGTAAACCGGGACATCGTGGACAGGTTTAAACGTAACACCATAAAGTTTCCTTGCTACCTCAAATGCCCCGTCACGAACGTCTTCCAGCTTAAAGTAAGGCTTCACCGCCTCTGATTCAAGATCAAATCGCTCCCGGCGTACTTTTTCGGTGTAATACCACCAATCCCATGGCTCAAGCTCAAAGTTTCCGCCTTCGTCCTGGATACGAGCCTGCAAGTCCGCGGCCTCGCGCCTTAATTTATTCGTCGCCGGTTCCCATATCTGATCCAGCAAATCAGTTACCGCCTGAGGTGTTCGTGCCATTCGATCGTCGAGCATATAGGTCGCATGGCTTTCGTAACCGAGCAGTCTGGCTCGCTTGGCCCGCAATGCCGCTATGCGTGCCAATACCTGCTTATTGTCGTACTCGTTATCATTGTTGGCGCAGTTGACATATGCATGGAACAGTTTTTCGCGCAGATCCCGGCGATCCGCAAACTGAAGAAAGGGTGTTATCGAGGATCTCGCCACCGTGAATACATATTTGCCTTCCTGACCACGACCGCTGGCTTCAGCCGCCGCGCCTTTTAATACTGAGTCAGGTAACCCGGCAACTTCATCCTCCGACTCAAGGATCAGCTCAAAGTTGTTCGTATCCTTGAGTAAATTCTGACCAAAGCGGGCTTTCAGGCTCGCAAGCTCTTCATCCAATGCCTTGATCTGAGTTCTGGCTTGTTTATCCAATGCCGCGCCCGCGCGAATGAAAGCCTTATACATTTCTTCGAGCAGTTGAATCTGTTCATCGGAGAGGCGACTTCGATCCTCGGATTCGTACACCTCTCGTACACGCGCAAACAACTCCGGCGCCAGCAACATATCGCTATGGTGAGAGGCATAACGTGGCATGATCTCCATCTGCGCTTTTTGCAACGCGTCACTGACATTGACTGAAACTAAGTTGGAAAAAGTATTCGAGACTTTACGAAGCAATTCAGCCGATCCCTCGAAAGCCTCCACCGTATTTTCAAAGCCGGGGGCCTCATCATTTCGCACGATTTGTTCCACTTCTCGCACGTGTTCTGCAAATGCACGGTTGAAGGCTTCTTCAAAATGTTCGGTTCGGATACGATCGAAAGGAGGAATCCCATAGGGGGTATCCCACCTCTCGAAGAAAGGGTTACTCATTCATATTGTCCTGTAAATTTATGTTATAGCCAGACTGCTTCGTGGGTTCCCAGCGGGGATGACGGCAATGTCCACTTAGGGGGCGTTTCCGACAAACCAAGTATAGGACCCAAGTGTGTCATCTTGCCATAGGGTGTATCCGTAATAATGGAGATATCGTTCAACGCTTTGCGGGAGATATCCATTGCCTCATCGTCATAGTCCACGCGTTCCTGTCGGTACAAAAACATGCCGGACTGGCAAAGTGAAGCGCGAACGTGCCATGAGCCGCCCTGTCTTGCACGTAAGGCAAGCGCCAGCAGGGTGCCATAGGCGCCCAGATACCCTGTGCTGTAATCACTGGCCGCGGCAGGCAACAGTGTCGGTCGTTGGCGGCCGTGTTCTGCGGCAATCCCTGTAACCGCTTGCGCCAACTGCTCCCAGCCCGCCCGGTCCTTCCAGGGTCCATCAAAACCGTAACTATTCATCGATGTATAAATGATACCCGGACGAACTTCGGCTAACTGCTCCGGGGAAAATCCTTTATTGGCCAACGCATCGGTGCGATAACCCTGCGAGAACACGTCGGCACCCTTCACCAGATCCCTAAGGCGATCATTTTCTTCAGGTTTTGTTATATCCAGGAATGTCGTTCGCTTGCCATGACTGGTATCCATGACAAAGTGCTGACTCTGGGGCAGGTGTTCAGCACCGACCATCAACACGTCAGCGCCATGTTCCGCAAGCGTACGAGCGCACGTTGGCCCGGCAAGTATCCTGGTCAGGTCCAGGACACGAATATCCTCAAGGGGACGCGCGCCTTCGGGCATCGGTTCAGGCTCGCTATCACCAATCTTGATAATTTCAATAACCGGCTTGCTGTGAAGCGTCTGTCCCTGGGGATGCTCCGCCCACTCTTGCGCTGTTCTTACCATGGCGCCACACGCTTTCACTTCGGCAATGGCTTCTTCGAGTTCCAACGCGTTCCATCGCGAGACCGCCTCTATGATAGCATCACTGTCAAAATCACATTTCAGAACGCTCAGCACTCGCTCTGCAAGATGCGGCAAGCCCACATGGGGCAGAAAGTAGCGTCCGTCTTTTGTGGGATGGGGCGTGGAGATTCCCTGTCGACCACGCTGCCGTCGCCACTCCTCCTTGGCCTGCTCATTATCGATATTCAGATACACATAACTTCGCAGCGCCGCCGCCGCATGCTGTACATCGATATCAATATTTTGTCGCCGTCCGGTTTTCAGCTCCCAAAGATCGTTTACCGCGACACCGATAGCGGCCATAATCGCCGCCGCTGTTTCACCGAGTTTAAACCGTGTGGACAAAACCGGATCATGACCGGTAACAGTTACTTTCTCGGTCAGCTCGCCAAGTCCTCGTACCGCCATTAATTCGTCAAACGCTTTGTCCATCGCAACACCTCGTGAAATTTATAGTGCCGGTGACAAACCTCCGTCAACATTTATTGACGTGCCGTTGACATAGCCAATTCCCATACTGGCACCTGTGATCAGTGCAACC
>JBBDSF010000017.1:0-34101 GCA_040905125.1 Pseudomonadales bacterium | reverse complement strand
GCTCCACTTTTGATTTCCTGGTCAATCACGACGAGGGTACCATCAACAACGAGAAAATCTTCAAATTTCCTTGATCACCGATTCGATGCTCAGGCCAAAACTTGAAATGCCGGGATAGGTAAGTTCCTTGCTGGCCAACAAGTGAATGCGGCGCACGCCTAACATGTTGAGTATCTGACTACCCAGACCCACTTCTCGCCATACCGACCCGGCTTGCTCATCCGCTGTAGGAGTCTCACTTCCCGGCGCCAGATAGATAAACACGCCCTGCTCGGCTTCGGCGATCAGGTTTAATGAGCGGTTGATGACATTATCAGGGCCAATAGCGCTGGAGAAGAAATCCTTACCCGGTATACCCTTGACGACTCTGACCAATGTCGGTCGCTCAGCGTCTATTTCTCCTTTGACGATTGCAGTAATTTCCCGACCATCAAACAGGGTCTGATAGATATGCGCCGTAAAGATATTGTTAGCGATTGACACAGGCTGACTCGAAACCTCCCGTATTAGCGCGTCATGTTCGGCACGATGTCGAATCAGCGACTCGATAGATATTATCGGCAAGCCATGGACTTCGGCAAATTCCAGTAACGCGGGCAACCGCATCATGGACCCGTCATCGTGATTCAGTTCAGCGAGCGCCCCCACCGGTTGTAGTCCGGCCAGTTTGCACAGGTCTACCGCCGCCTCGGTATGACCCGATCGCACCAGAACACCGCCTGGACGATATTTGAGAGGAAAAACGTGGCCGGGGCGCACAAAGGATTCGCCACCGACGTCATCATCAGCCAGGGCAGCCAGGGTACGTGCGCGCTCCAGGGCGGAAACGCCGGTAGTCATACCCGGATGGTAATCTACCGACACCGTGAACGCGGTACGTAAGGGGTCCGAGTTATTGCCAGCCATCATGGGAATTTGCAAACGCTCAAGCCGTTCCGGCTCACAAGGCGCACAGATAATGCCACTGGTATATCGAATCATGAAGGCAACGCGCTCCGGATTTGCACCCGCAGCAGCCATAATTAAGTCGCCTTCGTTCTCCCGGTTCTCATCATCGACCACGATGACCTGATCGCCTCGTCGAATCGCTGCTACCGCTGTCTCAACTGTTGAAAGTGTCATCAATTTCATCTCTGTTCGATTCAGGTGAATTCTAGCCAGCGAACGCTTGTCAGGAAATGAATAATATTACATATTAGCAGTGCAAAAACGAACATCTCCTGACACTACCAGCAAAGCCACCAGACGAGAATCAGTATGCTGAATTGGGATCATCTCCGCTACTTCATCGCCGTCGCTGATCATGGATCAGTCTCCCGGGCCGGTAAGGCGCTCGGCGTCAGTCACGCGACCATCCTTCGTGCCATCGGGAGACTGGAAAAAGTGCTGGAAATTCGTTTGTTCGACCATGCCCGCACCGGCTACAAGCTGACCGATGACGGCGCGGCCATGCTTCATCACGTACGTAACATGGAAGGAGAGGTTCAGCAGCTTCAAATCCAGGCCAGAGCACGTGATTCCGTACCCTCGGGCGAGCTCAATCTGGCAGTCCCCGACCACACGTTATTCGATTACATGCCGATGCTTCGAGAATTCAAGATCAAGCATCCAAATATTACCATGAACCTGAAACAGGTGGATGTCCTCGAACCGGATGACTTTCTCAAATACGGTGTCGACATGCTTCTGTTGATCAGCAACGATGCGCCGGAAGCACTGGTGGGCCGACAGATTGGCAGGATCCGATTCGGTGTGTACGCCCACCGCGACTATCAGAACGGAAATGACGCTCTGTGCGAATGGATACAGTGGGGCCTGCCTGGAGGCGTGGCGACGACTTCAATGGAGCAACAACAAATTCATATGCAACGATTGCTGGGCACACGATCCGCGAGGGTAATGGATGCGGGTCATCACGGCCGTGCAGTCAAGGCTGTCGACGCGGGTCTCGGTATGGGTTTAATCGCCAAAGACAGCGTCACGGCAGATATGATCGAAATCCCTGTCGCGGGCACTTTACCTGAATGGGGACTGTGGTGCCTGACCCATCCCGATTTTCGGCACGCAGGAAGAGTTCACGCCTTTATGCGATTTCTTGCAGATTCTTTATCCGCCCTGGAAAATCAAAAGTCTGCCGACAACATCAACCAGGCTTTGGTGGTATCCACGGAGAACCCATCCTCTTGATAACGTGCTACCTTGAGAAGCAAGCTGAAATGGTCCGTGAGCTTCCTGCTAAAGGCAAGATCCCACTCGTTACCATAGTCCGCTGAGCCGGACTCCGCCTCAAATTTATGCCAGGTCAAGCCCACATTACCGCCGAACAGGCCACCAGAGACGCTCACATATCTATCGTCTATGCCGGCTGGAGGGGTTGCCAGAAACTGATCAGCCCATCCCTGAAAGGCATGCAAGGTGGCAGCCGGCGTAACAAAAGCTTCTCCGGCGACCCGGTCGTTTCCTTCAAGAACTTCATTTGCCACCATAACTTTGATCCCTTCCAATGCGATGCCGGCTTCGAGCAGGTAATAATTGGCCGAATATGAAAACGGGTTATCCCCATAATCCTCCTGACCAGCAAATTCGACATTGACTGGAAATTTCAAGTCCATTAGTTCAAATGTATTGCTGTATCGAACGCCCACTGTCCGGTTCGACAAGGTATCTGCATCTTTTAAATCCATAAAGTAAGCGTACGCGGAAATATTGGCGCCACCTGATGATTTGTAGTTCAGGTTGAATACATGGTTTTGTGAATCCAGGTCTTTGGCTGGTACTCCATTCTCCGGCCCGAATATCCGGGACACATTGTCAATATAGCTGTACACAACAGTCGTATTGGCAATGGAATTATTGGAGACAGTGAATGCATCGTAGGTCTGCTCGTTCTGCCTCCAGCCTACACCACCGACAAAACGTTGATTATCAAGATTTATTCGTTGTCGGCCCAACCTGAGAACGGTATCTTCGAGATTGTAATCCACATAAAGTTGATTGACGTCGGTCCCGTCAGGATCGGCAACGACGGGTCTGCTCACCTTCCCGTTGCGGGTATTGTTGAAATCGTCATCGCCAACATAGGTTAAATCGTCAAGTTCGACAAAAAACCTGAGTCCTCGCCAGACTTCGGTACGATAATTGAGTCTTGTCCTCAAGGTAGAAGCCCGGGCATCATCGCTAAAGCCATCCTGATCCACATTTTCGTATCGATACCGAAAATTCAAATGCGCCTCGCCCTCACGAAACGCGTTTTCAATAGTATCGGCGCTCTGTGCGTGGCTGGTCAGACCAGCCACTGAAATCAACCCGAGAAGAAGACTCCTGATACGCATGTTAGTCCCTTGCCTATAAATATTGCGAGAAGTCTAATATTTGCACAACGGTTTATCATTGATGTCGGTCAATGACAGTCGTGAACGTAACTCAGAGGACCTCTGAACAGGTTCCCTAAACCGTCTCGAACAGATCGGCCCACTGTTCGAGCGCGTCTTCCTGCCCCTGCACCAACTGGATCGTAAACTGATTATATCCAGCCTCTGCGAGCGACCGGATGCGGTCACGCAAGTCCTCCCGGGTACCCGTAAATGTCAGATTTTCAATCAGGTCGGCCGTTACCAACGATTCTTCTTCGGGGCGCAGAAACATCAAGTGGCCTCTGTGAAGTTCGAGATAGCGCGCATCGGCAGGCTCATAATTTTCGTAGATATCCCTGTAGTTCTCCACCCTGGCTGCCAGATCCGCTGGCAACATTTGCCTGGCGGCACCGCGCGGTAGCGATTCCATCAGATAATGTAAAAAAACGGCAGCCAGTGGCCCGGCCTGAGCTCTTGCGCGGTCACTCCCCGCGGATTCACCGTCATCGAGAATGCAGCCCAGGGAGAACAACGTTGAGTGCAAGTCATCCCTGTGTCGATTTGCTTCCTGCCAGGACAACTGCATATCGGTAATTGATGCGATCGCATCCTGCACCTGCCCCGTAAAATTCAACCATCCACCACCCAGCTTTGCCGTCAACTTCCGGGATTTTTCGCCAAATGCCGATAGATGAAGGGGTATGGAATCCTCAATATTAATTAGTCCCAGATCCGGATTCAAAAAACGGATCTTTCGAACGCCGTTTTCCGACTGCCATTCCACGGTATCCCCTTGAAGCATCGACTGAACCACACGAATATACTCTTCCATATCAGCCAGTTTCATCGCTTTGAGACCCATGGTGCGGCGTCCGGTAAAACCGCTGCCCACGCCAAATTTGATTCGACCGGGCGCTATACGATTGAGAGTCGCCAGTCCATTGGCCGTTACCGGGGCAATGCGGTTACCAGGAATCAGTACACCCGTGCCGAGGCCAATACGATCGGTATTGGCAGCCGCCAGCGCCATGCAGATAAATACGTCAGGATTCAACAATTGTGTGTCATAGAACCACGCATCGGTAAAACCCAGTTCTTCAGCTCTCTTTGCCCATCGCCAGGACTCCGTAGACGATGCGAATGCGACCCCAAACTCCATGATCACCTCTTGTATTTATTAAAGTTTCAACAATGATATCATCCATGGCGTAATTGTATTTGAAGGCATGTCACATGAATCAATGGCAGGTTGGCGAGGTCAAAATTACCCGCATTGTGGAAATGGAAGTGGCCGGTGGCACCAAATTTCTGTTACCTCAGGCTACCCGTGACGCGGTACGCCCCATCGAATGGCTGGCGCCCTATTTCATGGACGAAGCGGGCAATCTGATTATGAGCATCCATGCTTTGGTCGTGGAAACTCCGGAACATCGAATCATTGTCGACACATGCGTCGGCAATAATAAGGAGCGGCCCATCCCCGCCTGGAACCATCTGCAGTTGCCGTTCCTCGAAGACCTCGAAAAGGCTGGCTATCCAGCAGAGACGATCGATACAGTGTTGTGTACGCACTTACATGTGGATCACGTCGGCTGGAATACTATGCTCGTAGAGGGCAAGTGGGTTCCCACATTTCCCCAAGCCAGATATCTGATGGGGCGGGAAGAATATAACTACTGGGATGAAGAGAGTGATGAGGCATCCTTTGGCAATGTTATGGGTGATTCCGTAAGACCGGTTTTCGATGCGGGGTTGGTCGACCTTGTCGAGACGGATCATCGTGTCTGCGACGAGGTCTGGCTGGAACCCACTCCCGGACACACGCCAGGACACGTCAGCGTGCGCATTGAATCACAGGGCGAGCACGCGCTGATTACCGGTGATTGTATTCATCATCCTTGCCAAATGGCCAGAATTGAGTGGTCAAGCAGCGCCGATTATGACCCCGAGGCAGCAATAGTGACCAGAAAAGATTTGCTGAGCAAATACTGCGATCAGGATATGCTCGTCATCGGTACTCACTTTGCCTCCCCTACAGCCGGGTATATCAGGAGTGACGGCGACGCGTTCCGGTTTGACATCAATCCGAAATCTGAACAACCTATGCTTTGATAGCCCCAATGCCCAGCGCCTTCATCCTGTCGTTCACGACGGCCAGCACTTGACCGAAACGGTCCATGACAAACCGGTGGAACATGGACATGACCAATAGCCGTTCATCGTTATTGAGGCTCAACGACCGCGTGGCGTGCCAGAAGCTCAAATAAAAATTGACAGGCAACATCGGATGAAAATTCAGGTCCTGACCGGTCATATTGCAAAACCGCAGGCGAATCTCTTCCAACAGGATTTTGTAATGGTTTTGGTGCTTGCGGCTATACATCTGTAACAAATTACCGGCTTTACCTTCAGCTTCGGAAACTGAGGGAAGATCTTTCCCACTAACGAAATTCGACCACGATCGTTCCAGAAAGTCTCCAAATTCCTGCCGGTAGGTCCCGGCTTCAACCTTCAACACCCGCATGATATTAAAATGGCTGGCGATTGCGTCCTGTTCATCCATGCCCCGCATCTCTTCAAACAATGCGTCGGTCACATCGGTAGTCAATCCATCCAACAGGTAGAACAGCTTATTATCCATGACAGACTTGATCCGTTTGACGTTCCTCAATCTTGCATGATCATTCACCGATGGAAACTGAACGACGTCCGCTTGTCGATCTTGCGTATGAGAGCTCATATCCGTTGGCCTGTAGTTGACGGTGTACAAAGCGATCATAAACATGCGCTCTTGACCTTTGACAGGGCTGTTTGCCCAATCCGTGAGGCCTGTCACACTTTGGACCATTTGCCAGACCAATGGTATTCAGTTGTCCGAACTATCGACATCCATTGATAGTTCCTGCTGCTCGCAGTAATGTCTGATTTGATCCAGGAACCGTTCCCCCAGTTCCGCAAGCTTCTTTTCCCCAACACCGGGGATCGTGCTTAGCTCCTCCAGTGTCGATGGGAGGGTTCGGGCCATCTCCCTGAGTGTTGTATCCGGAAAGATTACATACGCCGGCACGCCTCGTGCCCGGGCGAGCGTAAGACGCAATTCCCGCAGGTCCTCGAACAGTGACTCATTGACACCCTGCCAGGCCTCATCAGTCACTTCGCTCCGGGCAACTCGCCGTTTGGCCGGGTCCTGCAGGCACACCTCACGCTCACCCCGCAAGACCGCCCGCGCGTCATCGTTTAACGCCAGCACGGGTCGATCATCTCCGTGACGAGACAATAGCCCCTGATCCACAAGCTGATAAATCAAATTTATGATTGGTTTCTCCGGCATCTCGCGCAGAAGACCATGGGTTGAAAGTTCGTCGTGGCCACGCTGACGAACCTTCTCGGTGTCGGCACCACGCAATACTTCCGCCACGTAGGTGACCCCAAACCGCTGGCCGGTTCGATAAACACAGGAGAGGATCTTTTGTGCAATAGTGGTTGCATCCTCAAGCCCATCGACCTCCCCCAGGCAAACGTCACATGCCCTGCAGTTGTCAGATTGATATCGCTGCCCAAAGTATCGTGACAGGGCCCGATGGCGGCACTCCAGGGTACTGCAGAGTCCCTGAAGATGGCGAAGCAGTTCAATTTGCGACGCCGCTGCCTCGTCGGGCCAAGCAGCATTGACGGCACTGCGACGAATAAGACTTTCCCATTTCATCGCGTCCGCGGCCGAATATAAAAGGACACATTCCGCTTCCAGTCCGTCACGGCCGGCCCGCCCGGTTTCCTGTTGGTAATGTTCTACTGATTTGGGCATGGCCGCGTGAATGACACAGCGTACATTACTGCGGTCTATGCCCATGCCAAATGCAACAGTGGCTACCACAACATCAACTTCTTCCCGGGCAAACGCCTCCTGGGTACGGGTTCGTTCTTCATGCGCAAGCCCGGCATGATACGCCGCAGCTTTAACGTTATTAAGCGAGAAAAATTTTGCCAGGCGCTCGGTTTCTTTACGGGTAATACAATAAACGATGGCGGCTTCATTCGGATGTCGCCGAATAACCTCCAGGATCTGACGATCCCTATCCGTGGCCGGCAGGATTCGGTAGACAAGATTAGGGCGATCGAAATCACCTATAATCCGGGCCGGACTATCGAGACCCAGCTGATCCACTATATCCTGTCGGACACGCTCCGTGGCAGTCGCTGTATATGCATGCACCGCTGCTTCGGGCAGACATTCCTTGAGAGTTCTGAGTGTGCGGTACTCCTTGCGGAAGTCGTGTCCCCACTGGCTTATACAATGTGCCTCGTCGATGGTAAATGAGCGCACGCCAATACGCTCGACAAAGGTCAAAAACTCCTCGCTCATCATTCGTTCAGGCGTTACGAACAACAGCCGCAGTTCATCAGCTCTTAATGCGGCGCGAATTGCCTCCCGCTCCTCCGGGCTGCATTGACTATGCAAAGCGGCCGCCGGATATCCATTGGCACGCAATCCGTCTACCTGATCCTTCATCAATGCAATCAAAGGCGAGATAACTATGGATAGCGTATCGGTTACGATCGGCGGCACCTGATAACATAATGACTTTCCGCTGCCAGTCGGCATCACCAGCAACGAATCCTGCCCATCGATTCCGGCCTGAATAGCCTCTGTTTGAAGGGGGCGCAGCGAATCGAAGCCCCAGTAACGCTGAAGCACTTTACGCACTTCGGCGCCATCAGTCGATAAGGAATGGGTTATGGGCATATGGCGAGGTTACTCGACTCCCCCGTCAATACAAAGGGCAATGAGCTGATTTTGTTGTAATCCAATTGCCCTGCCGTTAACAATCATCCAGCCGTTTGGCAGTCCAGCTCATATTCATACTTATATTCCGACCGCCCATGCTCATGGTCATGGTCATATCGCCTTCACCCGTATCTCCGTCCGTATAATATCTGCCATCCAATGTCGATTCGGTACCTTCTATACTGCAATGCATACGAAAATTCAGTGTGTTCCCGTTCAGTTCATTCTTCACCAGTTCGCAACCCCGCGCGCTCTCGAGCATTTCAGAAGGTTCAAATACTGTTTCCTCAATACATTCCCTGGTTGTCTCCGTCGTTTCGTCACCGGTCATCGGGTTCGTGCGCGTCATGGTACTCTCCCACAGCCCCGGCTTGATCGTCAGTTTTGCACCACTGGCAAGCATCGGAATCAGCAAGACAGCAATGGCCAATGTAATTGTTCTGGTTTGCATAAGATAACCTCTATTAAAATGATGGAATGTCTAATCTACAGAAAACGCATCGTCCGAGTATCGTTCGAAGAACAGACAAGCGTCCACGGACCGTCGTGGTGGCCTGCCGTATTGACCTTTCGGCCAGCCAATGGGAATCAATGCACACGTGGGCGTCTTCTCCGGTGAAAGCCCCAGATATTCGTCGATCTCCCGACCATGGGCGCGATGGGCCGTGGTCAATGATGCCCCGAGTCCGACCGCCCGGCATGCAAGCAATAAATTCTGTATCGCCGGAAACAGCGCCTGAGTTTGCGGCGCATTACGTCGGGTCCAGCCTGCTACAAACAGATGCACAGGTACTTCGTGCAAATGTTCGGCTAGATAAATTGAAGCCCGCATGTTGCGTCTTTTTTCTTCCGGGAAGTCAGGATCCTTCGCAGCCTCAACCGCCGGTGCTATATATTCAAAGAAAGCAGCCCGGTAACGTTCCGCAATGAAGTGACGCCTTTCCTGTTCAGTCACGGCAATAAAGAACCAGGGTTGCCGATTGCCGCCACTCGGTGCAAATGTGGCCGCTTCACAAACCTTGCGAATCAATTCGGGGGGAACCGGATCTGGCTTCAGCCGTCGGATAGCCCTGGTCGTGCGAATCCCGTCCAGTAACAACACATCTTCCCCGATTGACTCAATATCGATAGCTTCCGTCATAAAGGCAGTCCGCCGACACCCTCACTAATGGACCCATTTTCGTTATATGCGCGCATTAACAGATCTGCAATACGCATCTGATGGACCTCATCCGCCCCGTCTGCGATCCGCGCCCATCTGGCCTGTTGCATCATTCCCGCAAGCGGTGAATCCGTGGAATATCCCAGCGCCCCATGCACTTGCATAGCGCGATCAACAACGCGCCATAAGGTGTTTGCCACATGATGTTTCGCCATGGAAACCTCCTGTTTGAATTCCATGCCATTCTCGATCTTATAAGCCGCATGCAACACCATCAACTTGGAAGCATAAAGCTCCATGGCACTGTCTGCCATCATCCACTGAATACTTTGTTTCTCCGATAAATACGAACCGTGGGTAAATCGACTCTGGGCCCTGTCGATCAACATCTCCAGCGCCGTTTCTATCTGCCCCAGCCAGCGCATACAATGCGCAAGACGTGCCGGACCAAGGCGAACCTGGCCCAACTTGTGACCGCCACCACGTTCGCCCAACAGATTTTCCCGAGGGACACGCACATCATTGTATTTTATCTCCGGATGATTATGCCGCCCACCCATAGTCTCCACGTCACGAACAATCTCAAAGCCCGGGGTATCGGTTTCCACGATGAAGGCCGAATTGCGAGCCTGGGGAACCGAGGCGTCCGGATCCGTACGCGCAATCACAATGGCGAAATCAGCACCATAGGCCCCCGACGTGAACCACTTGTGCCCATTGATCACCCATTCATCTCCGTCCTCCACCGCTGTGGTCTCTATGAGCGTGGGGTCCGAGCCGGAAACTTCCGGCTCGGTCATGGAAAAACAGGAACGGGCGGTACCCTCAAGCAGTGGTTTCAGGTATTTTTCCCTTTGCCCATCCGTCGCGAAATGGTACAGCGTATGCATATTGCCTTCATCCGGGGCCTGGCAATTTATGATGTAGGGGCCCATGGGAACCCTGGCGGCTTCCGCCGAGACAGCCGCCACGGCAGTGACGCCAAGGCCCATACCACCCACATCCTGAGGCATATGGGGCAGCCAGTAACCTTGCGCCTTCGCCCTCTGGCGCAAGTCTTTTACAAGCGCCGACCAGTCATCCCGGGTTGCATTCTGGTCTTCGCGAAGCGCTGCAAATTCTTTTTTGACGTTGTCATTGAAAAATTGACGCATCATCTGGCGCGCGTCTTCCACTTCCTGATCAAATCTGAAATCGATTGCCAAGAGTTCGACCTCCCTTTCCTATGCTACAAAGCCGGTTTAAAGCGTTAATGCTACAGTGTGACGGTACGCCAGGCAAAGTCTCATGCGCGATTCACTGACCGCAAATCTCAACAGAACGGTCCGAAACGGACATCTGGTAGAAACCCGATTGCCCCTTTGTCCGGAAATTGCACTGCACCTCATATCGCCCGATTATCCCCGGGGTCGCCTTGATTATGAGGAGATGATAGCCATCATCAACGCACCGGCATCTGATGAATCGATCCGGGCGGGCCCTTGCAATTCAGGTCACGGACCCCATATTGATCCGCTATCAAGCAGCACTGGCGTATTCAGAACGCCATTGCTATGCTTCGCCGCGGAACGAATTGACCGAGATCGAGGATTAATATCGATGATGAATGACGAATCACAAGAGACCATGCTGCCTTCTCTGAACTTTATTGACGAGAAGCTGTTCAAGTCCCGCTCCATTTCAATTTTTGGCCAGATCGATGAAGACATGGCCAGAAAGGTAACCGAAAGGCTGCTGGCCCTGTCCGCCGACAGCGATGATCCCGTCACCATCTATATCAGTTCACCCGGTGGTCACGTCGAATCCGGGGACGTCATTTATGACATGGTTAAATTCGTCAAACCGACGGTGCGAGTTGTAGGCATGGGTTGGGTCGCCAGTGCCGCCACCAACATCTACCTTTCGGCCAAACCTGAGAATCGCTATGCTCTGCCAAACACCCGCTTTCTCGTACACCAGCCTTCCGGCGGCTCCCAGGGCGACGCAAGCGACATCAAGATTCAGGCCGAACAGATCGTCAAGACCAAGGCGCGTATCAACAGGATCATAGCCGAAGAGACCGGGCAACCGCTGGAACAAGTCGAAAAAGATACGGACCGTGACCATTGGATGACCGGCGAGGAAGCGAAGGAGTACGGCATTGTCGGCAAAATTGTCAATTCGGTCACTGAAATCGGATAGTGCCGTCCGGTCATATTGGATATTGTCTTGGTCATGACTTTCGCCTAGCCTACATAAAAATGGCACAGGTAAAAAGAGATCACCATGACTCAAGTGTTTGAAGTACAAACATTCAATGACGCGGCGGAGTCGGAAAACAAAATCCACGACGACGAGATCGCAGCCCACTATGGATTCGAAGGCGCGCTGGTGGGAGGCGTGGTTGTCTTCGGACACATGACCTACCTGCCGATCAAAACCGAAGGTATCGATTGGTTGACCAACAACCAGGCCGAAGTGCGCTTCATTAAACCGGCCTACGACAAGCAAGTGCTTGGAATCGAACATGACTCGGACGGCGCAACCGGCGAAACTCGATGCTTCAATCCTGAAGGTACATTGATTGCCACAATGACCAACAGCCATGGCCGATTTGAACCGGATCCTGTCCACAGAATTCAACCCGCTCAGGAAGAAGTCGTTCGGGAAGAAATTTGCTGGGATAATCTGCTTACGGATAAGCCCGCACCGGCCCACCAGTGGCTACCGACCCGGGACCAGAATCTGAAGTTTACTGAACAGCTTGAGGACGACAACGATCTCTACCGGCAAGGGGAATCGCCGCCCGTACACCCCTTCTGGATGCTCCGGGAATGCAACGCGGCCTTCACTCGCTCCTTTGTGCTCCCGGCCTGGATGCACGTGGGTAACAAGATCACATTTCACCAGCCGCTGCGTGCGGGCCAGGAAATCGAGGTTCGAATGGTGCCCACAGACAAGTGGGAACGCAAAGGTCATCACTTCACCACTCTGTACGTCGCCTTTCTGGTTCATGAAGAAGTGTACGTCGAAGTGGAGCACACATGCATATTTCGCATCGCGCCACCGGAGGAGACCGACACAGGCAGTAACCAGGGTACGTAGAGTAGATACAGTTGAGCAGACCGGGATCTCCAGCAACCTTTATCTATTCGCAACCTGTATACTACGCTTACCATCAAGTAAGGGCTGTTGAGCCAGTATGACCTCATACGATACCGAGTCAGACCTGATCGAAGGGTTGATGCGCAAAGACGAGCAAGCCTTCCGTGACGCTATTCGCCAATACCATCCGTCAATGATTTCTCTTGCTCGAAGCCTGACCGGGCACGCAATAGCCGACGAAGTGGTCCAGGAAAGCTGGTTCTCAGTGCTCAAGGCGTTGCCAAAATTTGAAGGGCGCAGCACCTTCAAAACCTGGGTATTGCGTATCGTGGCCAATGAGGCCAAAACGCGGCTACGCAAGGAAAATCGACAGACTTCTCTGGAGGCGATGACGGGAGACGACCCCGAAATGGCCGGACGGTTCGATCAAAATGGATTCTGGATAGACCAACCCATCGGCTGGGATGCGGACTCTCCCGATGAGCTGCTATCGAGCGGAGAACTCAAGGAATGCATGGAACGCCTGCTGACGACGCTGCCCGAACAGCAATGCGCCACCCTGAACCTGAGGGAACAGCAAGGCTACTCATTGGCTGAAATCTGTAACATTCTCGAGGTCAGCGAGTCCAATGTCCGAGTGTTATTGCATCGAGCACGGACACGGATGTTCAAATGCGTAGAGCATTTTCAGGATACAGGAGAGTGTTGTGTCGACTAAATTATTTACAGGCCGATTATGATTACCTGCAAGCAAGTCTACGAAACGGCCAGTGATTACATGGATACGTCGTCTTCCTTGACGACGCGCATCTGGCTGCGTTTACACTTGATGATGTGTAAACATTGCCGGCGGTACGTCCATCAGCTACGAATCACCTCAAGTGCCACTGCACATCTGGATAAACCAAAAATCCCCGAAGATGAAGAAATCGATCGGCTGGTGAACAAGTTGACCCGGTAGGTAGCCGAGAGGTCTCGAGGCAAAGCTGATCACTTATTAACAACTGGACTTCCGGGTGTTCCACGTCGCCAGGCATGGATCTTGCCCATCAGAGCCAGAGCCCATTCAGGTTTATGATTCTTACGCCATTCGCCGGCTGCAAACTTGTTCATTTCAGCCAAAGTGGGATAGATGTGTATGGTACCCAGAATCTTGTTGAGACCAAGCCCATGCTTCATCGCCAGGACATACTCACTGATCAGATCTCCGGCGTGGTCGGCTACAATAGTCACACCCAGGATTTTGTCTTTTCCAGGCGCCGTCAACACCTTGACAATACCGTCACCTTCTTCGTCAGCCAGCGCTCTGTCCAACTCACTTACATCGTAGGTTGTCACTTCGTACTCGATGCCCTCGCTCGCCGCCTCTTGTTCATTCAAACCGACTCTGGCTACTTCCGGTGAACAAAATGTGCACCAGGGTACTACGGAATAATCGACCTTGAACTTCCAGAAACTACCGAACAGGGCGTTTACCGTGGCAAACCACGCCATATGAGAAGCCGTATGGGTAAACTGGTACGGTCCGGCCACATCGCCTATCGCATAGATGTTGGGATAATTTGTTTGAAGATGTTCGTTGACGTCGATCGTACCCTTATCAGTCAACTTCACGTCCAGTTCCTCGAGCCCAAAACCATCCACCTTTGCTTTTCGGCCAACAGCGACCAACAACTCATCGAACGGGACAGATCTCTCATCTCCATCTCCAGTCGTGGTAATGAGACGCTTTTCACCGTCCTGGACTTCGACGCGAATCGCCTTGTGTCCCGTCAATACAGTGACACCCTCGTCCTGTAATCTGTCTATAACGCGCCGGGAAATTTCCGGGTCCTCGCGCACCATAATGCTGTCTGCTGCTTCCACTTGTGTCACCTGGCTGCCGAGCCGGTTGAAAGCCTGGGTTAGCTCAGTACCAATGGGCCCGCCACCCAGTACCGCCAGTCGCTTTGGCTGTTCTGTCAGCGACCAGATGGTATCAGACGTTTGATATTCGACCTGATCGATACCGGTAATAGGCGGTACGAACGGCTCGGCGCCCGTCGCTACAATGATGTTTCGTGTGGTCAGCTGCTTGCCATTAACTTCAACACAATATGGGGAGATGATTTTGGCCTCTCCCAATTCGACATCGACGCCAAGGGACTCGTATCGCTCAACGGAATCCTTTGGTTCTATCTCCTTGATCACACGGTGCACGCGTGCCATTACATCCGCAAAGTCGAACTCCGGCTCGGTTTTCCTGAACCCAAGGGAGGGAGCCCGACGCATATCGGCCGCGAATTTGGCGGAACGAATCAATGACTTGCTGGGCACGCAACCGGTATTAAGGCAATCGCCACCCATCTTGTGCTTTTCAATCAAGGTCACTTTGGCTTCAACGGTTGCGGCGATCAGCGCGGCAACCAGGCCGCCAGAACCCGCGCCAATCACAATCACATCGCGATCGAAGGCGTCGGGCTTTTCAAAGTTACCCAGTATTTTTCTGGAGCGCATGACATCGACCACTTTTTTTGCAATCAGGGGGAATACACCCAGCAAAGTAAATGAAATCAACAAATCGAACGACAAGATGCCGCCCAGAGATTGGACCTGAGCCAGTTGCGTACCCGCGTTAACATAGACAAAAGTGCCCGCCAACATTCCGATCCAGCTTACGAAGAAGTAAACCGGCACGGCCATATTCGTCAGACCCATCGCGAGATTGATGGCGAAGTAAGGGAAGGCCGGCACGAGTCGAAGTGTGAAGAGATAGAAAGCGCCTTCCCGGGCAATACCTTTATCGATTCTGTCCAGTTGCCGCCTGAACCTTTTTCTGACCTGGTCTCGCAAGATATACCTTGCCACCAGCATGGCCAGCGTCGCGCCGACAGTCGATGCAAGGGAAGCAATGAGGACACCCCACCAGAGACCAAACAACGCTCCGGCGGCGAGTGTCATTATGGCTGCCCCCGGTAGCGACGCCGCAGTTATGGCGACATAAATTGCCAGGAAGCTTAAACCGGCGAGCAGCGGCCTGGCAGCAATCAGGGCCTCAAGTTCAGCCTGCCGTGACTTTAAATAGTCAAGGCTCAAGTATTGGCCCAGGTCGAAAAACAGGAACCCGCCAACCAACAAAATGAGCACTCCTATGAGAAATACCCTTCCTTTCTTCATGTTATCTTCTCTCGTCGTTATCCAGTTGTCTGTATGTTGTATATCCTGATAGATGCGACAAGAGCCTCATTGTTACATCCATTGCAGGTATCTATTACATGGCAATCTTTCGTATCCGATAAAGGACTATTGACAGACCTCTTTACTTTTACCTCATTAGAATCTATTTTTATGCCTGCGCTCACGGGCATCAATTAAAACACATTCACGAAATAGAAGTAGAAGTCGTATGGCATTAGTCTGGGAACACGTCGAAAACAATGACAAATATGAAGTACGCAGCGCAGGAACATCCATGCGCCTTTATACCAACGGAGTCTTCCATTCACAGTATAGTCCGCGCCACCTTTTCACAGGCGCGGTATGGGATATATTGACAGTACCCATATTGTTCACCGATCACATTATTAAACGGGTATTGCTACTCGGTGTGGGGGGCGGCACCGCCATTCATCAATTGAACCGTCTCGTATCTCCTGAAGAGATAACAGGAGTGGAGCTCATCGGGACGCATCTTGAAATCGCCCGACGCTTTTTTGATGTCAATTATGACAATGTCAAACTTTATCATGATGACGCGATAGAGTGGCTGAAGAGAAACAAGGAACGATTCGATGTGGTCATCGACGATGTATTCGTTGACGGCGTCGATGATCCTCTCCGGCCAATGGAAACCAATGATAAATGGTATAGACCGCTGGGGGAGCATCTGACGCAACATGGCGTTCTAATTCAGAATCAAATTTCTCCGAAGGTGGCTCGAGAACAGGTGCGGCTCAACGAATCCTTGCTGAAGTCAGAATTCAAATCGGCGATACTGTTCCGGGTACCCACATTCGAAAATTGTATCGTCGCGCTCTACCGGGATAAGGTCACCGTTAAAGCAGGCAGACCACTGGCGATGAAACGAATCGAGGAGATTGCCAGAGGCCATATGCGCAAGCTGGACTTCAGCTGTTCACAGTTATTTTGAAGTGACCGCCAGGCTCGGCTTCCTCTGCTTGATGAGCATCGCGACCACTAACAGGACTGCCACCAGGCCAATACAAATTTTGACAGCCTCATTGTAACTACCCAGGTAGTCGAGGCCGAGGCTAAAGGCTGCCGGGCCAACCGCGCTCGCGAACACCGTGATAGATGTGTTCAGACCACTGATTTCCCCCACATGAAGTGGGCCAAAAAATCGGATAAAGGCCAGATTGGACGTTACACCCCACAAGCCACCTCCGGTACCCAACCCGGCAGCCATCATCCAGAAACCCCAGGTTTGATCCAGGTGCAACAGACCCACCGCGCCGGTGATCAATGTCATCAACATCACAAGCAAAAATGGTTTGAGTGGATACGAGTCCACCAGCCAGCTGGCGACAAGATTGACAGAAGTCGCGAATACAGCCATCGGGAAGAAGTAAGCGAATGCCTCTTCCCTGTCCCGGCCCGCGGCTTCGAAAATAGATACCACATGGAACGTCACCGCAGTGCCGAAAAACGCGTGCACACCCAGGCTGACGCTGTAAATCCAGAAGACCGGACTGCGCCGAGCGACATGCAACGGCTGACTGACCGATTCTCCCGAGAGGGCATCACTTCGCCCATCAGCATCCCCGTCGGCAAGCACGCCACAGGCGACAGGATTATCGCGTACGAAAATCAATGCTGCGGCAGCGAATATCACCCCCACTGACACGGCAAGCAACCAAAGCGCACCTCGCCAACCATACACGCCAATCAGATAACCCAGAACCAGCGGTGCCAGCGAAAAGCCGAAGGACACAAATACACCGCGCACACCGCTGACCAGGCCGCGCCGTTTAACGAACCACAATAACAGCACGTTGCGCGAACAGCTTGTCAGCATGCCCTGACCGAAAAATCGAACGCCGAAATAACCAAGCAGGATCAGCAGGAAGGTCAGCCAGGTGTAGTTGCCCAACAACGCGGCAAGGCTATCCACGAGGCTGATAAACACGAGCATTAGGCCGAGCGCAAAGCTGGACAGGGCAATCGTCAATCTGCCGCCAAAGCGATCGAACAATCTGCCCGCCCGGGTAAGAAACAGGGACGACCCGACTGTGCCCAAGAGATAGGCCATAGACAGCTGGGTCCGAGATAGCCCGAACGTATCGATAAAGGGGTCAGTGAAAACAGCCATTCCCATGGTTTGACCCGGGACACTGAACAAAAACCCCAGTGTGCTGAATAACCAGATCACCCAGCCATAAAAGAAGGGCAGGCGCCTTACATCAAAAGGCCAGTCAGGGGATAATCTGGAAGACAACATCTTGATCTTGATCTGGTTCCGGAAAGCCCGTAAGAATATCAGAACGCCGCAATACAAACATGCGGCTATGCGAGCGAACGATTGCCAAACTCATGTAAAATGTCGCTATGAAAAAAAATATTTTGTTTATCACTGCCGACCAATGGCGCGCCGAATGTCTGTCGTCGCTGGGTCACAGGGTGCAGACACCCAACCTCGACCAGCTTGCCGACCAGGGTACGCTGTTCAAGAATCACTATGCCAATGCGGTGCCCTGCGGCCCATCGCGGGCGAGCATTCATACAGGCATGTACCTGCAAAATCATCGCTCGGGGACCAATGGCACGCCTCTGGACGCCCGGCATACCAATTGGGCACTTGAAGTCCGCGCACAGGGCTATGACCCGGTTTTGTTCGGCTACACGGATACGTCTGCCGATCCCCGGGAATACGCCCCGGACGATCCGGCCCTGAAAACCTACGAAGGCACACTGCCGGGGATTCGACCCATCGTCAAAATGGGCACCTACCCCGACGCCTGGGCGGAATGGCTTGCCGAAAAAGGCTATGACATTCCTGAACCGACCTGGAAATTCTACACCGACAAGGCAGACCAGACCGAATACGAGGATGGAGGTGACGTCCCGGCACCACTTCGATTACCCGCGGAACATCACGACACCTGGTTCATGGTCGATCAGGTCATGAACTACCTGGACAATGCAGACGATGGCTGGTTTGTCCACCTCTCGCTGCTGCGGCCCCATCCCCCCTGGGTAGCACCCGAACCTTACAACACACTGTATCCGCCTGCCGAACTCAAGGATTTCGTTCGTTCCCATTACCATCAGACCGAAGCGCTCCAACATCCATTTCTGGAACACTTTCTGGCACGCCCCCGAGTGGGCGCACCCGAGAATACCGACAAATTATGCCGTCTGAAGGCATCCTATTTTGGTCTGATGACGGAGGTGGATCACAACCTGGGACGTCTGTTCGATTACCTGAAAGAGCACCATCAATGGGATAACACACTGATCATATTTACCTCCGATCATGGCGAACAGATCGGCGATCATTGGCTCCTGGGCAAACTCGGTTACTTCGATCAGTCATATCACGTTCCGCTGATCATCCGTGACCCGGAAGCGGCAAATACGCGCGGCCAGGTAGCGACGGAGTTTACCGAGAACATCGATATCATGCCGACACTGCTCGACTGGCTGGACATTGAGATACCCGTGCAATGTGACGGCCAATCCTTGTTGCCGGTCCTGCGCGACGGACAGTTCCCTGACAACTGGCGGACTGAGGTTCACTGGGAGTTTGACTTCAGAGACATCCCCAACGGGAGGGCCATGGAGGAATCCCTCGGTTTAACACCGCACCAATGCAGCCTCAATGTGATCAGGGATCACAGATACAAGTACGTACACTTTACAGCCTTGCCGGCGTTATTCTTCGATCTCAAACAAGATCCTGGTGAATTGACTGATCAATCACACAATGCCGACTATCAATCGCTGGTTCTGGAGTTCGCGCAAAAGATGCTGTCCTGGCGTATGAACCATGACGAACAAAGTCTCACGCATCTCTCTCTCACCGGCGAGGGCGTCATGTCACGGCGGTCACCCAGATACTGATCTCAAAATAACGGGTATCTCCGAGTAGCCTTTAACGAAAGAAGACCGCACCGGCACCGGATCACCAACCATTTCGATGGTATGGAAGCGCTTCATGATTTCTTCCCACAATACCCGTAACTGCATTTCTGCCAGCCGATTACCCATGCATCGATGAATACCGAAACCGAACGATAAATGTTGTCTGGGTTTCGCCCGATCGATAATAAATTCATTCGCGCGCTCGATGACCTCGTCATCCCGGTTGCCCGATACGTACCACATCAGCACCTTGTCGCCCGCTTCGATCTGCTTACCGCCAAGTTCCGTATCCTGTATCGCTGTACGCCGCATATACGCAAGCGGCGTCTGGTATCGGATAATTTCCGGTACCATCGTCGGGATAAGGTCCGGATTATCCCGCAACTTTTGATATTGGTCAGGATTCTCGTTCAGGAAACGAACGCCGCCGCTGATGGAATTGCGGGTCGTGTCATTTCCGCCAACTATCAGCAAGACCAGATTACCGAGATATTCCATGGGCTCCATATTACGCGTGGATTTGCCATGGGCGAGCATCGATATCAGATCCGAACCCGGCTCAGCGTTAACCCGTTCATTCCACAGATGAGTAAAGTACTCCAGGCACTCTATCAATTCTGCCCGTCGCTGTTCTTCAGATTCAACCAACCCGGACTCCTCGTTAGCCGTTGCCACATCCGACCAGCGGGTCAGCTTGCGGCGGTCTTCGAAGGGAAAGTCAAACAGTGTCGCCAACATCTGCGTCGTTAATTCGATAGACACCTTGTCGACCCAGTTGAACTCTTCATTACATGGCAGAGAGTCCAGAATATGGATCACACGCTGGCGAATGGTACCCTCCAGGTTGGCCAGGTTAGTGGGCGCAACCACCGGGCTCACCTCCTTCCGCTGTTGATCGTGACGCGGCGGATCCATGGCAATGAACATGGGTAAGGGAAATTCTTCATCCTGGTCGTCCACCACAATGCTGCCATCGGAAGAATAGATGTCGTGATGGGTATCCACATACATAATGTCCTGATACCGGGTTACATTCCAGAACGAACCCACCTCCGGATGGTCCTTCTGCAGATGCACCGGGTCTTCCTTGCGTAATCTTTCAAAGAACGCCAGGTGTTGATCGTTGTGGAAAAGGTCGGGCCGTATCAAATCGTACTCGTCCAGAGAAACGGACCAGGGATCCGGCCTTTCTGCTGTCTCAGCTGTTGCGTCACTCATCTTCTTTCCTCATTATCCAGGTTCGTTATAAAGGCACATTACCCAAGAAACGCGCCGTAGGCAAAAAACCTGTCTGTTTCTTTGGGATCTGGCAATTTACAATGACCTCTCGGGTCTTGTAGGGCAATTGCGGGGGTTGCGGTCTTGAATGAACCAGGAATGGACGGAGTCAAAACGATACTGGCGGTAGTATCCGACCGGGATGATGGCGAGATCGTGCTTGAGAAGGCGGTACACATGGCACGGGCCAATGGCGCCGCATTACACGTCATTAAAATTGTATACGAAGGATTCGTGGAACTCTCCGGTCATGGCGCCGATCAACGTGAAGCTTTGAAGGCCTGGGTCATGCAATCCGAAGAGGCTTTCCTGGAGGATCTCATCGATCCATGGCGCAACCAGATTGCGCATCTGGAATCCGCTACTATGTGGCACAGGTCACAGTGGGAAGGCATCCTGGAAATGGCCTCACAACTGAGAGCCGACTTTGTTATCAAGCCAACCCGGTATCCGGTCACCGAAGTTATTCGTACTCCCCAGGACTGGAGTTTATTACGCCATGCCGAGATCCCGGTCATGCTGGTGAAACCAATAAACTGGTCTGACAAGCCACGTATCGCCGCCGCCATCGATGCATCAGACGATGCGGAGGAAGAACTTAACCTTCATATACTTCGGCAGACGGGCCGCCTTGCCAGTTCATTTGGCGCCAGGGTCCACGTGTTCTCCGCCTTTCCCTCCGTAGAACACTGGATCGGCCCGATTACGGTCGCCATCGATTTCGATCAAGTCAGGGAAGCCACCAGCAATCAGATCAAGCACAAGATTCACCAGCTTGCCGAGTCATGTGACGTCAAAATTGATGCAGTGCATGCACTCGAAGGTGAACCCGGAGAAGTGATCAAAAAAGAAGTCGATCAGCTCAATATCGAAGTGCTTGTGATGGGCACACACGCCAGAAAAGGCCCCTCGGGCAAAATCCTCGGCAACACGTCAGAGTCCATCATCCATCAGGTCAACAGCGATGTGGTTGTTTTACGCTAGTGCTCAGGCTATTTCAATCCAACAAAATGACAAGGCTCATAGAAATACTTGCCCGCCGTCAGAGTCAATTTGACAAGGATCCCTTCGAGCCGGTTTCTATCGTGGTACAAAGTATTGGCATGGGCCAATGGCTGAAATTCAAGCTTGCCGAGGATCAGGGAATAGCAGCCAACATCGATTGTATGTTACCAGCCAGCCTCATCTGGCGGCTCTATCAATCGCTCCTTCAGGAAGAAAATCTACCTGACACCTCTCCATTTGATCGAGAGTTATTGGCCTGGCGCCTGATGCGCCTGTTACCCGAACAAGATGGGCCGGAGTTTGCTTCCATTCAACAATACCTCCAGGGTACAGGCGACCCCCAACTCAGGTTATATCAGCTGTGTCAGCAGATTGCCGGACTGTTCGATGAGTATCTGATTTATCGGCCCCAATGGATGATCGCGTGGGAACATGGAGAAAGCCACATATCCGAAGAGATTATGCGCGATCAGACCTGGCAGATGGCACTGTGGCAGTCTCTGCTGGCACAACCGGACCTGGCCGCCACGCACCACAGAGCACATCTGCACAAGGCTCTGCAGGAACGACTTGAAGACCCTGAAGATATCCCGCGAAGCGTACCGCAGCACCTGTCCATATTTGGATTGTCCTCTTTGCCTCCTATGCATCTGGACACTTTTCGCATGCTCGGTAACTTGATCGCGGTCGACATCTACTTCCTTAATCCTTGCGAGCATTACTGGGGCGATATCATTTCGCAAAAGGATATGGCGAGGAAAACCATCCGAGAGTTGAAAGACAAAGACGGTCCCCTCACGGATGAAGATTATCTGGAAATTGGTAATCCCTTGCTTTCCTCCATGGGTAAACAGGGTCGGGAATTCCTTGAGCTGTTGCTTGCCCTGGATAATGCGGAGAGCCAGGAGACGTTTGTAAGATCCGATCCGGAATGTATGCTGGGATTTCTGAAAAATGACATTCTGCATCTGGAATTTGGTGGTCAGTTTGCATCAAATACTGCGCCTGAACCACGAACCGTACAGACGGCGGATTACAGCATACAGATTCATAGTTGCCACAGTAAAATGCGTGAAGTGGAAGTATTATACGACCAGCTGCACCGCATATTCGAGGACAACGATGATATAAAGCCGCGAAATGTGATGGTCATGATGCCGAACGTTGCGGATTACGCGCCATACATTCATGCCGTATTCAAAGACATTCCCTATTCCATTGCAGATCGCTCCCCCGGTGAAGAATCCCCGGTTTTGATGAGCTTCTGGAGTCTCATCGGATTACCCCAGTCCCGGCTCACCGCCAATGAGGTCATGGATTTACTGGAAACCCCGGCAATCGCACGTCGTTTCAATCTGGACGACAATGATCTCGCCACCTTGACCGCTCGAATCAATGAGGCAGGCATTCGATTTGAACTGGATGGGGCCGCCAAAAGAGCCAACTGGGACTTGCCGTCCACGGATCAAAATACCTGGGCTTTCGGTCTCCGGCGTCTCATGGCGGGTTATGCGCTGGAAAACCGGCAAGGCCTGTACCGGGATATTTTGCCAGTTGACCTGGAAGGCCATGAGGCCAGACTGGCCGGTATCCTTAACCACTTTGTCACATTGCTGGCCAGGTACCGGGCCAAGTTCAGTCGTGCCAAGCCGGCCAACGAATGGCTTGATACTATTAGTAACATGATCAATGAGATCTACGCCCCTTTCGGTGACGAAGAATTTCACCTGAACGTTATTCGTGACGCGCTTCAATCCTTCGTTGCGCAAACCGAAAAAACGGAGTTCATGGAGCCTGTTTCACCTGACGTCTTTCGTCATTGGATGGCTGAACATATCGATGAGTCGGATAGTGGCGGCGCATTTTTGTCTGGCGGTATTACGTTCGCAACACTGATTCCAATGCGAAGCATTCCATTCGAGGTGATTTGCCTGCTCGGCATGAACGACAATGAATACCCTCGGCGATCCCGTACCGTCGATTTCGACCTGATACAACTCGAGGGAGAAAAGAAAGGCGACCGGTCCCGACGCAACGACGACCGATACCTGTTCCTTGAAGCGTTGTTATCGGCAAATCGATATTTCTATCTCAGCTATGAAGGTAGAAGCCTCAAGGACAACAGCGAAAAAGTGCCTTCCGTATTGGTCAACGAACTCAAGGAATATTGTCAAGCGGTTTTCGATATCGACTGTCAAACTCAGCATCCCCTGCAACCATTTAACCAGGATTACTTCGACCCTGAGAAACCCGCCCTGTTTACCTGGCGGACAGAATGGTATCGCGCCTTGACCAACAAGCAACCCAAAAAAGCCTTTATCTCTGAGGCCTTATCTCCTGCCGAGGAATTCCCCAGGATCGATATCGAAGACCTGATGCATTTTTATCGTCATCCAGCCCGATATTTTATGCGACAGCGCCTGGGAATTTACTTTGAAGATAATGAGATTGAACTGGAAGACTCTGAACCATTCAGTCTTGACGCTCTGGAAAAACACCATCTGGCCGACTCGGCCCTGACCCACATTATGCAGGGAAAACCGGGAGACGAATGGCAACAATTGATGACCGCCTCCGGAACGGTTATGGATAATCCAACGGGGCAACAACAACTCGAAGAAGAGTATGCCAATGCCTACACTGTCTTCGAAAAACTGGCCGACTATGTGGATCGCGAACCAAAAGCGATTGCGACAGAGGTGGAAATAGAAGGGATCCAGATTCAAGGGCAAATCGACAATATATACGGGGACATTCTACTTAACTATCGCACGGGAAAGCTTCGACGAAGACAATTAATGCAATGCTGGCTCCAGCACTGTTTCCTCAATGCAACGGGGCATCACGTGCGAACAACGATGATCAATTCCGAGAACCCGGTAAATTTGTCACCATTGGCAGTGTCTGACGCGCAACAAATCCTCGCCAGACTCGTGCAGCATTTCCACCTTGGACTGAGGAAACCCTTGCCTTTCATCCCGGAGATGAGCTTTACCTACGCGGTTGCCCTTCACAATGGACGCGACCCGGATGTTGCTGGCAAGGAAGCGCTGAAGTCCTGGCTCAGCGGGCGCGCCGGGACCGAAGGTATGGACCGAAACTATCAGCGTTGCTTCGATTTCCCGGAGGCGCTTGATCAGGCGTTTCACGAGGCCGCGATCACGATTGCCGGTCCAGTGCTGGAGGCGGTTTCCGAATGAGGCCCCTTGTAACTGAAAGCTTCCCCCTCACCGGACATCGTATCATCGAAGCCAGCGCCGGAACCGGCAAGACACATACCATTACCAATCTATACCTCCGACTGCTGCTCGGTGACGATGACGAACAACGTGGGCCGCTAACGGTAGATAACATATTGGTGCTCACGTTTACCGTCGCGGCAACAGAGGAACTTCGACGCAGGATTCGCAATCGGATTCAGGAAGCCAGACTTGCCATAAGCACCGGCGAATCCCCTGACCCTTTTCTTGACCGGCTCGCTTCGGATCATCAGAACAACACGGATGCCCACCGTCTGCTGACAGCCGCACTACAACTCATGGACGAAGCGTCCATTTTTACCATCCATGGTTTTTGCGCCCGTGTTCTCGGTGAGCACGCCTTCGAAACCGGTGTCCTGTTTAATCAGAACCTTGATGCGGACCGAGAGACGCTGCTCCATCAAGCCGTCGAAGACTGTTTCCGAACGGAAATCCTGACCTTGCCTGACGTAGACCGCGCACTGGCCCTGACATTATGGCCCGATCCAGCGAGACTGGAACAGGCAATCAAGGGAATGCTCTTTCGCCCCAACCTCGAACTCAAACCACCGTATAGCGATCCGGCGCCTGTCAAGGAACGTCTCAATAAACACATCGCGCGGGTCAAGGATCTGTGGCTTCGCGACAACGTCGCCGACATCCTGAGCAATGCCGGCATTCACGCGGGTCGCCCCACCATAAAACGGTTGGAGGAGTTTACCACCTTTTGTCAATCTGATAACCACAGTTTTGAGCTTTGGGAATACTGGACCACGAACTACATTCGCAAGAACCTTAACAAGGATGGCGCGATGCCGGATCATCCGGTGCTCGATTTGATCGATTCGATTCACGAAGATCGACAAACGTTAAAGCAAACGCTAACAGCGAACCTGTGGAACCGCGTCATTCAAGTAACCAGGGAACGTATGAATCGGTTCAAAGCAGAGTATGGTCAACTGACATTGGACGATCTGCTGACACAGGTGAGCGCTGCACTTACCCGCCCGGAAACTGGAAAGTTTCTCGCTGAGCGGCTGGTCAGACGCTGGCCCGTGGCGATGGTGGATGAATTTCAGGATACCGATGATCTTCAGTACGAAATATTCTCGCGTATGTACCGCAGACCCGGTAACCATAGCCTGCTATTTATTGGCGATCCGAAGCAGGCGATCTACCAGTTTCGGGGTGCCGATGTGTACACCTATATCAATGCGAAACGGCAGGTGCGTCCGGAAGAGGATTTGTATTCACTGGATACGAACTGGCGATCCTCCCGTACACTCATCGATGCAACCAATCGACTATTCAACCAGCCGAATATTTTCTTGAACGACAAGGACATTCCGTTTATTCAAGTAAGCCCGTCGCCCATAGCGAATGACAGATCACTCCGGCTGACGGAAGAAGATGCCACACCTATCACATTGTGGTACTTCCATGCCAACGACAAACTCAACAAGGACGACGCACGTGATCTCGCCATGGATTGCGCAGCCGAAGAGACTTCGCGCTTGCTAAACATGGGCGTGCAGGGAGAGGCGCTGGTGGACGGACACCCGCTAGTTGCCGGTCAAATTGCTTTTTTGGTCAGAGATAGACATGACGCCGGCGCGGCCCGGGTCGCCCTGCGACGTCGTGGTATTCGCAGCGTCTACGTCACACAGGACAGCGTATTTCTGAGTGACACGGCGGGAGACCTCAAACTTGTTCTCGAAGCCGTCATCGATCCTGCTAACGATCGCACCCTGCGAGCCGCCCTGGCATCGACGCTGATGCAATGTACAGCGGATGAAATAGACAACCTCAACCATAATGTTATCCATCAGCAGCAAGTGTTGTCCGAGTTTTTCATGTATCACCGCCTCTGGGCCAATCAGGGCATCGCGCCCATGATAGAGTCGCTGATCCATACACGTGGCCTCGGTGAGAAGTGGTTGGGACGTCCGGAAGGAGAACGCCAGCTGACGAATCTACGACACCTGGCCGAACTTCTGCAAACACGGTCCATTGCCACGCACGGCATGCATCGACTCCTCAAGTGGTTTGAGCACGAACAAGCCAACGCGGAAAATGTCAGTATCGAAGAGCGACAGTTGCGCCTTGAAAGTGACGAAAACCTTGTGAAGATCGTTACCATGCACGCGGCCAAAGGACTGGAATACGATGTGGTCATGATCCCCATGGCCGGTTTCAGAAGCGAACAGCGCAAAAATGAACCCGCACTCTTTCACGAGTTCCTCGAGCATGGCTTTAATGCCTTGGTCGACCTGTATCCTTCCGAGGAGTCCCGGACACACGCACAAGACGAAAAGCTTGCGGAAGATATGCGCCTTTTGTACGTAGCCATAACCCGGGCAAAATATAAGTGTTATATCGGTCTTCCACACACCAGTGACATATCGAACACGGCATTGGCCAGGTTATTGAATTTACCGGATAGTAAGGCAGGCAGCGGGGTAATTCACAAACACCTGACAGAAAGCTTCCAGGAACCACTTTTTACTACGAAAGCAATAACCTCGCGGTCCGATGTCACTCCGTTCACACCGGCAGGCGATCACAGAAAATTGATTGAACCAGGCAACCAGCCACGAATCCACGACCAATGGCGACTCCACAGCTATACGAGTCTGACCAGCCTGATATCGGATGAAGAGACGGGAATCACCCCCATTCCTCGCTTGCCGGGCTTCGGAGACGACGATAATACCTCCCGGGAATACCGGGACCATAAGTTAAGCCGATACACCTTTCCAAGGGGACCCGGGGTTGGCATCGCCCTGCACGATCTGTTGGAACGAGTAGACTTCCAGCAATCCGATGAAGCCCTGGTAACCGCGTGCAAGCGTACTCTGAACCATTTAGGGGGCTACGATGACGCCTGGCTCGACATCCTTTACCAATGGGTAACCGACATCCTGCAAACACCACTGATGGAGGACGGCAACTTCTCTCTCGCCGACATTACCAGGCAGCACCGATTAACCGAACTTGAATTTCACTTTCCACTCAATACGACAAATGACCTTGTCCAGTTGGTTAAACGCTTTGGCTACATGAGCGAGTCGAACGAGCTCCCGACATCCAATCTGACAGGCATGATGACTGGCCTCATTGACCTGGTTATTCGACGAGATGACCAGTTCTACGTGGTCGACTACAAATCCAATTACCTCGGCAATGAATGGGCAGATTATGAAACAGAATACCTGCATGACGCCGTTCAGCATCATCGATACGACCTGCAATATCTAATTTATAGTGTCGCCCTGAACCGTTATCTGGCGTCGAGGATAGCCACCTATGATTATGATCGTCATTTTGGTGGCGTTATGTACCTGTTCTTGCGCGGTATGGAAGGACCGGATTACCCGGGACGCGGCGTATTTTATGACCGGCCCGACAGCCGTTTAATCGCCGAACTGGATCAGCTGCTGGAGGGATCGACATAGTGCCTCAACTGGAGGATCGGCTGTTGGCCGGCGAAATCAATTATCTGGACTATTACTTCTGCCGATTTATCGCCGAACTGGAAGCTAACCGTCTGCACGACAGCTTGACCCATCTGATCGCGGACCTAAGTCATGCGTTAACGGAGCAACACAGCTGCCTTGACCTGTCCCAAAGGGGCGATGCAGAAAACCTGATTACACGACTGAAGGAAACGCAATGCGTCGGCGATGGTACCGAACCAACCCCCCTGGTACTTGAGGGCAGCAAATTATATCTGCACAGGTATTATAGTTATGAGTCCCGTATTGCGGCCAGCCTGGTCGCTCGAAATCGACCTCTGGAAGTCGATGCCAGCCAATTCGAGCGAGCCATCAGGACATCGTTCCCAAATAACGATCAGCCCGTCGACTGGCAACAAGTGGCAACGCTACAGGCGCTGACCCGTCAGCTGTCCATTATCACAGGCGGTCCCGGCACCGGCAAAACCAGTACCGTGGTCAAAATTCTGGCCATATTACTCGAAAATCAGGACATAACCGTCAAGCTCGCTGCACCCACGGGCAAGGCGGCCATGAGGCTTAACGAATCCATCAATGGGGCACTTCCGGAATTGCCGAAGTCTATCGCATCCAGAATTCCCGACCAGGTACAAACCATACACCGCCTGTTAGGTATGAGAACTGACGGGCGCTCGGCGAGGTACAATGAGAATCATCGCCTTCCCGTCGAATTTCTTGTTGTGGACGAAGTGTCGATGATCGACCTGCCGCTGATGGACCGGTTATTAAGAGCAATTCCTGATCACACCCGATTACTGTTGATTGGCGACCCCGATCAGTTGCCCTCCGTGGAAGTGGGTAACATCCTGGCCGATATCTGCCGATATCCAGCCGGCTTCAGCGAATCTTACCGTAAACTGACCCGGGAAATTCTGAACATTGAATTGCCCGCCGGACCCGCCAACCACTTGCTGACGGATACTATCAGTCAGCTTAAAACCAATTACAGATTCTCAACTAACAAGGGCATTGGCCTGATCGCCGAATCGATCCGCGAAGGCATTGGCGATCTACCGGCGGATGATGATGAAATGTTTATTCATAATCTAGCGGAACTTGACCAGGATCCAGGGAAACAACTGGCACTCGCATACGCAGACTATCTCGAGCATCTGCGGCAGGCGAGTACGACACCGACCGCGCTCATTGCATCCTTTGACAGATCCCGCATCCTGTCGCCGGTACGAGAAGGAAGTCTTGGTGTCGCGCGACTAAACCAACAGATTGAAGCGCATCTTCGCGCCACAGGATGGGTCGCAGACACGCACGAGTTCTATCATGGACGCCCCGTTATTATTACCCGCAACGACTACACACTCGGTTTGTTCAACGGAGATACCGGCATTACCGTGCTGGACCCGGCAGACAACCAACTTAAAGTAGCCTTCAAGGGTATAGATGGTGAACTAAAGCTTTATCTCGCATCACGGCTACCACCACATGAAACCTGTTTTGCCATGACCATACACAAATCCCAGGGGTCCGAGTTTGATCACGTCACGCTCATCCTGCCGGACAATTTACCGGAAAAAAGTGAACGCGTCATGACCCGCGAACTTTTATATACAGCTGTAACGCGTGCCCGAAGCAGTATCTCAGTCTATTTGAATCGAGCGACCTGGCAACGCACTCTGACTAAAACAATAGGTCGAAACAGCGGTCTGGGCGAACGATTCCTTTCGGATACCTCTCAACATCATGCGCAATAATCTGTTTCTACGGCACGCCATGAGTACCGCTTCGCTGACGGCCATAACACTGAACCTGACCTTCTGGATGATTCCTTTATTGCTGGTATCCGTAGCCCGTATCACCCTGCCCTTTGCGTATATCCGACATTGTTGCAACATGGGTATAGAGGCTATATATAGAAGTGCCGCCGCGTTTGATTCCTGGTGGATCAAACACGTACTGGGCATCCATCTGGATATCCAGGGTGAGCTGCCACGGCGTGACCGGAACCTGATCATCATCTGTAATCATCGCTCCTGGTTCGACATCCTTGTATTGCACTCCGCTATCATCAGGCATAGTCCCATTATCAGATTTCTGATCAAACACCAGTTGGTTTACGTTCCCATTCTCGGCTGGATTTGTCTGGCTCTTGATTTTCCACGCTTATACCGGGCTCCGGACCCTGAACACCGCGCACGGGATCATCGGGCAATCGCGGACGCCACCAGCAGTCTTAATGATTATCCAACGGCCTTGCTTAGCTTTGCCGAAGGAACGCGATACACGCCGGAGAAACATAAAGCGCAGCAGTCACCCTGGCCACACCTGCTTAAGCCAAAGCCAGGCGGCTTACGTATTATGTTGGAGCATGCCGAAGATTCAGCCATATTGGATATCACACTGGTATATCCGCAAGAGGATATCACTTTCTGGATGTGTCTTGCCGGTACATTGCCTTATGTGAAAGTTTATCTGGACTATTTCGAGCCAGGTGATATTGAAGATGCGGCCGAATGGTTAGCCCAAAGATGGTGGGTCAAGGAAAGTTTGATTACTGGTGCTTAAAGATTTTTACGCTCAGGGCACCCTCGCGGTCGATGGCAGCCCTGTACATGCCTTTTGAGTTGAATGAGAACACGATATTGGCATTTCGGTCGATACCGATGATGCCTCCCTCGGCCTCCATGTCCACCAGTCGATGCAATATGACTTCGTCAGCGGCCTGCTGCAGTGGAATACCTTTGTACAGGACTCTCGCACAAATATCATGAGCGACGGAAGTCCGGATAAAATATTCGCCATGACCCGTCCCGGAGATACCACAGGCATCGTTGTCCGCATAAGTCCCGGCGCCGATAATCGGCGAATCACCGATTCGACCGAATTGCTTGTTGGTCATTCCACCAGTGGACGTTCCCGCGGCAATGTTACCCCGGGAGTCCATGGCAACCGCACCCACGGTGCCAAGTTTCTGATCATCGGTAAAATCTTCCGACAAGGCAGTCTCGGTGTTCCCGGCCTGCACTCTCTCCAGCTGTTTTCGGCGACGTTCAGTGTAGAAGTAATCGTTATCCACAAACTCGAAACCACGTGATCTGGCGAAACTTTCAGCGCCCTCCCCCATAAACATCACATGAACCGAGTGTTCCAATACTTCATTGGCGAGCCTGATCGGATTCCGGATGTGCCGGATGCCCGTCACTGCCCCGGCATTAAGGTCACTGCCGTCCATGATAGAGGCATCGAGCTCGACCCGCCGATCCGAGGTAAAGACCGCGCCTTTGCCGGCATTAAACAGTACTGAATCCTCCATGACGACTATCGCCGCCATGACAGCTTCGCGACTACCGCCGCCGGCTTTCAGGATTTCATATCCGGCACGAACAGAGTCTTCAAGCGTCGCCCGGTAAGCCGCTTCAACCTCTTCAGACATATTCTCTTTCAGGAGCGTCCCGGCACCGCCATGAATGGCGATAGCAATGGGCTTCCCGGTATCAGCATCGACCATGGTGACACTCAACATCAGAACCACTGACAAAATATAGCGCATCGTGAGAGGATACCGTCATTTGACCGCAGCGTATAGTGAGCTGGCCATACAAAGTACTTACAAGACCAAACAAAAAAATAACCTCATCGAGATGCTATCCATGTATCATCCCTACGGCGTATGTTACGCTGGTCCACCGCGAGGTAGCGGTTGCGAGATTCAAATTCATTAATAACCATGAGCGATCAACAACGTTACAGAGTAGTTTTTAGTGGCGTCCTGACCGGCGAGTACGATCTGGACACGACAAAACGGCGTTTCGCGAAACTGTTCCACCAGGACGTCGCGAAAGTGGAAAAATTATTTACGGGCAAGGAATTCATTCTCAAGGACGATATCGAAGAAGATCGCGCGATGACATACGCCATGAAAATCGCCGAAGCCGGTTGTGAATGTTATATCGAGGCCGTCCCTGACCCGAATGACATCTCGCAACAGCCAGGTTTTGTAGAACGCCGAAAGAACGGTGAACGTCGTCAAAGATTTCGACGCGGTCCACGGCCAGGGGCGATCATCCCGGATCGCCGCAACAATAACGGTCGCCGCAAAGCAGACCAAAAGGACAAAAGCGCATAGACCTGTTATGAGTAATCCGCCCTGATCATATCAAGGCGATCTAAACAGAGTGCTTCGGGGTGTTCCAGATGTCCCTTGAAATTTTCCACGTATCATCCAGTTGTCGCCTCAGGATCCAGACATGCCTGCTGACAGATCTGAGCGGTGGCGCAGAGTCATCATATTTGGAACGCAGATAACCATCAAAGGTTAGCCTCACGTATGCCCAATCGCCGGCAACGAGGAGTTCATCGATCAGCACCTTTTGATCGAACCGAAACTTCTTTGTGAAGCCATAAAAGCTGCGTGCCTCATCGAGTCCAACGTCTCTGGCATTCGACGGCATCATCCAGACAGCATCGTCAGCAAAAAGATCGAAGTAATCTTCAAAGTTATCCGAGCGAATTATTTCAATGGCATCAAGAATCAACAACTTGACGTTATTATAATCCTGGCTGCTCCTGGATAAGGCCCGCGGCGTCATGATCATCCCCTGAAAGCCGTATATAACCTGATCTTACCCTCTGTCGGTCCTCATGCCAAAGATTTTCGTTGCCTGGCAACCAGGCCTACAATCTATTCACAATCTTTTGGTTGAACCAAAGCCCGCCTCCATTTATGTTAAGAAAAAAGGTCGCCGCGCACCCCGACATGAAAATATCCAAACAACCCAACGAAAGGGTCAGGCTGAACAATAGCGGTGACCTGTCGCTTTATTTTGTTGGTGCCGGAGCCGCGTTCGCGAAATCTCTCAACCAGAATAACGTTCTAGTGGTTAAAGGCAATGATCATCTTCTGATCGATTGTGGAACGAAATGTTGCCAGGCGCTTCATCAGATTGGCGTGTCCGTGGGCGACATTCGTCATTTCCTGATTACCCATAGTCACGCGGATCATATTGGCGGTCTGGAAGAGGTCATGTTGTTCAATCGATACGTCGCTCGACAGAAACCCTCTATGGTCATCAATGAAGAATACCAGAAAATCCTGTGGGAACAGTCTCTGCGTGGCGGAACTGAAATGTCCGAGAGTCAGGGACTGCAGTTTGAAGATTTTTGGGATATTGTTCGGCCAATACAGTTAAACCATTATCCCAGAGAAACGTGGGAAGCAACGATTGGTTCGATCAACGTCAAAATGCCAAGAACCAGACACATTCCGGACGATGCCAAATCCTGGCAAGATGCGTTCTGGAGTTGTGGGGTCATTCTTGACGACCGAGTATTGTTTACCTCCGATACCCAGTTCGACCCGGACTTGCTGGAGTCGTTTGATGCGATGTTTCATTTCGAATACATCTTCCACGACTGTCAATTGTTTACGGCGGGCGTACACGCATCGATCCATGAACTGGCGGCACTATCGGAGAAGTTAAAGGCGAAAACGATCCTGATGCACTATGGGGATAACTGGCGTGATTATCGTCAGCTGGCGGAAAAAGCCGGTTTTCACTCTTTTGCCAAAGAAGGCCATACCTACAGGTTCTAGCCCGGATTATTCATGAACGCTAACGTCTGATGGAGGACGGGTCCCTCGCTT
>JBBDSF010000016.1:11051-12416 GCA_040905125.1 Pseudomonadales bacterium | reverse complement strand
TAGACGCGGATGGTAATGTGTATTTCCGAGTTCTCCTGTTTTGTTTCGATTACCTGGTGACCGTTGACCCGGCACCAGCTGGGAATATCCTCGAGTGTCCCGGGATCGGTACAGTAGACGGTCAGCAGATCTCCCTGTTCAAGGTCCCGGACTCTGTCCTGAGTGCGAATCACCGGCATGGGACACAAAAGACGCCGTGCGTCCAGTTTATAGGTATTCATATATGCCAGGCCGGATCTATGGCGTGCGAGTTCAGGGGCGCGACCCTCAACTGTTCGGCACCCTTGTCCGGATGATTGACTTCCACCGTAACCTGGTCCGCATCTCTGCCTTGAGAATATCGAGCAACCACCTGTGCTGCAAGCTCCAGGTCCGAGGCATCCGGCGTGCCGTCCAGCAGGGCGAGGGGTCCCTTGTGAGAGGTTGTGGCGAGACTGGTAAATTGATGACGATAGCCGGACAAATAGTGGTTCTCCCCCTCTTCACGGCTGATAATCATCTTGAAATGTGGTTTCGGGCGGAGGTGGCGACCGACCTTGAGCAGCATAATGTCATCGAGTTCATACTCGCGTGTCCCCCGGGACGACCAAAGATCGGCAAGTTTATTGGAATAGGTCTCGTCGGTGAGAAAACAGCAGCCACCGGCAGGTTGCGAGAACTCTTCAAAACCCAGCGACCGTGCCAGGGCGATTTGTGGCTTACGGTTTCTGCCGTGGAAACCGTATAATTGCTCCCGGTCAACCCAGCCTTCTCTTTCCGGCAATGTGGGCGGCAGGTTTTTGGCGCACAAGGGCCGTAGCAACCGATCTTCGGCGCCGGATTCCCGCGCGATGATCGGCATGTTTTTGGCCCGCTGCGACTTGGGTCGTTGACCGACGACTTCGCCGGTAACAATGAAATCGAAGCGATTTGCTTCCATCCAGGCCCAGGCTTGCGCCTTGTTAACCATGAAGATTTTACAATCCAGACACGGATTCAGGTTCTGGCCATACCCGTGTTTGGGGTTGAGTACGACATCCTTGTACTCCTCGATCACATCGATAATGTGCAGTTTGATACCCAGTTGCTCCGCCACCCACAGTGCATTGTTGCGTTTGGCCTTGTTTTTGTCCTTTTGCCGAATGGCATGAGTGTGGCCTTCCACACAAAATCCGGTGAAAAAATTGATGCCTTCAACATGAATGCCCTGATCCTGGACCACTTTGGCTGCCAGCATGGAGTCGAGACCACCGGAAATGAGAGCCACGGCCTTGCGCTGGCGTTTGTCGGCTGCACTCGCTTCCACTGGTCGCTCCCGCTTTGCTGGAAAAGTCGCGAATTATACATGATTCGACACGCTCAACCGATAATTGTGCCTGAACGTTT
>JBBDSF010000016.1:0-10951 GCA_040905125.1 Pseudomonadales bacterium | reverse complement strand
GTCGCGAATTATACATGATTCGACACGCTCAACCGATAATTGTGCCTGAACGTTTCCTGTCAGGTATAATGCCGCGTCTTTTCCTCCCTTAGGGGACCCCTGGTTGAACACAATGGTTGAAAGTATCCGCAATATCGCGATTATCGCGCACGTCGATCACGGCAAAACCACGTTGATCGATAAGCTGCTTAAGGAGGCGGGCGCCCTGCATCGTGGCGAAGAGTCCAGCGAGCGCCTGATGGATTCCAATGATCTTGAGAAGGAACGAGGAATCACCATCCTTGCAAAAAACACCACCCTGACCTGGCATGGTTACAAGATCAATATCGTCGATACCCCGGGGCATGCGGACTTTGGCGGTGAGGTCGAGCGCATTCTTTCCATGGTGGATTCGGTCCTTTTGCTGGTGGATGCGGTGGACGGGCCGATGCCACAGACCCGCTTTGTCACGCGCAAAGCATTTGAAAAAGGTCTCAACCCTATCGTGATGGTCAACAAAATTGATCGCGACGGGGCGCGCCCTGATTGGGTGGTCGACGAAGTATTCGAATTGTTCGACAGCCTGGGAGCCAACAACGAGCAGCTCGACTTCCCGGTGGTGTACGGATCCGCGCTTCAAGGGCGAGCGGGACTCGCCATGGATAACATCGAAGACAACCTCAATTGCCTGTTACAAGCGATTGTCGATCATGTCTCGCCCCCTGAGGTGGCTGTCGAGGCGCCATTTCAGATGAGGATCAGTGCGCTGGATTACAACAGCTATGTTGGCGTCATCGGCCTCGGGCGAATCGAACGCGGTCGTCTAAAACCGGGTGACCCGATAAGTCTGATTGGTACAGATGGCGATATCAGGAAAGGCAAGGTTCTGCAGGTCATGGGATATAGCGGGCTGGAACGCATCGAGGTCGACGAGGCTACAGCCGGCGACATTGTTTGTGTATCCGGTATAGAAGGCCTGAAGATTTCGGACACGCTTTGCGAGCCAGGGCATACCGAGGCACTGCCGGCGCTACAAGTGGATGAACCGACGATTTCCATGACCTTCCAGGTTAATACCTCGCCATTTTCTGGCCGGGACGGCAAGTTCGTCACCAGCCGTAACTTGAAAGAGCGGTTGGAGAGGGAGTTGCTGCATAACGTCGCTCTCAGGGTTGAGGCCACTGACAGTGCCGACAAGTTCAAGGTGTCCGGCAGAGGCGAATTACATCTCGGCATTTTGATCGAGAATATGCGCCGGGAAGGCTATGAAATGGGCGTATCACGGCCCGAAGTGATCTTCAAAGAAGTGGAAGGTAAGTGGCAGGAGCCTTTTGAAAATGTTTTGCTGGATGTTGAGGAAGAGCATCAGGGCGCGGTGATGGAATCACTGGGTGCACGCAAGGCTAACATGACCAATATGGTACCGGACGGACGTGGTCGCGTCAGACTTGAATTCCTCATTCCCACCAGGGGTTTGATCGGTTTTCGATCGGAATTTTTGTCCTTGACATCGGGGACGGGAATTATGACCAGCACCTATTCCCATTACGCCAGCGTGGTCAGTGATGATATAGGCAAAAGGAAAAATGGCGTTCTGGTTTCGATGGCGACGGGTAAAAGCCTTGCGTTCGCATTGTTCAATCTGCAGGCACGTGGCCGGCTGTTTATCGATCCCAATGAAGACATCTATGAAGGTATGGTCATCGGTGTTCATAACCGAGGTAATGATTTGGCGGTGAATCCCCTGAAAGGCAAGCAATTGACCAATATCCGGGCTGCCGGTACGGATGAGAATATTATTCTGTCGCCGCCAATACGTCACTCGCTGGAACAGGCGATCGAATTCATTGATGATGACGAACTGGTTGAAGTCACCCCGCACAATATACGAATTCGCAAAAAGTTATTGACGGAGGCTCAACGCAAACGATACGGGCGAGCTCGCGTTGCATGATAAGGTAGCCGGGAAATCATGGCCTTAAAATCCCAATCAGGAAGGATGTGAGCGAATGCTGCCCCTATATCCGGATATCAAGCCGTATGCTCGACACATGATCAAGGTGGACTCGCCCCATGAATTATATGTCGATGAAAGTGGCACTCCGGAGGGCATTCCGGTCTTGTTTGTGCATGGTGGTCCGGGGTCCGGCTGTGAATTCGATAGTCGCAGATTCTTCAATCCCGAGAAGTATCGCATCATATTGTTCGATCAGCGTGGCGCGGGTCGTTCAACACCTCACGGTGAGCTGACAAATAATACGACCCCTTGGCTGGTTGCGGATATGGATCGTATACGCGAGGAACTGGGTGTCGACAAGTGGATCCTGTTCGGTGGAGGTTGGGGGTCGACGCTGTCTTTAGTGTACGCGGAAACCTGGCCGGACCGGGTGATGGGTCTGGTCTTGCGAGGGGTTTTTCTTGGTCGCTCGGAAGACGTCAACTGGTTTTATCAAGAAGGTGCGAGTCGTATCTTCCCCGATCATTGGGAGGAATTTATCGAGCCCATCGAGGAGGAAGACCGGACGGATTTTCCTGCCGCGTATCACAAGCTCATGTCAGGGGCGGACGAATTGGCGAGAATGGGTGCGGCGAAGGCCTGGTCCCGATGGGAGGCCCATTGTGCATCATTACATCCCAGTCATCGATTGATTAATCATTTCACGGATCCGCATCGGGCTCTGGCTCGCTGTAAAATTGGCGCCTGGTATTTTGCCAATAATTGTTTCCTGGAGCCGAATCAGATTCTCTCGAACGCGTCTGTCCTGGCCTCTATACCGGGTACTATTATTCACGGTCGGTTCGACATGGTATGCCCGTTTGAAAATGCCCATGCGCTTCACAAACTATGGCCTGTTTCCCAGCTGTACATCGTCAGGGAAGCCGGGCACGCGGCTACGGAGCCCTCTCTGATCGATGCCCTGATCCGCTCGACCCGTGATATGGCGTTGCGATTTGAGAGCGAGTTTGGCGTGTAGGGCATGTTGGCTTTGATTCAAAGAGTCAGCGAAGCGAGCGTTTCCGTCGATAATGAAACCAGGGGCAAGGTTGGCAGCGGCCTGGTGGTGTTGTTGGGGGTGCAAAAGCACGATACCAAGGACAATGCCGACAAACTTCTGGAAAAAATCCTGGCCTATAGAGTGTTCCCGGATGACGCTGGCCACATGAATTTGAGTCTGCTGGATGTGGGCGGTGAATTACTTGTTGTCTCCCAGTTCACCCTCGCCGCGGATACCCGCAAAGGTCTTCGTCCGTCGTTCTCATCCGCCGCCGGCCCCGAACACGCGGAAAGCCTTTACAACTATTTTGTCGAATCCGCCCTGGGCCGGCTTGGCCGAGTCCACTCAGGTGTGTTTGGCGCCCACATGGCGGTTTCACTGGTCAATGACGGGCCGGTGACATTTTTGCTGGAACGATAACATTCTTTATTGTTGTGCCTCGTCCGTGGGACGTTTTCCTAAAGTGGCTGCAAACAGCAGACCGACTTCATAAAGAAGCCACATGGGCACGGCAAGCAGGATCTGGGAAATGACGTCCGGCGGTGTCAGTAACATGCCTACACCAAAACACCCAAGGATAATGAATGGACGTTTCTTTTTAAGGGAGGCAACGTCGGTTGCTCCTGTCCACACGAGCAGAACTGTTGCGATAGGTATTTCGAAGGCGAGGCCGAATGCAAAAAACAATTTCAGCACGAAATCCAGATAGCGATTGATGTCCGTCATGACCGACACGCCGGCCGGCGCAACGCTGGTGAAGAACCCGAATACCAGCGGAAACACTACGAAGAACGCAAACGCGATGCCCGTATAAAATAGTACGATGCTGGAGAAAAGTAAGGGCAACGTGACTCGTCGTTCGTTCGCATACAGACCGGGGGAGATAAAACTCCAGAGTTGGTGAAGAATATACGGCATGGCGAGAAAAACTGAGAGTACGAGAGTCAGTTTAAAGGGCGCAAGGAAAGGTGATGCGACTTCAGTGGCGATCATGGTCGTGCCTTCCGGCAGAAACCGTTGCAGTGGTTCCGCGACAAACGTATAGATTTCGTTCGCGAAATAAAAAAGCGGTAGAAAAATAATAACGATCGAGACGAGGCTTTTTAGAACACGGCTACGAAGTTCGATCAGATGCTCAACCAGGGGCTGGCCCTCATTGACATCGTTGTTATCCGCCGGATTCTGACTTTGGTCTGTCATTGTCAGCGGTTACCTCGTTAGATTCGGATGAATGCGCTGGTTTTTCAGGATTGGCGATGTCTTTGATGTCGAAATCTTTGATATCTTTGATGTCCGTATATGCATGATCTGCTTCGTCTATAATACTCTCAAGGTCACTGCGCGCATTCTGCAGTTCTTTTAGCACCGATTCATTGTGCAGTTCCTGACGAATCTCCTCGGCGCCGATTTCCTTTTCGATTTCCTGTTTGATATTGGCCACGCTGCGCTTAAGACGCCCAATCCAGAGTGACACAGTGCGAATGGTCTCTGGCAGTTTTTCAGGCCCGACCACCAACAGAGCAACGATGCTGAGAAGAACCAGCTCGGGAAACCCAATATCGAACATGGCCCGGTGGTCACTCCCTGGTTGAGTTTGCCTTGTCTTTGTCAGTGGTTGACTCGTGCTCGGCATTGCCGGACAACTTGCCGGGCTCTTTGTTCTCTGCTTCTTTGCTTTCCTCGTCGGAGGTTACGGCGTTCCTGAATCCCTTGATTGCGGATCCAAGGTCACTGCCCAACGATTTGAGTTTGGTGGTGCCGAACAACAACACAATGATGGCGAGAATGATTAATAACTCGGGAATTCCAAAAGACATATTTATTCTCCTTGCAAACTATTTCGCTCTCGACGCTTTCTCTTCGACGCCGGATGTGCCGAATCTGCTGTCGAGTTCCGCGAGGACTTCCTCGGGGCGGTGATTCAAGTGGCTTAACATCACCAGGGTGTGGAACCAGAGATCGGCTGTTTCCTTGATGACGTCATCGTTTTTGCCCTCTTCGGCAGCATCCCGGGCGGCCAGAATCGTTTCGATTGCTTCCTCGCCTACCTTCTCCAGAATCTTGTTCAAACCGGCCTGGTGAAGGCTGGCAACGTAGGACGATTCAGGCTCGGCATGTTTTCTGTCCTCAAGAACCGCGGCCAGGCGTTCGATTACGTCACTCATTTCCATATATCTCCGCCGGATCTTTCATAACCGGATCTGAGATGTGCCATTGACCGTTTTTGAGGACCCTGAAAAAGCAGGATTCGCGGCCCGTATGACATGCCAGTTTACCAATTTGTTCCACGCTCAATACTACCACATCGCCGTCGCAATCGAGCCGAACTTCTTTGACGAGTTGTGTATGACCGGATGACTCTCCCTTGGCCCACAATTTTTGCCGGGAGCGGGACCAGTAAACGGCAGTCCCCGTTTTGACGGATTCCCTGAGCGCTTCGTCGTTCATCCAGGCGACCATCAATATCCTGCCACTTTCGGCGTCCTGTGCGATGGCGGGGATGAGGCCCTGTTCGCCGAAGTTAACTTCATCGAGCCAGTCAGATTGCGATTTTTTGGAATCCATAGGGCGGAACCAGACCAAAAACCAGACAAGAAAAGACCAGCGAGGATAGCATGTCAGGGTTTGATAAACATCCAGTAGATGCCCAGCCCTCCCAGCAGCGAGGAACCGACAAGCAGCTCAGGCGGAGAAACAACGCCCGATACTGTCATTAGGGTGCCGACCATGGCCAGGACCAGTGCAACACCGCCAAGCCGGTAATATCGGTTGCGCGTGTTTTGTCGGGCCAGTTCGGTCTGCAGTGCCTGCAGCGTAAGCGTCTGCTCCCGAGTCGTCCGGCCAAGCTGTTTAAGTTCAGTGAGCGCGTCAAAGGCCAGGTCGGGCAAGTCTGGCAGGTGTTGAAGCCAGCCGGGCGCGTTGGTTTTAATCCGGCGCATGACTCCCGCCAGCCCCATCCGTTCTGCCATCCACTTCTCCATAAACGGGGCGGCTGTCTCCCACAGGTCAAGATCGGGATATATCTGCCGACCCATACCTTCTATATTCAGCAGTGTCTTTTGCAACAAGACCAGCTGCGGCTGAACTTCCATATCGAAGCGTCGCGCGGTTTGAAACAGTCCCACGACAACCCGTCCAAATGAAATATCCTTGATAGGCTTTTGAAACACGGGTTCGCATACGCTTCGGATAACGGATTCGAACTCCTTGATATCCGTGTCCGGAGCGACCCAGCCGCTTTCCACGTGCAACCTGGCAACCTCGTAATAGTCTCTGTGAAAGAATGCAAGAATGTTTTTTGCCAGGTAATTCTTGTCCTCTTCTGTTAACGAACCAATAATGGCGCAGTCAAGCGCAATGTAGTTCGGGTTTTCCGGGTCGGTTGCGTCAATGTGAACGTTGCCGGGGTGCATGTCTGCATGAAAGAAGTTGTCCTCGAACACCTGGGTAAAGAATATCTCGACACCCAGATGCGCCAGCTTCCTCATGTTGACCTGCCGCGCCTTGATTTCCTCAAGATTTGCCGCGCTAATGCCGTAGACACGTTCCATGACCATAACGTTGGTGCGCGTGTAGTCCCAATACACCAGTGGCACATAAAGCTTGCCTGTATGTTGCCAGTTATGACGCAGCTGGGTGGCATTGGCTGCTTCCAGCTGCAGATCCAGTTCATCCAGTATCGTGCGTTCATAATCCTTGACGATATCCACAGGGTGCAAACGCCGGCCTTCTTTCCAGCCGCGTTCGAGCATGTCTGCCAGCAAGTACATGACCTGAATATCCCTGACGATCAGTCTCTTCATATCCGGTCTGATGATCTTGACGACCACTGCTTCGCCGGTGTTCAGGGTGGCGCCATGTACCTGGGCGACTGAAGCGGAGGCCAGCGGTGTATCCTCGAAGGAAGCAAATAATTCGTCGATCCGGCCTGCCAGCGCGTCTTCCACGATCTGTCTTGCGGCATCGCTGGCGAAAGGGGGGACGCGATCCTGAAGCCTTTGCAATTCGATCGCAATTTCATCGCTAAACAGGTCTCGCCGGCTCGATAGAATCTGACCGAATTTGATGAATACGGGGCCAAGCTCTTCAAACGTAAGACGCAGCGATACGGGTGCCGGATCCCTGGGGGCGGGAATAATTCTCAGGCAAAACACAAACATCCTGGCCCACAGAGGCAGGCCGGCTTCAGTCGGTAGCAGTCGGTCCAGACGTTTTCTGGCGACGATGTAAAGGATGCTGACAATTCGGAATAATCGCATGACCGGTCAGGGTTTCGATCCTGTGTGTATGGCAACAATTCCATTCAACAGGTTATGAAAGCGGCACGCTTCGTAACCGGCGTACTCCATCATGGTTTGAAGACTGCTCTGATCAGGGTGAACCCGGATGGATTCAACGAGATACTGGTAACTTTCCTTGTCGCCCACGATTAGTTCACCTGCTTTTGGCCAGATATTGGAAAACGCATTGTATGCCGAGCGAACCGCAGGATTCTGTGGTTTCGAAAACTCCAGGACGACCAGGCGCCCGCCTGGTTTCAGCACCCGCAGTATGGAACGGAGTGCTGCTTCCTTGTCGGTCACATTACGTAATCCGAAGGCCATAGCGACAGAGTTGAATGAGTCGTCAGGAAATGGCAAGTGCTCGGCGTCACCAAGTACATACTCTACGTTACCCACAATACCCTGGTCGGTCAGTCGATCGCGGCCGCGCAGTAACATCGACTCATTAATATCGCACAAAATCACCTTACCGCTGTCACCGACAATCGGGGACATGAGAGCCGTCAGGTCCCCGGTGCCCCCGGCAAGATCCATGACCCGATGTCCCGGTCTTGCACCGGTTGCTTCCACCGCCATTCGCTTCATCAGCCGATGCGTGCCGAGAGACATAAGATCATTCATGACGTCGTAACGGGAAGCCACGGAGTCGAAGACTCCCGCGACTCGACGGGCTTTCTCGGACAAGGGTACTTTTTGAAAACCGAAATGCGTGTGCTGCTCGGGCATTGCTGTCATCTTGTTGTCAAAGTGGGACACGCATTTTACAGCGAAACTTGAACGAAGTACGAATTTTGAGTTACGAGTCGCGAGTGGTGGGCTTTGTGTTGAGGTAGGGTGAAGCGTGGGCCAGAGCGACTCCCATGGCGGCCAGGGTTGCGATTGGAATGAAGGCGGCGCGCGCATCGGAAACTATATCCGCCACGAGCCCGCCGAAGCCTGGCACGGCGAAGCCCAGGAAATAGCCGACCATGAATACACCGGCGGCCAGTGACGATGCATCGCGGGAATCGGCAATCTGCGGTACGAGCGCCACCATTAAAATGAGTTGTATACAGGTGGCAAGACCCACGACCGTGGCGGCACCCGCAGCGAACATGCCCTCGGCAAGTACTATGCCAAACAGGCCCAGGAGCGTGGCCCAGGCCATCAGGATAACCGGCAAGCGTCTGCCTACCCAAAACCTGGCCAGAACCAGCATGCCCAGAGAACCTAATATTTGCGCGCCGTTAAACACGAACAGGTAGTTCGGCAACTCTTCCAGGGTCCCTTTGCTGTCCAGAAGTGTCGACAGATACGCATTAGTGCCAAAAAAGCCTGATGATGAGGTGCCCAGAATGATACCCAGATGCCAGGTTCTGGCCCGGTTCAGCGGCGGTTTCCAGGGCGTGGGGCCAGGTGCTTCGGATTCGGTTTCCCTGATGCCGAGCTGCTTGCTCACGTAAATCAGTCCTGCAACGGCGATAGCGGGTAGGGACCAGAACACCAGAGCCGTCCGCCAGTCGTCGTCTAAAAAGGGCATCAGCAAGGGCAAAGTCAGACCGGCGCCAATGAACTCCCCCATAAGCATACCGTTCATGTAGACAGCTGATCCGAGCGCCAGGAATCCTGGGCACCAACGTAACACGAGGGAGGGTAAGGCCGGTTGCATTACGGCGATGCCCAGGCCGAGCAAGGTGGTGTTGAGGAACAGGATCCACACCGGGGGCGCAAGGCCGCGTGCCATCGATGTGATGGCAACCATCAGAATCGCGACGATGAGTGCCAGGCGTGGGCCAAGACGGGCAATTGCAAGGGCACCGGGAATGGCACCCAAAGAAAGCATCAACACGGGCAATGTGGTCAGTGCGCCCAACTGCACCTGGCTCAGCCCCAGATCTGCATCGATCAAGGGAGCAAGCGGCGGAGCCACCAGCACCGGTAAACGAAGATAAAGTCCTGCCAACCAAAGAAGAATCAATGTGATCAGTCTATGCCGCCAGGAGTTCTGCGTGGCTAATGGGCTATAACTATCAGATGAGCTCACCCTGGCGCAGCTGCTGTTTTACCGTCCAACGGCGATAAATTGGGATTGTCGGGACTTGCCCGCTTCTTCAAGGCGGCGGAGATAATCGGTCCAGTAGCTTTCCTGGTTACTGCCGAGATCGTACAAATACTCCCAACTGTAAATGCCCGAGTCATGCCCGTCTGAGAAAATGATTTTGATGGCATAGTTACCCTGGGGCTCGAGCGCCTTGATTTTGACGTCCTTCTTGCCGTGCTGCAGGACTGCCTCGTCGGGGGCGTGTCCCTTCACTTCGGCGGAAGGCGAGTAAACTCGTAAATACTCGGCCGTTAACTCGAATCGGGTGCTGTCTTCGTAGCCAAGCTCCAGGATTCCAGACCGTTGATGCAATGTTATCTCAGCAGGAGTCATATGCACCTCTTAAAGAATATACCGTGAAAGATCTTCGTCCTGTGCCAGATCGGCCAGGTGCTTATCGACATAGGCTGCATCTATTTTAACGCCCTCGGTTTCATTCGCTGCAATGTCACCGGCTTCGAATGAAATTTCCTCAAGCAACCGTTCCAAAACGGTGTGTAAGCGTCTGGCACCGATATTTTCAGTCCTTTCGTTGACTTGCCAGGCGATCTCGGCAATTCGTGTGATGCCATCCGTCATGAACTCCAGGTCCAGCCCTTCGGTGCTCATTAACGCCTGGTATTGCTCTGTCAGGGAAGCGTCCGGCTCGGTGAGCACGCGCTCGAAATCTTCTACGGTCAGCGCTTTCAGCTCAACGCGAATTGGCAGTCGACCTTGCAATTCCGGAATAAGGTCTGACGGTTTGCTTAAGTGGAAAGCACCGGAGGCGATAAAAAGAATATGGTCGGTTCGGATCATGCCGTATTTGGTTGAGATATTGGAGCCTTCGATCAGCGGTAACAGGTCGCGTTGAACGCCTTCTCTTGAGACGTCTGCCCCACCTGTCTGGTCGCTGCGTTTGACGACCTTGTCCATTTCATCGATGAAGACGATGCCCGTTTGTTCGACTGCATCCACTGCCTGGGCTTTCAGATCTTCTTCGTTAATCAATTTGGCGGCTTCTTCGTCCGTAAGCTGCTTCAATGCGTCCTTGACTTTAACCTTCTTTGTTTTGGTTTTGCCGGGCGCCATGGAAGAAAACATATTCTGTAACTGGCTGGTCATTTCTTCCATGCCGGGAGGCGCCATGATCTCAACGCCCACGCTGGATGATTGCACCTCTATTTCGATCTCCTTGTCGTCCAGTTGGCCCTCTCGTAATTTCTTGCGAAATAATTGTCGAGTCGAGCCGTGTTCGCCCCGGTCACCGACGCTGTCCTCCGTCTGGGAGGACCTGGCTGCAGGTAACAACGCGTCAAGAACGCGTTCTTCGGCGGCGTCGGAGGCCCTTGGGCGTACTTCTTCCATCTGTTTCTCGCGCACCATTTTAATGGCGGCTTCAACCAGATCGCGAATGATCGATTCGACGTCACGGCCCACATAGCCCACTTCGGTAAATTTGGTCGCTTCCACTTTGACGAACGGTGCCGCGGCAAGTCGCGCCAGGCGCCTGGCAATTTCTGTTTTGCCAACACCGGTGGGTCCAATCATCAATATATTCTTGGGCGTAATCTCCGTTCGGAGGGCTTCACCCAGTTGCATCCGTCGCCACCGATTACGCAGTGCGATGGCGA
>JBBDSF010000015.1:0-2040 GCA_040905125.1 Pseudomonadales bacterium | reverse complement strand
CGCATGGTACCTCGACGCCGGCAGGCGATGTGGCGGAAACCCAGGCCATCAAGGGCGTATTCAAGGATCATGCAACCAGACTTGCGGTCAGCTCGACCAAATCAATGATCGGTCATTTGCTTGGCGCCGCCGGCGGCGTTGAGGCGGTGTTCAGTATTCTTGCATTACGCGATCAGGTTGCGCCACCGACCATTAATCTCGATAACCCGGATCCGGCCTGTGATTTGGATTATGTGCCGCACACCGCGCGTGAAATGCCGATTAATGTTGCCTTGTCGAATTCATTCGGTTTCGGTGGCACCAACGGCACGCTTATCTTCAAGCGTTCGCCTTGATCCCATCTTGCGGGACTGACGCCGTTGCCAGCCACTGACAGTCCCCGTTCACTCGTCAATGGCGATCCGGATACAGTTATTCCGGTAACCGACCGTGGTCTGCAATACGGCGACGGTGTTTTTGAAACACTCAGCGTCGTGCAGGGTGAAATGCTTTGCTGGGATGCACATTGCGCCCGTTTGCTGGAAGGTTGCCGACGCTTGCACCTGAACCCGCCCGCTATCGAGATACTGGCAGAGGAGGCCGGACAACTGGTTGCCGGCCAGGAACGCGCCGTCCTGAAGATCATGATTACCCGCGGCAGCAGTGGCCGTGGTTATCGCCCGGAGCCGGACGCCATACCCAGCCGTATTCTGACGTTACATAACTGGCCGGAATGGCCGCAGGAAAATACGACGGCAGGAGTAGTGATACGCGTTTGTCAGCAACGTTTGGCACAAAGCCCGGCACTCGCCGGTATCAAGCATTTGAATCGGCTGGAGCAGATTCTTGCCCGGGCCGAATGGGATGACCCGGCCATTGCCGAGGGCCTCATGCTGGACATGGCCGGCCATGTCATTGAAGGCACGATGAGTAACGTATTCGTATTCAAGGGCAATCAGCTGCTGACGCCGGATTTGTCGCAGTGCGGGATTGCCGGTGTGATCCGTGGTCGGGTGCTCGAGACCGCACGGGCACTCGGAATCGATGCAATGATTGCCGAACTGGAACTCAGCGATATCGAATCGGCCGACAGCCTGTTTCTCTGCAATTCCCTCATCGGTTTATGGCCGGTGCGCAAGGTAGGCGAGCGTGAATATGCCATTTCACCACGCATTGCCGACTTGCGTGAAAAACTGCAACATCAGGATTGCATTGCTGCAGTCTGACACGGCAGACTTGATTGCTATCCAGAGACTGATTGACGTATGCGCAGTTTATTATCCGGGTTGATATTTCTTGCCATTGTTGCAGCCGCCATACTTGCCTGGTTCTGGCAGGATATGCAGCGTGAGTTGCACAGTCCGATGCCGGTTGCCGCCACCACAGACTATAGCGTTGAGCGCGGCATGACACTGCGCACGATTGCCACGGACTTGCACCAACGCGGCTGGATTACGCAACCCTACTATTTGCTGTTTACGGCGCGCCAGCAGGATTTGGGCGGACGCATCAAGGCCGGCGAGTATGTCATTGAACCCGGCACCAGCCCGCAGGACTTTCTGGCTGTCATCGTTTCCGGCCGGGTAAAGCAATACAGTCTGACCATTGTCGAAGGCTGGAATTACCGTGAGCTGCTTGCCGCAGTCAGGGCACATCCGAAGCTTGAGCAAGCCCTGGCCACCAGGCTGGAACGCGATCCGGACGCGTTGGCTGAAACGCTGGCGCTTTCTTATCCACATCCGGAAGGCCTGTTCTATCCAGACACCTATAATTTTCCGGCCGGCACGACAGACGTACAGTTCCTGCAGCGGGCGCACCGGACACTGCTTGATGTCCTGGAACAGGAATGGGGCGGGCGTGAAGCCGATTTGCCGTATGAATCGGCCTATGAAGCGCTGATCATGGCGTCAATCATTGAAAAGGAAACGGCGGTTGCTGCTGAACGCGGTGAAATCGCCGGTGTTTTTTACCGGCGGCTGAAAACCGGTATGCGCCTGCAGACTGACCCGACCGTGATTTATGCCATTGGTGAGAATTATGATGGCAACCTGCGGCGTGCCG
>JBBDSF010000014.1:10154-12620 GCA_040905125.1 Pseudomonadales bacterium | reverse complement strand
GCCGTTGTCCTTGTTGGTGCCTTGGCTGGTATCTGGCTGGGCGGATATGGCATGAGCAAACTGCAGTTTGTCCATCCTGCCGGTGAGCATGTATCCGTAAGCCTGGTTCAGGGGAACGTGGATCAGGCGACCAAGTGGCAGCGGAACATGGTAAACCCTATTCTAAATCGTTATACGGATCTGACGAGACATGAATGGGGCAGAGATTTAATCGTCTGGCCTGAAGCAGCCATTACGCTGTTTCGAGAAAACGCCGGCTCTTTTCTGGATGACCTGGGTGCCAGAGCAAGGTCGGAGGGTACCACGGTGCTGTTGGGTATTCCTGACCGGGATGATGCGGGGAATTACCAGAATACCGCGATTGCTCTGGGGGCCGGCGAGGGCAGTTATAGCAAACGTAGGCTGGTTCCGTTTGGTGAATACGTGCCTATGGAGAGTGTCTTGCGCGGTACGATTCAATTCTTTGATCTGCCCATGTCGCGAAACCGGCCGGGCCCCGACGATCAACTACCGTTATTTGCCGGCCGGCATCGACTGTCATTGTCTATCTGCTACGAGGTGGTATACCCGGAACTTGTCAGAACCACGGTGGATGATCCGGATCTTCTGGTGACAATCAGTAATGATACCTGGTTCGGCAGATCCATCGGTCCTGAGCAACACCTGCAGATGGCCCAAATGAGGGCGCTGGAAAACGGCCGCTACATGGTACGGGGGACTAACAATGGTATTACGGCGGTTGTGGACCATAAAGGACTGATCACCGCGCGGTTACCCCGCTTCGAGCAAGGTGTGCTAAGAAGTGAAGCTAAAATACTTGAAGGAAAAACGCCATATAGTCGATGGGGGAGCTGGCCCCTATTGATACTGGTGTTTGGCCTGCCAGGAGTACTGTGGCTGACCGGTCGTCGGTTCAGGTAGAATGGAGCATCTGGACTGGTGGTGTGCCCTGTGAAAATTTTTCTTTACATCGTATTGTTATCGCTCGTCTCCGGCTGCGGCTTTCATTTGCGGGGGAGCCAGGGCATGGATCTTGGCGTTGAGCGGATCCATGTGGCTGGAACGGACAGGCATGGGGAATTCGTTCGGGAGCTCAGACGGTCCCTGGAAGTAAGAGATACAACTGTCGTCACCGGCGGGGAGGAGGCCCCTTATTCTTTGCGCGTTATGGGTGAGAATACGACTCGCCGTTCCGTGGCAACCACCAGCGACATAACGGTTTCCGAGTATGAGCTACGCATGACGGTCGAATTCGAATTGCTCGACGCCAGTGGTCAGCAATTGATTGAACCGATGGAAATCGTTGCCGAGCGAATATACGTTTTTGATCGGCAGTCTTTAGCCGGCAGCAGTCAGGAAGAAGACCTGTTAAAGGAAGAAATGCGCAGAGATCTCGTCAGACAAATGATTCATCGGGTCAACGCGACAGTCAAAACCGCATCGTCCTGACATCATGAAGATTTATCCTGACAAACTCGAAGCCCAGCTTAAAAAGTCTGTTGCGCCGGTCTATATCGTGAGTGGCGATGAACCGCTGCTGGTTCAGGAAAGCTGCGATCTTATCAGATCAGCTCTTAAACAATCGGGTTATACAGAGCGCGAATTATTTCATATTGATGCCAACTTCGATTGGGATCAGGTCCTGTTCAGTGCCAACAGCATGTCCCTGTTCGCGGACAAGAAAGTCATCGAATTGCGAATGCCGACCGGTCGACCAGGTGACAAGGGTGCAGTGGCACTTAAGACGTATGTGGATCATCCACCGGATGATACTGTGATGTTGGTAGTGACCCAGCGTCTTGATGCGGCGGTTCAGAAGACCAAATGGTTTAAAGCGCTGGAAGCCATGAGCGTATTTGTGCAGGTATGGCCTATCGACGCGAAACAAATGCCTCGCTGGATCAAAGAGCGCTTCAACAGAGCGGGCCTGGATATCTCCAGTGAGGCGGTAGAAATGGTGGTTGGCCGGGTAGAAGGCAATCTTCTCGCCGCGGTACAGGAAATCGAACGCCTGAAACTGATCAGCGAGAGTCAACGGATTGAAGTTGACGATGTCATCGAAAGCGTTGCCGACAATTCGCGTTATGATGTGTTCTCCCTGATTGACACGGCCGAAAGCGGCGATGCCGCGCGAACCCACAAGATCGTTCAGGGCCTCAAGTCTGAAGGTACGGAAATCCTCTATATCGTGGCTATGGTGTCGAAGGAGTTACGGAACCTGGAAAAGATGGCGAATATGGTTGCCCGGGGACAAGGAGTCGATACCGCGATCAAAAGTGGCGGAGTCTGGCAAAAACGCAAATCCCTCGTGGCAGGATCCCTCAAGCGCCATAACCTGACTGCCTGTAATGAGATGCAGCAGAAAATGGGTCAGATCGATAAAATGGTCAAAGGTTTATTACCCGGTGATCCCTGGACGGAACTCGTTAATGTACTGATGCATCTGGCGGGCAAGCCGGGCCTTCC
>JBBDSF010000014.1:8035-10054 GCA_040905125.1 Pseudomonadales bacterium | reverse complement strand
GTGGCCGCGTTGATCGCTATAAAGTGGGAAAAGATCGCCGTATCCGAATCAAGACCGACGAGAAATTCGATCAGGTCCTGCTTCCAGGATTGCAGTTCGGCGGATTGATCGGCCCAGTTCCCCTGCATGATTTCTCTCAACCAGGGTCCGCGTTCAGCCAGCGTTACCCCGGGGGAGGGAATTTCAGCAACGCGCGGTTCTATTTGAATTTCGCTCCCGCTTTGCTGTCTCAACGGTTGTGCCGTTTCCCGGGCTCGATTCAAAGGGCTTGAAACCAGTTTCAATGGCAGGTGCGCCATGAGCACATCACACGCGTTGTGTGCCTGCTGGCGCCCAGGGTCATCGAGTCCCGGGTCAAGGTCTTCGGCGAAGGACGCAGCGGCCCTGCCGTGGCGGACTATATAAATGATTGCCATGGTAAATTTACACCCGAAAAATGCCGAATTATAACAGGACCCGGGATAGGTCAGGTTGGAAATTCCGGCGTATAACCGCTATTCTTTGGCCTCGGTTTGGCTGCTCCTCTCGGCATTCGCTCGTGTATCGATTCGATACGTGAAGGCGGGGATGTGCCAAATAAATCTTTAAGGAAACCTCACAGGTAGTAGCAGTAATGGTAGAAAACGAAGGTGCGCTAGAGGGATCAGGCATCCCTGATACGGAAATTGATGTTCGAGAAACATTCGGTCTCGATGTGGACTTGAAAGTGCCGGCTTTTTCAGAAAGATCCGAACATGTACCGGTCATCGATGACAGTTATCTATTCAATGCGGAAACCACGCTCGCGATACTCGCGGGCTTTGCGCATAACCGCCGCGTGATGATTCAGGGTTATCATGGTACGGGCAAGTCGACTCACATCGAACAGGTGGCGGCCCGGCTTAACTGGCCATGTATTCGCATTAATCTGGACAGCCATGTCAGCCGTATCGATCTGGTAGGCAAGGATGCGATCGTCTTGAAAGAGGGCAAGCAAATTACCGAGTTCAGAGAAGGGCTGTTGCCCTGGGCGTTACAGCGACCCTGCGCGCTGGTCTTCGATGAATATGATGCGGGTCGCCCTGACGTTATGTTCGTCATACAGCGTGTCCTGGAGGTTGAGGGCAAGCTCACGTTGCTCGACCAGAGTACCGTCATTCAACCGCATCCTTCGTTTCGACTGTTTGCGACCACCAACACGATTGGCCTGGGTGATCCGACGGGACTTTATCACGGTACCCAACAAATCAATCAGGGGCAAATGGACCGATGGAACATTGTTACCACACTGAATTATTTACCGCACGATGAAGAGATGGACATCATCAAGGCCAAGATCCCGGAACTGGATCAGAAAACTATCGCCAACATGGTGTCGGTTGCCGACCTGACTCGCCAGGGCTTCATCAATGGCGATATCTCGATTGTCATGTCTCCGCGAACGGTCATTATGTGGGCCGAAAATGCACGCATCTTTAATGATTTTGCATTAGCCTTCCGCTTGACGTTTTTGAACAAGTGTGACGAAACGGAACGATCGATCATCGCGGAATATTACCAGCGATGCATGGGAGAAGAGTTGCCTGAGTCCAGTGCGGATACCGTGTTTTGAGGTGATTCATAACCCGGTGATCAGAATAGAATGTGCAAGTTTTGACGATGTGCTGACATCGTCCGAGGTTTACTGTGTCAGAAGCTGAGGACCCCGCTGAAATATTCAAACAAGCCGTGACGTCGACCATGAGGGCGATTTCCGGCAATGATGAGCTGAACGTGACGTTCGGCAAGGGTAAACCCTATATTCAGGGCAACAGGGCGCGGGTGCCATTACCTGAGTCCTGGCTGAGCAAGGAACAGCTGGCAGCCTTTCGCGGCACCACGGACCGATTCGCGCTCAGAGTTCGCTACCATGACGAAGCTTGCCATCGTCGTATGCGGCCGCAGTCGGGCGTCGCCCAGGAAATGTTCGATTCGGTGGAAGAAGCCCGTGTGGCCTCAATTGGCGGACACTTGATGAAAGGTGTTGAGAATAATCTCAAC
>JBBDSF010000014.1:5571-7935 GCA_040905125.1 Pseudomonadales bacterium | reverse complement strand
GAAGACGCAGCCGAGGATGCGGATGAGCCCGATGAAGAAAGCGACGATATGGAAAGTGAGCCCGGCGACGAGGCTTCTGAGCAGGACATGTCAGGCGATGCCGAGATGTCCGAGGCCGTAGAAGGCGAGGTCCCGGTCGATATGGAAGCCGCGGAGATGGCCGAAGCCGAGGGTGACGAGGACGAGCCTGGTGGCCCCCCGGACGCGGATGCAGAGCAGAACCGGGACCGCCCGAATGAGAATACTTATAAGGTTTATACGACTATTTACGATGAAGTCGTGACGGCCGATGAGCTCTGCGATCCCGCTGAACTGGATCGGCTGCGCGGTTTGCTGGACAAACACCTGCACAATTCCCAGATCGTGATCAGCAAACTGGCTAACCGCTTGCAACGCAAGCTGATGGCGCAACAAAACCGGACCTGGGAGTTCGACCTGGACGATGGCATGCTGGATACCTCCAAATTGCCGAATATCATCATCGATCCTTTTCAGCCGCTGGCATACAAGCAGGAAAAAGAGATGAAGTTTCGGGACACGGTAGTTTCTCTGCTCATCGACAGTTCCGGATCCATGCGTGGCCGGTCAATTACCATTGCCGCCATGTGTGCGGATATTCTGGGTCGAACCCTGGAACGCTGCGCAGTGAAGGTGGAAGTACTCGGCTTTACTACCCGTGCCTGGCGAGGTGGGCAGTCCCGGGAACTCTGGCTGCAACAAGGTAAACCGGTACAACCCGGTCGCCTCAATGACTTGCGCCACATCATCTACAAGGCTGCGGACTCTCCCTGGCGCAGGGCAAGGCGCAATCTTGGCCTGATGATGAGAGAAGAGCTGTTGAAAGAGAATATCGACGGCGAGGCGTTACTCTGGGCCCACAATCGCCTCGTTGGCAGGCCCGAAGAACGCCGGATTCTCATGGTGATATCCGACGGATTGCCGGTGGACAACAGCACCTTGTTAGTCAATCCCAGTAACTACCTGGAGCAGCACCTTAAGTATGCAATCGACCAGATCGAAAATCACTCCAGTGTGGAATTGGTCGCCATCGGAATAGGCCATGATGTCACGCACCATTATCGCCGTGCAGTGACGATTACGGATGCGGAACAGTTGGGCGATGCCATGACAGACCAGTTGGTCGACTTATTCGATCAAGAATCCAATCGCAGGTCACGCTCGTCGCGAGCCAGGAAAATAGCGTAAAGGTGCATCGCAACCATCTCCTGACACTGCTTGATCGTTATAAGCGCAGGTTCCCCTCGGAGTCGCTGATGGCTTCACGCATGCGCTATTTCGTTGCACATCAGAGGTGCTGTTTCGACCGGGAGCTTTCGCTGGGTCACGTGACCGGTTCCGCATGGCTGCTGGATGCGCGGCGACAGAGAGTTTTGCTGACGCACCATGCGAAACTGGACAAGTGGATGCAGCTTGGGGGTCATGCAGATGGTGAAAGTGATGTGGCCAGCGTCGCCCACCGCGAGGCAGCGGAGGAATCCGGTATCGCCGACCTCCGGTTGCTATCCCCGGAGCTGTTCGACATAGACATCCATCTTATCCCGGCACGGCGCAATGAGCCGTCCCACTATCACTATGACTGCAGGTTCGTGCTGCAATGTATCGACAACGAGGACTACGTCGTCAGTGACGAATCCCACGATCTGCGCTGGATTCCCATCGATGACGTCCACACGTACACGCGGGAGCCGTCGGTTATGCGGATGGTAGCCAAGACGCGAACCGTGGGGTAGGAGTTATTCCTGTTCGACCTGTTTTAATTCGTCGTCAGTGGCTTCTCTGACATCTTCGACTGTGACGTCGAAATTGAGTGTTTGTCCCGCCAATGGGTGATTGCCGTCGACGGTAACGCTATCGTCAGCTACATCCACGACCGTAATACGCTGGGTTGAGCCGTCGGGACCACGGGCCTGGAATTGCATGCCCGGTTCCACTTTTTCCACGTCTTCAAAGGCTTCCTTGGGTACGGCTTGAACCAGGTCGTCGTTAACGGGCCCGTACGCATCGTCCGGCTCGAGTACCACGTTGACGTTTTGGCCTTCTTCGCTACCTTCGAGTGCCTGTTCCAGCCCGGGGATGATGCTGCCCGTTCCGTGCAGGTACGTTAAAGGCTCACGGTCCTTGGAAGAGTCCAGTTCCACACCATCTGTGCTTTTAAGCGTGTAGTGAATACTCACGACAGTTTTATCCTGAACTTTCATAGTCTCTCCTGTATACAGGTCGCCATTGAACGGCAATGAATCATCTCTGCAGGGAAACAAACAAGGGGTTAGCCTGGAAGGAAGAAATGACGTCTGCGCTATAGCGACGATGGATTTGTAATGCCAAGGATAACGCACATAAAGC
>JBBDSF010000014.1:0-5471 GCA_040905125.1 Pseudomonadales bacterium | reverse complement strand
GCCCCCAGATACATAACGGCCATGCGGTCAGAAACATACCGCACCATCGACAAATCATGAGCGATAAACAACAGCGTCAGGCCCATGGAATTTTTCAGCTCTTCCAGCAGGTTGATGACCTGTGCCTGAACGGAGACATCCAGCGCCGAGATAGGCTCGTCGCAGACGACGAAATTGGGTTCGATAATCATGGCCCGGGCGATGCCGATACGTTGTCGTTGGCCGCCTGAAAATTCGTGTGGATAGCGGGACATGTGATCGGCACGCAATCCGACCCGTTCGAGCCAGGCGGCCACTGCATCGCGGATTTGACCGTTCGTGTGTTGCCCGCGCAGATACAAACCCTCGCCGACGATGTCCAGTACGGTCATTCGTGGGTTTAGCGAAGAGTAGGGGTCCTGAAAAATCATTTGCATTTCACGGGCGTATTTCAGATGGTCCTCGGCAGAAAACTTCGCAGGCAGCTGTTCTTCCCGATACCAGGCAGTCCCGCTGGTCCGCTCAAGCAAGCCGATCAAGGTTTTGCCGAATGTCGATTTGCCGGAGCCGCTTTCTCCCACCAGACCCAGGATCTCTTTTTCCTCGATTTCCAGCGATACGCCGTCCACCGCATGTACGCGGTGTTTACGCCCGAGCACAAAGTGCTTCTTTAAATCTTCAGTCTTAACCAGCATTGCGTCTTCCTGACTGAACAAGCTCTGATGTATCCGGTGCCTCCTCGTGCTGCAACCAACAGCGGGCCTGGTGGACTGAATCGGTGGCGATAGGAAACTCGGGTGGCATATTCTGCTCACACATCTTCATGGCCCAGGGACATCGGGAGAAATAACTGCAACCCACCGGTGGATCGAACAAATCCGGTGGGCTGCCGGCAATGGGCCGAAGGTGCTGCTCAACGTCCGTCCGGTTGGAGGGCATGGCTTGTTTGAGTCCCAACGTATAGGGGTGAGCGGAGCGATAGAATATGTCATCCACCGTACCTGACTCGATAATTTGACCTGCATACATAACGGCCACGTCAGTGGCCATGCGTGCAACGACGGCAAGGTCGTGAGTGATAAGAATGACCGACATATGTTCGGTTTTCTGGAGGTCCGCAATCAACTCCAGAATCTGGGCCTGAATGGTGACATCCAATGCCGTGCTGGGTTCGTCGGCGATCAGAATCGAGGGATTGCAGGCAAGGCTTTGCGCAATCATCGCCCGCTGCAACATGCCGCCGGAGAATTCGAACGGATACTGTCTGGCGCGCTTTGCGGCCTCGGGTATCCGGGTTTTTTCAAGCAATTCGATGGCTTTGTTGAAAGCCGCCTTAAAGCCCACATTCCGGTGGACCATCAGCGTTTCGGCAATTTGATCGCCAATCCTCATGGTCGGATTCAGTGAGCTCATGGGATCCTGAAATATCATGCCGATTTGGACGCCACGAAATCTGTTGGCCTCCTTTGCGGGCAGCCCCAGAATTTCCTTGCCGTTCAATTTCGCGCTGCCGGCTGTAATTCGACCGGGTGGCATGGGAATGATCCCCATAATTGACTGGACGGTGACGGATTTACCGCAGCCGGATTCCCCCACAATGGCGAGCGTCTGACCGCGTTCCACATCGAAGCTGACACCTCGAACGGCCTTGACGATACCGCCGTAGGTTGCGAACTCGACCGTCAGATTACGGACTTCCAGAATCGAATCACTCACTTGCTTACTCCGTCGACCGCATACGAGCATCCAGCGCCTCTGTCAGACCGTCACCGAGAAGGTTGAATGCCAGCACCGTAATGCTGATAAAGGCGGCCGGAAAAATGAGTTCATGAGGATGGCTCAACATGGTTTTCACACCTTCGTTACACATGGAGCCCCAGGAAGGAGTCGGTGGCGCAACACCCATACCGATAAAGGATAGAAACGCTTCGGTAAAAATTGCCGTCGGGACTGCGAATGTCAGGGTGACGAGAATCACGCCCATGGTATTCGGAATGATGTGCCGCATAATCAGATAGTGATTCTTGCCGCCCAGGAGTCTGGCGGCCTCGATAAAGCCTTGTTCTCTTAGCTTGAGCACTTGACCCCGAACCAGACGTGCGGTGGCCGGCCATGCCAATAACACCAGCGCAACCAGCATGGGCATAATGCCGCTCTCGCCCGGTCCAATGCCAAACGCGATCTTGAAAAGGATCATGAACAGCAGAAATGGCAGGGCCACCACGAAGTCCGCAAACCGCATCAGTATCTGATCGACTTTCCCGGCAAAATAGCCGGCGAATCCACCGTAGACCACACCGAAGAGAACGAACAGAAACGGCGCGACGATGCCGATAAACAAGGAGACGCGGGCGCCTTCCATAAGCCTCGCCAGCATGTCACGGCCCAGGTAGTCGGTGCCGAAAGGATGAAAGTCAAGCGCGATGGTATCGCCAATCGCAATTTTCTCATCCTCGTCCAGGAGCTCCTGTTGTTTGGCGTCCTGCAGAGTAATGACGGGTTCGGGCGAGACTTCTATCGTGGTCCAGGTCTCGTATTCGTCGATGCCGTCGGTTGGCACTATGGAGTAATAATAGGTGCCGGCCTCGAGATTGAGCCTGTCCTCATAGCTGACCTCGTTGCCGCCGAGGGTTGATCCAAGGGGCAAGCCAAGGTCGTTGAAACCCAGGGGCGGGCGCTGATGACGATAAATATTGTAGCCTGCGGCACCCTCCACCGGGTCCCAGACCAGGCGAACCTGCTGGGTCGTTGGCGGCTCATAAGTCTCGACGCCTGTGGCCGCCTTCACGGAATCCGGGAAGCGATCCGGTTCAGCTGGCACTGAATCCAGGATGATGCCGTCCCAGGGCGACCAGGGCTCCACCAGTGTGGCTTTCTTCGGCAGGGAGGGTGGTTGCGATACCTGATTAAGATCCTGGCTGGCAGAATCCACTTGCCATATCAGGGGGCCTATTAATGTAAACAAGGCCAGTGCAATCACAATGTACAGTGATATGATCGCGCGCGTATTACTTTTGAGCCGGCGCCAGGCGTCCTGCCAATAAGACAGGGACGGACGGGAAAGCTGCTCGATATCGCCTTTTTTCTCCGCGGGTGCGAAGTCCTCCGGGGCAGGCGTGAAAGTCGAGTTTGTCGTTACCTCGCTCATTGCAACCTCACCCGCGGGTCGATGAAGCCATAGAGAATGTCCACCAGAATAACCATTAATACAAGAAAGGCCCCGTAGAACACGGTGGTACCCATAATCACGGTATAGTCGAGCTGTTGCACGGCTTGCACGAAATATCGCCCGAGTCCTGGTATCGCGAAGATCAGCTCTACCACAAAGCCGCCGGTGGTTATCGCGGCGATCTGTGGGCCGAGTACTGTCACCACCGGCAAGATAGCGTTCCTGAGCTGATGCTTGAAGAAGATTCGTAGCGGAGACAAGCCCTTGGCTCGTGCTGTCTTGATGTAATCTTCGCTGACGACTTCGAGCATGGAAGATCGCATCAAGCGTGTCAGCAGTGCCATCGTTGCAAGGCCAAGCACCATGGAAGGCATCAGCATGTGCCAGATGGTTCCCCAGCCCGCAACGGGAATAAGGGAGTAACCGACCCAGACGTTGATATTAACCAGCAGCAGTTGGCCCAGAGCGGCAAAGACGAAACTCGGCACGGAAATACCGAGGATGACGAGAAACATAATGATAATGTCGGGCAGCCGGTTGCGATAGACGGCTGTCAATGCACCCCATAACATGCCACCCAGTGTCGCGAAAACAATGGCGAGCACGCCCAGCGTCGCGGACACAGGGAAGTGATCCCGAATAATGTCGTTGACCCGCCGATTTTGCTGGGTAAAGGAAATACCGAAGTCGCCCTTCAGCATATTGCCCAGGAAGATGAAATATTGCTCGGTAACCGGCTTGTCCAGCCCGTACTTGCGCTCCAGGTTTTTTCGAATTTCTGCCGAGGTCGCCTTGTCGCTCATGAGCGGGTCGCCGGGCACGCTGTGCATCGCCATGAACGTCGCCGTGGCGATAAACCAGACGGTGATGACACCGGCGAGCAATCTTTTCAGGGTGTAGGCCAGCATTAATACGATTCAACCGTTCAATTCAAGATTTCGTGCCAATCATTTAACCACGCGCCCGTACCGGTAGTCCGGGTCAGCGCCGACAACGCGTCTGACGACACCTTTGAGTTTCGGGTGCATCAAATAGATAACCCCTTGCTCGTATTGAGGAATAATGACCGCATCTTCATGGAGAATTTCCTGAAGCTTGCCCATGGCATCCATACGAACCCCGGGATCTGTGCTGTCCATCGCCACGCGAACCCACTTGTCGTATTCCGGATTACTGTACCGGCCCCGGTTATTTAAATTCCAGGACGCGAACAGGTCGCCAAAGGTCATGACATCGTCAAAATCGGGGCCCCAGCCGGCGGCCACCATGTCGAACTCTCCCGATGTCATCTTTGACAGCCGTTGTTTGAAGGTTTGCCGGTCGATCTTGATCTCCAGATCCAGCCTTGATTTCAGGAGACCCTGTAGGTATTCCGCCTGTTTGGCAGCCCTGGGACTATCCCCGGTAAGCAGGACCAGCGGGCTTATCTTGTCGACGCCCAGCTCCTGTCTTGCTTTTTTTAAATATTCTTTGGCCTGGTCAACATCGACTTCAACCTCGGGTGCGGGATACTCCCGGCGAAACTTGCCGTCAACGCCGTCCAGCCACACGGGGAAAAGACTTTTGCCTGGCAGGTTTCCGGGCGTTGCAAGCACCTTGTTAACCATTTCATAGGGATCGAACACGTGCTGAATCGCCCTACGGAGATTCAGGTTGGCCGTCGGCCTTCCTTCGCGGTGATTAAATTCGATGAAGAACACCGAACCTGTGGAAAATCGCTTGATTCTGAATCGCTGGCTCATGGCGTCCTGGTACGTCTCTCCGTCCAGGCCCGTATAGGCGATTTTGCCGTCAATGAAAAGATTCAGCCGGGACCGGGTATCGGAAGTAATGTAATCGGCGTGAACACCGTTCAGGTGGATACTCTCTTTGTCCCAGTATTGCTCGTTCTTTTTCATCTTCAGGGACGCGCCATGTTTCCAGCTGGTTAATTTGAATGGGCCGTTGAACAGGAGATCTTCGGCATCAGCCGCATACCGGTCACCCTGGCTCTCAAAGAAGTCCTGGCGCACGGGAAAGTAGGTCGAAAAGGCTGTCAGTTTTAGAAAATAAGGCACTGGCCGCTCGAAATCCACCTCGAGGGTGTGATCATCGACCGCCCTGACCCCAAGTTCCGTGGCCGGCAGTTCTCCCTCGTTGATGACCTCGGCGTTTTTGACGGAATAGAGAATGAACGCATATTCGGACGCTGTGGTGGGTCTAAGGGCATTGCGCCAGGCGAATACAAAATCATGAGCCGTGACAGGGACCCCGTCACTCCACCGGGCTTCTTCCCGTAATTTGAAAGTGGCACCTTGCTCATCGATTTCCCAGCTCTCGGCGA
>JBBDSF010000013.1:0-2064 GCA_040905125.1 Pseudomonadales bacterium | reverse complement strand
AAATCGCGAAAGCGGTTATCCGGGGCCCACAGCTAGCGGGAAGGGGGCAACCCGGATACACCCCGGCCAGGCATAAAAGCGAAGCGCCGAGCGGAGGAGGAAGACTGCGTAGCAGGCTTCCGGGGGAGCGAGGGGAGGCAGGCGGGCCGCGAGCAGCCAGGCCGGGGTGTACCCGAGTCTCGCCCTCCCCTATGTTTGCTAGCTACCGCTCGTTTCCGAAAGCTCCAGCAACAGGTTGTTCAACCGATGCACATAACTGGCCGGGTCCTCAAGATGACCGCCCTCTGCAAGGGTCGCCTGATCGTAAATAACCAGTGCCAGGTCCTTGAACCGCTCGGATTCCATTTCACCGTTTAATTTGCTCACCAGCGGGTGCGTCGGATTAATCTCGAATATACGCTTCGCCTGCGGGACCGACTGTCCTGCGGACTCCAGAATCCTGCGCATCTGCATACCTATGTCGTCATCAGTGACGACCAGGCAGGCGGGAGACTCGGTTAGACGATGCGTTACGCGCACCTCTTGTACCTCGTCTCCAAGCGCCTCCTTGACTCGTTTCACCAGATCCTCGAATTCCTTTTCGACGTTCTCTTGCTCTGACTTTTCCTCCGTATCTTCCAGCTCACCCAGATCCAACGATCCTCGGGCTACATCCTGAAATTGCTTGCCGTCAAATTCCATCAGGTGACTGACAAGCCATTCGTCGATACGGTCATAAAGCAGCAGGACTTCGATTCCTTTCTTTCTAAACACCTCCAGGTGCGGGCTGTTCCTGGCTGTCTGCCAGTTCTCGGCAGCCACATAGTAAATTTTGTCCTGACCTTCCTTCATTCTGGACACGTAATCGGCCAATGACTGATCCTGCACCGAAGTTGAATTGTTGGTTGTGCAGAATCGTAGCAGCCCGGCAACCTTCTCCCTGTTTCCATAGTCCTCGGCGGGACCTTCTTTCATGACCTGGCCAAATTCATCCCAGAACGTTCGATATTTTTCCGGGTCATTGGACGCAAGCTTCTCAAGCATATCCAGGACGCGCTTTGTCAACGCATTACGCATCGATTCTACTTGCGGGTCGCGCTGAAGAATCTCCCTTGAGACGTTCAGGGACAGATCGTTGGAATCCACGATACCTTTGACGAACCGAAGATATAACGGCAAGAACTGTTCGGCGTCATCCAAGATAAAAACTCTTTGTACATAGAGCTTGAGACCTCTGGGCGCCTCTCGTTGCCACAGATCGAAGGGCGCACGTGACGGGATATACAACAGACTCGTGTATTCCAGCTTGCCTTCAACCTTATTATGGCTCCAGGTCAATGGATCCTGGAAGTCGTGGGCAATATGCTTATAGAATTCCTTGTACTCTTCGTCGGCAATTTCGTTACGCGAGCGCGTCCATAAGGCTGTCGCCGTGTTGACAACCTCTTCGCCAGATTCGCTCTCGGTGTCATCATCGCCTTCGGTTTCCTTATCCATGACAACCGGTACGGAAATGTGATCCGAGTAGGTTTTGATAATGTTCTTGAGCCGCATGGGTTCGAGAAATTCATCTTCATTGGCATTAAGGTAAAGCGTGACCGAAGTACCTCTCGCCTCACGGTCGATTGTCTCAACTTCGAATTCATCTTCGCCACTCGACGTCCACCGAACACCTTCTTCCTGTCCCGCTTTCGCCCGACAACTTTCCACCACAATCTTGTCGGCAACCATGAACGCTGAATAAAAACCAACACCAAATTGACCAATCATCTGGGCATCTTTTTGTTGATCCCCGGTTAAAGATTGCAGAAATTGTTCAGTACCGGATCTGGCAATGGTGCCAAGCTCGCTGATGACTTCATCGCGACTCATGCCGATACCATTGTCCGTTACGGTTATGGTTCTGGCGTCCTTGTCGACACCGATTTTGATTTTCAGATCATTGTCTTCACCCATAAGCTCAGGATCGGACAACGCTTCAAATCGTAACTTGTCGATCGCATCAGAAGCATTGGAAATCAGCTCACGCAAGAATATTTCTTTACTACTGTATAGCGAATGGATCATCAGCTGAAGCAAGCGCTT
>JBBDSF010000012.1:0-2071 GCA_040905125.1 Pseudomonadales bacterium | reverse complement strand
GCCGGGATGAATTCATTTCCAAGTATGTAGCAACTCGCTGCATCCATCAGACACAGCACGTTGAAGTCACCGTCGGCCTCCGTGGAAATGGGCGCGTCGTTCAACTGGAATACGATCCAGGCTTCGTTGACCTCGAATTGGGTAGGTTCAAGCATTGACTATGCTCCTTGTGAAATATGGCCATATGTTATGGAGACAGCCATTTTCTCGGATATGATGGTTGTCTATCATTCCACCTATCGTTGCGCATAAAGCGCGCGCTTCAGCGCGTCGCCTTTGATGTGCTGTTATGCGTCACCGTGAGACAGCGACGGGTTCGAGGATGTAGACCCGTGCCTTCTTTGAAGCCGCAACGACGTCCCCTCGTGCCAATGCTGCACGAACATCCTCAAGTCTCTCCGCGTCTTCGACCGAAAGATAAGGAGACCATTCCGTCTCATCCTCGATCAGCTCAACGTCAACTTCGGCGGCATATTTGCCTTCGTGAATGTACTTGACTCGTTTTCGCCTGCTCATTTTCGCCTCTGCATATCGAATCCATGCTCCGAAACACGCACGTCCCCGGAATCGATCAGCGTCCGAATCCTCTCCAGGAACTCGTTCACTTCAGTTCAGTTGCGGGGAAGTTGGGGTGACGCATAACGATTGAACTTGGCCGGCCGCGTCTTTCGTGATCGGCTGGAGTAATTCGTTATGCGGCAACTTCGACGTAGGATGAGCGGCTGGTCGGTTGGGGGAGTTCATATCCTTCCTCCCTGAGTCCTTCAATATGGAATGAAATGGCCTCGTGCATATTCCGCTCGGTCTCTTCCAGGGTTTGGCCGGTGGACACACAGCCAGGCAGGTCCGGTGAGTAGGCCGAATAGCCCGTTTCCGATTTTTCTATTACAATCAGGTACTTCATGATTTCAGCCCCGCCTGTTTCAGGATACTGTTCATTGTAGCCGGTGCGAGGTCATCTTTCATCTTGCCGGGGACCGTCACGAGGCCCTTCCTGGCGGGATGTTTATACTGCCGATGACTTCCTCGCATCCGAACCTGATACCAACCATCCTCTTCTATGAGTTTAATGGCCTCCCTGACTTTCATTCTTCCCTGCTCCTGTCAATGTTAAATCACTGTTGTCGCATAAGGATTGAAGTTGAGGTGTGCATTATCAGCGTACCTCGAACGATTTGTTATGCGGCAACTTCGATGAACTCAACGCTGGAGGCAGGTTCTGGAACGGGTTCTCCACTTTCTTTGAGCCCTTCGATATGAAATTCAATGGCTTCCTGGATGAGCTTTTTCACTTCATCCACTGTTTCTCCGGCTGCAATACAACGAGGTAAATCAGGCACATATGCACCGTAACTTTCTTCAGCTTTTTCAATTACGACGGCATATTTCATAACTATGTCTTATGTACTTTTTGACTTCTTGGGAAAGCGTTCCGGGTGTTCGATGATCTCCTCTGTTAAATCGACGTCTATATCGGGCCAGTGGAAATGTCCTGGAGAGGGTTCCTCAACATTAAGTATCGCCTTGACCGGCTGATCTTTGAACCATGGGAATTCGTCGTAAGGCATGAACAGTTCCCTGTCATGGCTCAGGATCCACACTCCATGGCCTGAAATGTGTGTAACCTCAACTGTCGAAGTGTTGTTTCCAGGTGCTGACAAGCTCATCGTAGTGGTCCTCAATTAAGGATTCGATCTCTTTCAATTGTCGCTGATTAAAATAATTATTGAGAGTTGTATAATTGGCGAACCCGCTCTCGTCATTCCGGAAACCGTGTGGCGATTATCCGGGAGCCGGAGTTTGCCTGACTTCCGGCTGGATTCCGGATCGCGCCCAAAAAGCGGGCTTGTCCGGAATGACGGCAATTAAAGTTCGCCGGTTAGGTAAGCCTCGCCAGGGTTATGTTTTGCACTGCCGTATGCGTTATTGCAAGACCTGTCCCCTCACACCGTCGGCTTGGACGATCGTCAGGTGAATTATGCTGCATTTCTATGAAAATCAAGTTCGATCTTAATCCGTCCCCCCAGTGCTCGTGCCGCGCTTTGCAGGGTCTGCAATGTGACCGAGGGGT
>JBBDSF010000011.1:0-2076 GCA_040905125.1 Pseudomonadales bacterium | reverse complement strand
ATGACATTCCTGTGCGGGTAGCGCCCGAACCGGTCGATTATGGCCTTATGTTTCAACTCGAACTCATAGTTCCCCTGTAAGCCGTTATCGCGATAAAGCTTCTCCGCCCATTCGTGGATAAGCCTTGATTCACTATGCATAAACGGCATATACAAAAACGAGCGTTCAACCGAAGACAGGGCATTATCCGCATTCACTGCAATCGCCTCCTGCGCCAGGACCAGGGCAAGCGGATCCTGCGCGAAGGCCAAAGGTGTATTGCGATGGATGTTTCTGGAAAACTGATCCAGCACGATGATTTCAGCAAGCCTGCCTTTCGGAGTCTCGCGCCAGGCGAATAGCTCGCCCTGTCCTGCTTGCTGGTGTAAGTCGGAAAACTCTTGCCTGATCCGTTCATCGAATTCCTGATCCGACACCCACCACATCTTCGGTTCGATTTCCTCAAACCAGAATTTCAGTACATCCTCGAACGTATTTTCAAACACAGGCGCCCCTTATGGGTTACTTATTTATCTTATTGCAGCAGCAGCGCCCACGCACAACTCCACCAACTCCTTTAATTTATTTTGTTCAAGATTCGAGACCTGACCCTGTAGTCATTGACCACGCAGCCGCATGCCGGCGCCTTTACCAGAATCAGTCGTCGATAAAGGCGTCCCGGTGGAACTCTGCCGCCTCCAGCACCTCGGGCAATCCGCACTCACTCAATGGCGGCGCTTCACCGCCGGCCAGAACTTCCAGTACGGCGTGAACGCCATGGGCCAGTGATTCCAGGTTGTAGCCCCCCTCCAGCACCAGGACGAGCTTGCCCCCGCAATGCTTGTCGGCTATCTCCTGGACAATGCTGGTCAAGGCCGCGAACCCGTCGTAGCTGAGATTCAATGCCATATCATTTCGATGGGAGTCAAAACCGGCGGAGACCAGCACCAGGTCCGGCTCGAAGCGGTCGGCGGCGGGTTTCAGTATGTCCCTGAAAGCCCGTTCATAGGCGATATCCCCCGCATCTTCGGGCAGGGGAACATTGATGGTGTAGCCCTCACCCAAACCGGCGCCCACCTCTTCGAGATAACCCGAGCCGGGGTAAAAGGGCGGTGCACAGTGGGTATCGAAAAACAGCACGTCCGGATCGGCCCAGAATATGTCCTGGGTGCCGTTACCGTGGTGCGCGTCCCAGTCGATTATCAGTATGCGCGCGCAGCCCAGCTTTGCCTGGGCGTGGGCAGCGGCCACGGCAACATTGTTGAACAGGCAAAAACCGCGGGCCCGAACCGGCTCGGCGTGATGCCCCGGCGGACGCACCAGGGCGAAGGCGCTCTGGCATTTGCCGTGAACAACCGCTTCCACGGCCCGGATCGAGGTGCCCGCGGCCGATGTCGCTGCCTTGATGCTGCCCGGCGAGACGGCGGTGGTGTCCTGGTCCAGCCAGGCCCGCTTGCCTTCCAGGGCAAAGATGTCATCCAGGTAGGAAGCGGTGTGAACCCGCGCCAATTGCCGGTAAGTGGCGCACGCGCCGGACCTAATCTGAACCCCCGGGATGGGGTTTTGTTCGAGGTGTTCCCTGATGGCGGTCAAACGCCCGGGGTGTTCGGGGTAGCTCCACTTGGTATCCAGTTCCTGCAGGATGGTTCGCACGCGCTTCTCAACCCGGTTCGGCAGGAATGGCAGGTCCACCTCCGGATTATGGCCAAGCATGACCTCGTCGTAAAAAACCGTCACACGGCGATCACCAATCATTTGTCACCCTTATCCTTTCCCGGAGCCCCATCGTTGCCGGCCGTCGCTTGAGCGTTATTCCGGGCACGGGAACTACACCCTCGGGCCATACTTTCAGTAAACGCGCATAATTCCTTCATAAAGAATGGAATTCACGCTTTTTTATGGTAGCCGGATCAGAACGAAAAATCATTCTATTCCTCTCAATCTTCCGTCAGCCGCAGGACACAATCCAGCATGGGGTCCCGGCCATCCTCCCGCCCCTTGCGCCCCAGGAACGGCAGGCGGATGTGCGGTGGTATGCCCGTGTCTTCGTAAATCTGTCCGTCCGATGCCCGGTAAATCTCGTTCGAAAGCGTCAGA
>JBBDSF010000010.1:0-12852 GCA_040905125.1 Pseudomonadales bacterium | reverse complement strand
GGTCGTTGAACGAGAACAAGAATTGAACGAATCGAACAATCGGAACAATCGGGACAATCGGGACAGCCACGGCAACAGGCCTGAGGCGTCATCGGTGAACCGGCAGGCCAGTGAATGGGTGGTGCTGATCGAATCCGGCGATGCGACGGACGCGGACCAGGCGCGCTTCGAGGCATGGCTGTCGGACGATCCGGCGCATCGGGCCGCGTACGCGGCGCTCGGCAACACCCAGAGCCGTCTGGCGAAAATGCGCGAGCGGTTCGGGCAATCCGACGCCGCGGAGCCCGGTCTGGATGACGTGATGAGTAAGCTCCAGCGTTCCGGCCGGGCAAGACGGGGCCCGCACCGCTGGTCCTGGGCCGCCGCCGCCGCCGCGGTGCTGGTCGCCGCGGTCCTGGGCGGCATCCTGTACTTGCCGGGTGACCCAGTAATCCCCTACCGCACCGAGGTCGGTGAGCGCCGCACGGAATCCCTTGCGGACGGCTCGACGGTCACGCTGAATACCGATACCGAGCTGCGGGTCGAATACACGTCTGCGCGCCGCCGGGTTGTAATGACCCGTGGAGAGGCCTTTTTCGAGGTGGCGGAGGATCGGCACAGACCGTTCGTGGTGACAGCCGGTCACGGCTCAATCCGCGCTGTCGGCACCGGGTTTGCGGTACGGCTTAAGTCTCCGGACGTGGTCTCGGTGACGGTCACGGAGGGGGTCGTCGAAGTGACCCATTCGCCCGACAACCCGTCCGGCACCGCCCTCCCCCGGGCAACCGCGGAGCCGCCGGTGCTCCGTCGCGGCCAGCGAGCGGAGTACGACCGTGAGGCGACCCGCATCGAGGAAGTCCCGTCAGCCGAACTCGATCGCACCCAGGCCTGGCGGCGCGGCCTGCTGGTGTTCGAAGATGCGTCAATTGCCGAGGTCATCGCCGAGGTTAATCGCTACACCGAGACACGGCTCGTCATTGCCGATGCGGAAATCAGCGTGCTGCGGCTCGGCGGCACATTCAAGACCGGACGGCTTGAGGCGTTGCTCGATGTGCTCGAGAAAGGTTTCGGCATCCGGGTAAACCGTGAGCATCCAGACACGATCGAGCTGCACGCTCCCTCCGCAGATCCTCCTTCATAAGTTCACCAATTCCCCCGAAACACGCGTTTCGTTCTCGTGCATCGCTGCTTAATGTCGATGTGCAGAAATCTTTTGTCGCGTTTGCTGCTGCTCGGATGTCGTTCGAGTAAACAGCCAACAGGTGGGGGAAACTATGCCTAATCAAATGGGGCGCGCGTGCGCGCTTACGGAAAATCTTGCTTTCACGCTGTGGCAATCTGTAGGTCGAAGCTTCCTCCTGGCGCTTATCATTCTTTTGGGCAGCCTGTCACAAGCCGTTAGCTACGCAGATGAAGGCCAGCTAATAGCATTCGATATAGAAGCCGGCCCTGCTAACCGCACTCTGCATGAATATGCGCGTCAGGCGAACATCGAAGTTGGATTCTCTCCGGATGATGTCAGTCAAAGCCGCACTAACCGCCTGACGGGCCGCTTCAATGTACGCGAGGGACTTGATCTGTTGCTCAAAGGCTCAGACCTCATTGCCAGGGGCTCAGACGATGGCGTTTTTGTATCCCGCGTGACAGCCGCCCGTAGTCCAGCTAGAGACGATCGTGCAGATACTCCAAGGCCTCCGGCGAATTCGGCGGCGCGTTTGGACGAAGTAATCGTCACTGGCACACAAATCCGCAATACGGCGCCTGCTGGTGTCAGCGTCATTACCTTGGATAGGAGCTACATCGAACAAACTGGGCTACCAACTACACAGCAAGTGTTGCAAACAATTCCGCAGACATCCGGCGGTGGCGCGAACGAGGGGGAGCAGTCCGTCGGCATAGGTGCCGGTACAATGAATCGCGGCTACTCGTCCAGCGTAAATCTGCGCGGCCTGGGAACAGACTCGACTTTGTTATTGTTAAACGGTCGGCGCTCTGCTCCAGGAGGTGGGCGTGGAGACTTTGTTGATCTTAATTCGATACCGACGGCGGCAATCGAGCGTATCGAGGTCCTGCCGGATGGCGCGTCGGCAATTTATGGATCGGATGCAATCGGCGGGGTGATCAACGTTATACTCCGGGACGACTACAACGGAGGCAAGTCAACCCTTCGGTACGCACCTGGCACCAGCGATATCGAAGAGATTCGCTTCAGCCAGATACTTGGCACTAGCTGGCGTACGGGTCATACCCTGCTTGCTTACGAATACTATGATCGAAGCGCGCTAAAATCTGCTGACCGCAGCTATACAGCGGACAGCGACCTTAGACCTTTCGGGGGATCGAATCATAGTGTGATTTCAAGCAATCCAGGTAACATTACGAGCTATCAATTTGCGGATGGAACAAGCCAGCCGGTCCAATACGCCATACCTCCAGGACAAGATGGCAGAAACCTTACACCGGAGGATCTGTTACCAGGCGTTACTAACCTGCAAAACATTCGGGAGGGCACGTCGGTATTGCCAGAACAGACGCGACACAGCGTCTTGGTTACGGCGAATCATGATGTTTCGGCCGACACGTACGTTTTTTCCGAAGGGCGCTATAGTACGAGAGACTATGAATCACGAGGCGGTTTCTCGCTGAGCAATCGGCTGACGGTACCGAGTACAAACCCTTTCTTTGTCGATCCGTTCGGAGGGGCGACCGCCCTTCGATTGAACTACTACTACAACGACGACTACGGACCTCAGCGGCGATATGGCGACGTCGATACAATCAACGCAGTGGTTGGAGTCGTGCGCAGCCTGGCGGACACATGGGAGGTCGAGCTCTACGGTTCATATGGCACCGAGAAGACCTTCTCTGCTAGCGACAGGTTTCCCAATACCGCCTTGCTCAACCAGGCTCTTGCCGACCCGGATCCAACGACGGCGTTCAATCCCTTCGGGGACGGGTCCCACACGAACGTCGCAACACTGGCTGCTATCGAGGGCTATACGAAGACAAACTTAGAGTCCGATCTGAAGACCGTTACGCTGCGGGCTGATGGTGGTCTGTTCCAGTTGGGCGGAGGCGCGGCCAAACTGGCAGTTGGAGCACAGTTCCGTACGGAATCGCTACTCAGCGGTACCACGCGATTCACAAGCTCCTTCCAGCCGGTTATCGGTCCGGGATTCGACCTGGATCGAGACATCAATTCAATCTTTGCCGAACTCTACCTTCCATTGATAACAGAAGAAAACGCGAAGACCGCTGCCAGTCACCTTGCTTTGTCCGTAGCTGGGCGGTACGAAGACTACAGCGATTCCGGTGAGTCATTCGACCCCAAGGTGGGGCTGGTGTGGTCGCCCATAGAAGGCATGAATATCCGTGCGTCTGTTGGGACATCCTTCAGAGCTCCATTGCTGACAGAGATCGGCGGTTCCGATCTGCAGATTCTGCTATTCAATGCTCCAGACCCTGCATCGCCGACTGGCACCACTAATATGCTTCTTCTGTTTTCCAATTCGCGGCCCGACCTTGAGCCGCAAGAAGGTGAAACATGGACGGCGGGATTCGATTTCACGCCACGATCGACTCCGAGCTTAACTCTGGGTCTCACCTATTTTGAGACAGATGTCGACAATCTCATCTCGTTACCTCCTGGAAATGCTTTCTCGCCGTTGCTGGATCCCGTGACTTATGCACCGCTTATTGACAAAGGCCCTGATGGCCTCGGTCCAGACACTACCCGCGTGGCAGCCTTGTTCGAGGATCCGGCATTTCAAGGTACTTCAATTCCGCCAGAAGAAGTGGGAGCGATCGTTGATTTCCGTATTCAAAACCTGGCACGCACGGAGCTAGCAGGGCTTGATCTTAACGCTCAGTATACTTTGGAGAGTCCTGCCGGAAGATTCGATTTCCACGTCTATGCGAGCCACCTGTTGCGTTTCCGGAGGCAGCTTATCGATGGTCCGATCACAGATGTCCTCGACACAGTAACGAATCCGGTTTCGATTCGCTTAGGGGCTAGCCTGCGGTGGCAGGCAGGCGGGGTCCAGGCTGCATTGATTGCAAATCATATTGGTGATTACGAGAACACGCGCCAAGTGCCAGCGCAGCGAGTTTCCTCCTGGACTACGTGGAATCTCAGCGCGGGATATGAATTCGACGAAGATGCTGACAGCTTCCTCCGGAACGTCGGCCTATCCCTGCATGTTCGGAATCTCCTTAACAAGAATCCGCCGTTTGTGGACGCCGCGATATCGGGCGTGGGCTTTGACGCGAGCAATGCAGATCCTTTTGGGCGGTTTGCTTCCGTTCAGCTCTCGAAATCCTGGTAGGCATACCAGCCGACTCAATAGAAACAGGGAAAACATCCATTGGAAAACGGCATGAAGCCCGGACAGTTTCTTTTACTCGTTCTGTTTATACTTCCCGCACTCTTGTTTAATCGTCCGGTATCTGCGACCAGCGAAGATTCCGCTGCGTCTGGGGATCTGAGCGTACGCACTGCGGAGGACTACAAGCGACCGATCACAGCCGCAGACCTCATTACCTTAAAAGAAATTGGAGGAACGACCGGCTCAGGACTTAGTGTGTCACCGGATGGCAGCCACGTTGCATTCGAATTGCATCAGGCAAATCTGGCCACCAATGACTACGATGTGGAGTGGTTCACAGGTTCGATAAAGACGGCAAGCCCGGTAGTCAAAGTAGGCAATGCTGGTAAAGCCATCCTATTCAGGTCAGTGGCAGAAAACGGACGCGTCGGCGGCGCGTGGCGAGGAATCTATGCAAAGTGGTCGCCGGATAACCGCGGAATAGCCTATCGCAAATTGCAGAATGGTCAGATTCAAATATGGTGGAGTTCGCGAAACGGCGCGGACGGCCCAACCCAGCTTACCCACAATGCTGCGGACGTCGAGGATTTCCTGTGGGATCCTGATGGTTCAAGGATATTCTTCACCACTGATGCTGCGAGGGAAGAACGACGGAACGCAGGCGCCAGACAATATAATAATGGCCATGTCTTTGATAACGACACGGACTGGTCAGTTATCGACGGGCGCCCGCTTTACCCGCCATATGAACTGGTGGGAGGCGAGCCAGTTATATGGGTCCTGCACCTGACGAGCGGCATCGAGGCTCGGGCGTCGGCACGCGAACTTTCAGATTATCGAAAGCTCATCCGACAAGAGCAGAAAAGTGAAATACCGCCGGAGTCGCGAGTTGCCGCGCGGGATGGCAACGGCCATATCCGGGCGTGGCTTGCGCCAATAACCGAAAAGCAGGGCAGAGGTGGCCCCTTGGGTGTGTTTGCGTTGGCCGCAAACGGCAAAGATCACATTCAATGTCGCGCTAAAGCGTGTTCCGGCATCTTTGATCTATTCAGGCCTCTGAGGAAAGGTATCGACATTATTGACTCACTTGACTCTGTGCTTTTCGCTCGCAAGGCTGGGGAGAGCCACTCGAAGCGAACGCTCTACCGTTGGCAAATTGGCACCGATCGCGTAACCGAAGTCCTCACCACCGACGACCACATATCGGATTGTTCTGTCATTGACCTGCGCGCCATTTGCTTCCGGGAAACGCCGACACAGCCACGCCAAATCGTATCGATTGATCTGGTTGATGGATCGATAGCGATGATATTCGATCCGAATCCTAACTTCGGAAGCCTGATAACCGGTGATGTCGAGCTGCTGGAATGGACCAATGCAACCGGTTACAAAGCGTTCGGTTATCTAGTGAAGCCGCCGGACTACACTCCGGGTCGGAGATACCCACTTATCGTGGTCGGGTACCGGGCTCGAACGGCACTACGGGGTGGTGTCGGTAACGAGTACCCGGTGCATCTGTTCGCCGCCAATGGCTTCGTTGTGCTGGTCTACGAAAGGCCGACAAATCACGAGGCAGAGCAGATAATCTCCAACCCGACCGATTGGAGCAAAGCATACTGGGGTCCGGACCTATTTGATTTCAGAATGCCGTTGTCCTCCTTCAAAGCGGTCATCGACCTCTTGTCTGAACGTGAGCTTATAGATCGATCGAGGGTGGGTGTGACCGGGCTGAGCAACGGTGTCGGCCATGTCAACTATGCGCTCATAGAATCGGATTTGTTCGCCGCGGCGGTAACGAGTAGTAGCGACTTTGGACCAAGCAGTTACTTTTTGGTCGGGTCATCCGACCCAATATTCCGAAAGCATCGCCACGCCATAGGATTAGGCCGCTATGGGACCCCACACGGATTCCTCTGGAACCATATTTCTCTGTCGCTTAATGCGGAGAAAGTAGGCGCACCGCTGCTGGTGAATGCATCAGACAGTGAACATCCAAGGGCGATCGAGGAAGTAACCGTATTGATGGAGCATGGAAAACCCGTTGAGATGATCGTTTATCCCGATGAAGGACACATCAAATGGCAACCGACTCATCGCGCTTCTATCTATGAGCGAAATGTCGACTGGTTCAACTTCTGGCTCCGCAACGCTATCGATTCGAACCCTGAAAAGCGCGCTCAATATGCCAGATGGCATGATCTGCGACGGAAATCCGACAGGTAATGTCTTGCATACTTGCTATACCGACGACGAGATCTCATCCAACTGTATTCGATCAGTGCCAGCCCTCTCAGCGTCCCACAGGGCTGAATATAAGGCTCCGCGCTTAAGTAACTCGCTGTGAGTGCCGCGTTCAGCAATGAAGCCTGCACGCAGAACTACAATCTCGTCGGCTTGAACCACGGTCGACAATCGATGCGAGATCAGTAATGCAGTTTTGCCGCGTAAAATTCGGAAAACGTCTCGCAGCACGCCCCGCTCTGTCTCCGAGTCCAAGCACGATGTTGCTTCGTCGAATACGTACACACTGGGATCCCGTATCACGGCCCTTGCAATGGCAAGCCGCTGCTTCTCACCGCCAGACAATCTGAGGCCCCGATTTCCGACTATTGTCTCGTAGCCCTTTGCCAATCCGGCCACAAAATCGTGAATACGAGCGATCTTTGCCGCGCGAATCACAGAATGCTTATTAAAAAGATCGTTACCAAGAGTGATGTTAAAAGCGATGGAGGCGTTGAACAGCTCGATATCCTGAGGCACGAGGGTAACCGTCCGACGAAGTTGCGAGGTGGACAGACATGACAAGGGCTGACCGGCAAGGACGACTTGGCCTGCAGTAGGCGAGATTACCCGCAGAAGCAAGCGCACCAACGACGACTTGCCACTACCGCTGGGGCCAACCAACGCAACAATCCGTCCGGCGGGCACTACCAGCGACAGATCCTTAAGAATCCACCGGTCTGGCTCATAGGCGTACGAAACATGCTCAAATCGGACCTCTATAGGGTTATTGGCAACCGATCGGCAGGGATTGCGGACATCCACCTCGCACTGCTTCTCGAAAAGGACCCGTAACGTGCGCAAGAACGCCATGCCTTGGCTTATATCTCTGAAGGCCGATCCGATTGTTTCAAGCGGCTGCGTTGTCTGAAACACATAAGCATTGACCAGGATCAGCTCGCCGATTGTCATCTGGCCATCCAGCGTCCTTTGAATAGCAATGTATAGAGATGCTGCTAGTGTTAGTGAGAACACGAGCGACGCAAGTAGTCCAGTGTTGGTTTTCACCTTAAGAAGCGCGCTCCAATCGCGCTCAGTCTTGTCAAGAGCATCAACAAATCGGGCATGAACTTCTTCCTCGATTCCGAAGTACTTGACCGTTTGATAATTCATCACAGCATCGGTAAGAACTGCGCTGGCGTTAACACTCGCATCTGAGGCAGAACTGGAGTTGGCTTTGATGCGCACGGAGCTGACCCAGAATAACGCTGTGTAAAGTACGATGGCGGCTCCAATGAGGACAAGGAATATCGCATGGCCAAATAGGAGCAGCACGATCGTGACCATTATGAACTCAATGACGACCGGCAGTACCGAGAGCATCACGTGGTGCAGAATCAAGCGAAAGCCGACCAATCCATTGGCTAATGCCTGGCTCAATGCGCCAGCCTTGCGAGTCGTATGAAAGTGCAAGGGGAGCATCATAATGTGCCTGAAGAAGGCTGCGCTGATTAGCCGGGTAGCGCGCTGATCTATCCTCCCATGATGAAAGGAGCGCCATTCCCTTAGAGTTCTTGCAGTCCATTGAGCAGCCACGTATGCGAACGCAAGGGTCACCGTCAGCGCGACAGGCTGAGCTGTCGCAATTCCGTCGACAAAGTATTTGAAGAGCAGTGGCGCAAGGCCGGAGACAACAGAACCGGCCAGCACGAGCGCAAGCTCCAGGAAGGTCAGCTGTTTGATGAGCCGGTCGGACCAACCCCAAAGGCGCCGAAGGATAACCAGTTGAGTACGCAAGGATTTGGAGCCGTAATGTTTAGCAAATCGCGAGTCATTCGGACGTTTGCCGCGACCCATTGCTCCAGGTCCTTAGCCAGACCTCTGCCCGAATCGCATTCAGCAGCGGCGAAATCAGTCGAGGATCGCGCACAAGGGACGATTCCCTGAGGCTAGCCTCTACGAACGCGGTATCAACTATTCCCGACTTCGATAGAAGGCCATCCAGCAGGTATTCCCGCAGAAACGGCAGGTCTCTTACAATCAGGCCATGGAAATATGACGTCGTACAACCCTTCGTGGTCCGTCCAGCGATTTCAGGGGGCAGCGACTTGCGAAACGCATCCCGGACAAGCGCGCGATCAACTCCGGAATAGGTCAAAACGTACGATGGTATCTGTAAACAGAGTTCCATGACCGGCTGAGAGATAAGGGGGTGGACGACGTCTGCATAGGCGCAAGACGAATTGTAGAAGTTCTGGGTGTCGATGACGCTGAGGATCGCTGCACGCTTCCCACAGGGCATATCTGCGGCGTTGTCGACCCACGGATGGCGTATGCAAGATGGATTCAACACATCGCGTCCAGCGGTGCTTAGAATTAACGGCTGGTCAATCTGGGCATAGGGGTCGTGCTGGCGTCGCAGAAAGCCATTGGCGACTACGCAGCGCATGACGGCCCAGATCGACCGGCCGGTCAAACGCGCTGTATCAATTACAATGTTGGCAAGTGGTGACTTCATGCCGTGCTGCCACGCGAAGTCGGCTGCAATGAGAGGGGTACGCCGTTGCTGAAAAAGATGATCGCCCCCTTGGCCTGAGAAGATCGCCCCGGCGTGGTGCCTCCTTGCCAAGTGCTCGCGCGCAAGATGGGAATCAGACACCATTTGTAGGAGTACAGGCGTGGCTACGCATGTCGACTCGAACGCATCGACCAAGTGACGGTCGACCTTTTTCAGCGATGTTTCAAAGAGATTGACGCCAGCAGCATCCGCCGCTTTTCGTGCATAGTAACGCTCATCGCCAGCAGTTCCCTCCGTGAAATAGTTCTGGCAAACAATACTGGCGGCGGATCGCTTACCGACTAGACATGACAGAACAATCGTTGAATCAAGCCCACCCGACAGCTCATGTAGTACGCACTTATATTGAGACGCCCATTCGTCTACGCTTTGCGTGACTACAGTGCGAATTGTTTTGACTGCGGTTGCGTAGTCTTCGATTGTCCTAGCGCGCGATATTCTGGCTGGACTCCAGTAAAAGACTGATGTTGTATTCTCTCTACCGAGCAATACACATTCCCCGGCCCGAACCTGGCGAACGTTATCAAACCCTGTCTCACTTGTGGCTATTCTGTCGTACCAAAGGTATGAGGCTACGTGACGCCAATTTATCGCCAAGTCGTTCCGCTCCAACATTAGTCGCTCGGCCATGGTGGAGCACACGACTTGTACCTTGCGGATTCTTGTCACAAGGCACGGCATGGCGCCGGTTGGGTCCCGTATTACCGAAACGCTTTGATCCTTGCTATGCATCAGCAGCCCAATATATCGCCCCCAGTATTCGTAAGTGAGATGGCGACCGCGGGTATCCCATATATCGCGCGATTGGCGTCGATCAATTACGACGTCGCCTGTCCGCGGGAACGAATCAAACCGCATGAACAAATTACCAAAAATCACTCCCGCGCTGTCGTGAAGCACATAAGCCTTATGGACTGACGTCGACTGAGTTGTGTGAAAGACAACATGACTGTCAGTCTCAAGTACGCATCGCCATTTGTCCGAGGAGATGGTCAGGCGATGAGTAAGCTCTTCGGCGGTAGCCGCGGCGGCCGAATCCTGATTATCCCAAGCTAACGCAATGAAGCGAAACATGTCAGCGGCAGTGGCAGTGGCTAAACTATCATGATCGGAGTGTACCGGTGCACGCGCGCAGCAGCGTCGTTCAGAACGAGGTCGTGCCATTGAACCCAGCAATGAGCGCCGAAGGGGTCCGACTTCACACCGAAGACCCAAAGCGGGTAGCAGCCTTGTCGCGAGAGAAACTCCAGAAGAGCGAGCGAGTCATAGAGGCACAAGTACGCTCTCGGGTAGAACGGGCGAAGTCGGTTGAACACCGCAACCGTCATCGCCAGTTCCGTCTCATTTAGCTTAACGCGGTTATTAGCCCGGCCCTTTCGCTGCCGAATACTCTGCACAATTTTCAACATTGACCAGCAACGCAACTTCGCTGAGGCAGAGGCGGCACCAATCAGGAACGCTCGCCAGTGCGAAAGCCGCGCACGAGCCGGTGCAAACTGGCTCAGATTAATCTCCCGACCTGCAGCTCTGGGTGGACGGCACAATCCCGCAATTCCTTCCGCACCCGGTGCCCTGGTAATTAACCTCCGATTCATCAGTGCTTGCATTATCAGCAAACCTTTGCTCTGACTATCCATGCCAGTCATGGGTTGACTTGGTTGAGCGATGCCCGGCAAAGACGATATTTGCAGGGCAATCCGGCTATTTTCAGCATTGAGGCATAGGTACTTGTTCGTCGGCAAATCGAGAAAGACGAGCCGGTCGCCAGCGAGGCAGGCAAAGACCTCTTTTGCGAGCTGGCTCGCTCTATTTGGCATGACTTTGAAGTACGTCAAAAAGAGGTGCGCCACAAGCATGCGACGCACCCCACAGTCATTTATAGATTCCCTGCGGGATCAGTCAATCAACTTGTTCGGCTCAGCACCCTCGAAATCATAATGTCCTTCGCCTTTTGTCTCCTCGGATACTTCGCCGATTTCGATCAGGATATCTTCGTTCATGATGCTCTCCTTCATTGTGTGGATGGATCTCTAAGAGCCACATTGGATCGTGGCTTATACGAACGTAAGCGCTTCCCCAAGTATCGTCAAAAATATCTATTCTATTTTTACGACGGTCGCCTACCGTGTCCTGTCATGCAAAAGGTGCGGGAGTATCTCAAGGCGTTCTTTGTGATAGCTGACTATCGCGGCTACCAATTCATCCCGCTCGCCGGATAACAGCAATTCACAGAACCGCTTAAGCTCTGACTGGATGTCCGGAATGTGCCTGCACTCGAGCATGCGAACGAAGTACAGATGATCGTTGGCCAAGTCGATGGATTGTTCCACGGCGGAATTTTCGATAATCGTAGCAATCGCGCTGAGAACATCACCGGTGTAGCGAGCGAGTGTGCCAGCATCCGCGATGTCACGGCGATTCAGCTTGTTGACGAGATCCGCGGCCGGCGCGTAAGTTGCCATGGCGCTCGCCGCGGCAGGAGACAGGTTTTCGAGACCGAGTGTCAGGAGCTGGCGAGTCAGATCGTAGCTTCCCCTCAATCGCGCCTCCGTCAGCGTCATCGCAAAAAAGCCCTTGTTCTCCGCCTTCACGACAAGATCCCGCTCCGCCAGCCGGTTCATCGCCTCGCGGACCGGCGTCGTGCTCACACCCAGCGATTCCGCGAGCGGTTCGAGGTAGATGCGACGGCCCTGCGGAAACTCGTAGGCAACCAGCCGGGCCTTGATGGCCTGGTAGACGCGGTCCCCCGCCGCTCGGTAAGGCGGTCTGAAGTGCATAGGGTCGGTTTCCTGTCGTCCAGGGGCTCCTTGGCTCGTCGTCCGCCGCGCGGCAGGGCGCCGGAGTTCGGGTACCGTTCCAGTCTAAAGAACCGCGGCGGGCCGCAAACCTACCGGATCCGGTAGGTTTGCGATTAGATTTATTTGCGCGTCAAGTCCCGTACTCGCATTATTTGCGGAAGAATTGGCTTTTCTGGGGTATTCAGCCCGGCCGGGCAATTTCCGCCGGCCGGGCCATTTCTCGACGAAGGCCGCAGATTGCGGCGCTTTGGAGGGTCCGGACCCTGCGGTAAGGTCAGGCAAGCCGGACGCAATCAAGGAGCAGAACAACACAGGAAAATTGCTCAAGGGGAGTCGGGCATGCGCATTTCCGAGTTCATAGACCGCTGCAATCGGCACCGCTCGCCGGAAGCCTTGCTTGACCTGATGCAGCGAGCGGTCGGCGAGATCGGCTTCGACCGCTATGCCTACTGCGCACTGACCGGCCACGACCGCTACCTGCCTAAAAACAAGCCGGCACCGGCTATCGCGCTGAACTTCCCGACGGCGTGGACGGACTACTACTTCGAGCGCAATTACCAGTCCATCGACCCCGTCATCGTCAACGCGCCGCGCATCGCCGGTCCGTTCCTGTGGGACTCGATGGCCGACCGGTATCGACTCACTCACCGGCAAAAGGCGGTCATGAACCAGGCGAAGGAAGCTAAGCTTTGCGACGGCGTCGGCGTGCCATTGCATGGACCGTTCGCTAGCTGTTGCCTGCTGACTTTCGCCGCGGGCGAGCGTCATCCCGATGCAGCGCGCTTCCTGAACCAGCTCGCGATACTGGCCGCGCAGTTCCACCTCGCGTACAGCCAAGTCGGACGGGCGGATGACGAACCGCGCGTCGTTCCCGACCTCACGGCGCGCGAGCGCGAATGTTTGCAGTGGCTCTCGACCGGCCGCTCGCGTTCTGAAATCGGCGAGCTTCTCC
>JBBDSF010000009.1:0-2112 GCA_040905125.1 Pseudomonadales bacterium | reverse complement strand
ACGGTCTCGTTGAAATCCCGGATCAGCGCGGCATAGCTCCAGGCCTGATAGGAAGGGTGCAGCAGCTCGCGCCTGGCACCACCGACAAAGGACTCCACAATCGCATCCTTGTCAGTGGCCGTGGCCGAGCTCCATTGCTTCAGCTCGACGATCACGGCGACGTCCTGCCGCTTCTCATCCATGCCGGTAAGGATGAAATCCAGTCGCTTCGACGTCAGCGGGACCTTGTATTCGATGCCAACACGCGCATCATCGGGCGTCTCCGCGGAAAGCAGCACATTGTTCATGTACTGCATGGAATTCTTCCAGGACTCCACCTCGTTCCTGCTGGTGGCGTGATGCAGGCGGCCCTTGAATGCCAGGTGAATCTTCTCGGCTATCTGGTTGGAGAACACATCATCGGAAAACTCCTTGCGTGTGGCGGAGTAGACGATCACCGCTTGTCGCCCCCGGGATAGTCAGAATATTTCCGCGCGCTCCCACGCACCTTGTCCGCCGGGTATTTCTCGGCATTCCGGATCAGCTTGTCCTCGACCGCCGCGACAACATCAATGCCAAGCTTGTCGGCCAGGCGAATCAGGTAGATCTGAATATCGGCTATTTCCCCGGATACGGCTCGCTGCTGCTCCGGCGTCAGGCCAGCCGATTCCTCCTCGCTGAGCCACTGGAATTGCTCCAGCAGTTCGGCCACCTCGACACTGAGCGCCATGGAGAGGTTCTTGGGGGAGTGGAACTTGTCCCAGTCTCGGTCTTTCGCGAACTGGTCTATTTTTGCTCTTAGTTGTTCGAATTCGCTCATGCGGGGCTCTCTGTTTTCTCAAGACCTTTCCTTATGGAAAATATCAAAGTATTCCTCAAACATGTACATGCGGTATCTTTTTTTCCCTGTCAGTTCTCTGAGAATTCCGAATTTTACAAAGTCCGTGACCAGGCTGTTCGCTGTATTCGTATTGATATCCAGCAACTCCGTCGCTTTTTGAATAGTTACTACGGGAACCTGGTAGAGATACTGGATCAGCTTTTGGGCATTGTCCTGCCTGCGCGTACTAAACCTCGGCAACACGCCCTGTTCGATTCGTCCTTTCAGTTCCAGTATGTCCTTGAAGACCGCGATGGAATTATTCGATGTTTCCAGCACGCCATGGAGAAAGAATATCAGCCACTGTTTCAGGTTATTGGATTCACGCACCGCCATCAGGTTATCGATATAGCTGGTCTTATTGCGCTCAAAAAAATCTGACAAATACAATGCGGGCTTGTCCAGTAGATTGAATCCTGTCAGGTACAGCGTAATCATCAACCGGCCCAAGCGCCCATTACCATCCAGAAACGGGTGGATAGTTTCAAACTGGTAATGAAGCAACGCCACTTTGATCAAATGGGGAATTTTTAATTCCTCATTGTGGATGAACCTCTCGAAGTCACTCATGAGATCGGCTAAATGACTATGATGGGGCGGGACAAATACGGCGTTCTTCAAACTGACACCAATCCAGTTCTGGCTGGTCCGGAATTCCCCCGGGGTTTTCTTCTCGCCTCTCACGCCCTGCATCAAGGTCCTGTGTGTGTCTTTCAATAGCCGGTTTGATAGCGGCAGTGATTTCAGGCTATCGATCGCGAAATTGATGGCACGAACGTAATTCTGCACCTCTTCCCAATCGTCCCGCTTCTCCGGCTCGATATCCTGACGCGCGAGAAAGGCTTCCTCCATATTCGTGCGTGTCCCTTCAATCCTGCTGGACTGGGTCGCCTCCATGGAAATGTGCATCCGGATGAAGAAATCGACATTGGGCACGAGTTGGGAATACGCATTGAGCTCGCCAACGGCGCGGTCCGCATCACTCAGGAGCTGCTGTATCTCGGCATCGTCAACTGCCCAGGGGTGGTTAATGGACGCTGGCAGGAATGCCTTGTATTGATACTGCTGCTCGTAAGCGCCTGATTTGTAGTCAGAAACCTTCATTTAATGTCTAATTTCATGGTGTTTTTCAATATTAAATTAATGTCAGATCGCAAACTTAAGGACCTTTTCTATTAATGTCAAATTATACGCATCTTTTCGACATTAGATTATTCCAATGTCGAATTCCGTCCAAAGCTGCCTGAGCGACG
>JBBDSF010000008.1:0-2113 GCA_040905125.1 Pseudomonadales bacterium | reverse complement strand
TGGCCGGGCCGGAGAATTTCTCGCCTTCCTTGCCGGTGATCTTCGCAACCGAGCCACCCGGGGCCAGGTTGCCTTTTAGGATGCGGATATGACCGGTTTTTTTGACCGGATGATTCAAGGGCTGGATGATGTCCTGTCCTGCTTTCAGGCCGGGCAGCTCTGCCAGATTCTCGCGGATGGTCTTGCCGGTTACCGTCATGCAGTCGCCGTTTATAAGGCCATGTTCAAGCAGCATCTTCATTACGGCAGGCGTACCACCGATATTATGCAGGTCTTCCATTACATATTTGCCACTTGGTTTCAGATCGGCCAGCACCGGCGTGCGGTCGGCCACCTTTTCAAAATCATCAATGGTCAGTTCGATGTCAGCCGCGCGCGCCATCGCAATCAGATGCAATACCGCATTTGTGGAGCCGCCAAGTATCATCAGGATCACCAACGCGTTTTCAAAGGACTCACGGGTCATAATGTCGCGTGGTTTCAGATCCAGTTCAAGCAAGTTTTTGATCGCTGTACCGGCATTAAAACATTCCTCCAGCTTCAACGGATTCAGCGCCGGGGTTGAGGAGCTATATGGCAACGACATACCAAGCGCCTCGATTGCCGAGGCCATGGTATTCGCGGTATACATACCACCACAGGCACCGGCACCGGGGCAGGACTTCTTGACAATGTCGAGCCGTTCCTGGTCGTTGATCTCGCCAGACAGGTACTGGCCGTAACTCTGGAACGCGGAGATGATATCGATCTTCTGACCGTCACGGATACCGGGCTGGATGGTGCCACCATAGATCATGATCGACGGCCGGTTCAACCTGGCCATCGCCATGACCGTGCCGGGCATATTCTTGTCACAACCGGGGATAGAAATATTCGCGTCATACCACTGCGCAGCCATGACCGTCTCAATCGAGTCGGCGATCAGATCGCGTGACTGCAAGGAATAACTCATGCCATCCGTGCCCATAGAGATACCGTCGCTGACCCCGATCGTATTAAATCGCATACCAATCAGGCCGGCCGCCTTCACACCTTCCTTCACCTTCTCGGCCAGGCCAAGCAAATGCATATTACAGGTGTTGCCCTCATACCAGATGCTGGAGATTCCGACTTGCGGTTTATCCATGTCTTTTTCGGTCAGACCGGTGCCATACAACATCGCTTGCGAGGCGCCGCGAGCCTTTGATTGGGTAATGATTGCACTGAACTTGTTTGTTTTCGTTGTCATTTCTGTTCCAGACTGTGGGTTAATGCGCCAAAGGGCGATAGAATACAACACCAATGCATTACTGTCAGTGATTGAAAGGTGTAAATTTACCGATGAACAGACAAATTCCCGCATTCCGGGAACAATTAAGCAGATTGATTGCCATGCCGTCGGTCAGCAGCCCCAATCCGACCATCGATATGAGCAATCGACCGGTCGTGGATCTGCTCGCCGGTTGGTTGGAGGATTGCGGGTTTGTGGTCGAGATCATGACGGTCAGCCAGGAACCGGACAAGGTCAACCTGATTGGTGTTGCCGGTAAGGGTGAGGGTGGCCTGGTATTGTCCGGCCATAGCGATACCGTACCGTATGACCGACATGGCTGGAACCAGGACCCGTTTATACTGACAGAACGGGATAGCCGCCTGTACGGGCTCGGGGTGTCTGATATGAAAAGTTTCTTTCCAATCATTCTGGATGTGATCAGGGACATTGATCTGAACAAACTGAAACACCCCTTGTATGTACTGGCGACCTGCGATGAAGAAAGCAATATGTCCGGAGCCAAGTCACTGGTCGAGGCACGGCGCTCGCTGGGACGTTATGCGTTGATCGGTGAGCCGACCGGATTGAAGCCCGTCAATATGCACAAGGGCGTGTTGTTTGAAACAATCCGGTTGACGGGCCAGTCCGGCCATTCCAGCAACCCGGCACTCGGACGCAGTGCGCTTGAAGGGATGAATGCGGTGATCAACCGGTTGAGCGCCTGGCGTGATGAGATACACCAACAGCAGTCGAATCCGGCATTTGTGATACCGGTATCGACGCTGAATTTTGGCAGTATTCATGGTGGCGACAGTCCGAATCGAATCTGCGGCCAGTGCGAGTTGCGCATCGATGTGCGCT
>JBBDSF010000007.1:0-2116 GCA_040905125.1 Pseudomonadales bacterium | reverse complement strand
ATGAACATCCCTTCCCGGCACGCTTCGTGCGCCACTACAACACCATGCTGATCGAACCGTCGATCTACCTGCCGGCGATGATGGCTGATTTTTATACCGCCGGCGGCCACATAGAGGTCAGGGAATTCAATCACCGCAACGAGTTGCTCGGGCTGCCCGAGCCGGTGATCATCAACTGCACCGGCCTCGGCGCCCGCGACCTGTTCAATGACCGCGAACTGCTGCCCATCAAGGGCCAGCTCACCTTCATCCTGCCCCAGTCCGAGGTCGATTACCTGATACTCGGAAACCGTGGCCTCTACATGTTCCCCCGTCGCGACGGCATCCTGCTGGGCGGCACTTTCGAGCGCAACGAGTGGTCATTGACGCCAGACCCGATGGCGACCCGGCGCATCCTCGACGGCCACCGGGCCTTCTTCAGCGCCATGACCGATCCCTGGAGCTGATCCGGGGCCGGACACCAGGGACACTTATAACTTAACAAGTCGCACACTAGCCCCCCACCTCTTCAGTTTCGTGGACGGTGAACCGGATGATGCCCATCGATGGCCTCGTTCGGCTTGGGCCTGTACCCTCTACCCCTTCGTACTGTCGGAGACTGCACAACGCAAGCTTACCTTCGTGCATGACTGGCTACGCCGGGGTGCCCAGAGCCGTTGACACACTGGTGCAACATCCGGTCTAGCAATAGCCCTCGTCTACGCAATTGCCGCCGGTCTCCCACTGGATAGGTGGATCTGAATTCAGTGCTGTGAGGGTGAAATTGATCTTTTCCAGATTGGAGCCGTCCTTGCGCCAGGTCACCTTGATTTCACCCTTGTGTACATGGATACCATGACTGGTGTCCGAGCGTTGCTGCGCATCTGGAATCCCGGCTTCGCCTTCCGAAATATCGTTCACGCTGTCAAAGCGGTTGGCATTGGCGGCCACGATAATGGCGTTCTGATAGACGCTCGCCGCCAATATGGCTTCCGAGAATCTGGCCCTGTCGCTATAGCGCTCATAGGCAGGCACCGCCACGCTGGCGAGAATACCGATTATAGCCACCGAGATAAGTAATTCGATCAGCGTAAAACCACGCTGTTGTCCGTATTGTCTGTTCACTACGGCTCCATAATCGCTTCATGACTGGCACTGCTGACATACAGCGCGGTCAAACCATACATGCCGGGATTGGGATGTGAGACAATCACTTCCGTGCCGTTCCGGGAAACAATGTTCGGTACTGCGGTATCAGCACACTGCAACTGGGGGTCGAGTGGTCTTTGCTCCTCCAGCAGGAAACCGATTTCTTCAAAGACCAATCGGCAATCCTCCAGCCTCTGAGCCGCCTCCCGTGCGGCTACCAATTCCTCGTCAAACTCCAGCAAGTCGGGAAAAGCATAAAGACCCATGGCGGTAAACAGCATGAATATACTTAGCCCCATGCCGACCTGAACATATCTGCGCTCCGATTCCCGCTGTCGTTGACGCTGCAAGTCTTCCGCATTCTGAGCACGAACACGTTCGTCCAATTGCCGTTGTCGTTCTTCCCGCGCTGATTGCTGCCGGCCCCGGGCATCCGCTTCCGCCAGTTCAACACACTTGTCGCAATAACTGCCATCGTCGAGAAAATTAGTGCATATACCACACAGATCTACACCACAGTGCTGACACTGGGCGGCAACGGGAGCCAGGGGATGATTAACACAGGTCACGAATTTCAGGAACCGAATCTGAGAACTTTTACGGACGAGGTTAACATTTTGTAAAAACGCTCGGCAGTGAATCAGGTCAAAATTCGCCTCTCACGCCATTGATTTTTGTCCCATGCAACCGCGTTGCGGATTTGCACGTTCAATGCCACCAGGCTTCCGTAGCCAGAGAGTGCATGGCCGAAGGTCACAAGGGTGAGCCGATGCGGCACAGGGTTTGCGGCCTATAGCGCACATTGTCAGTGAGGGTGAGTGGCCTACCGTGGCAAGAATCAAAAAGAAGAGGCAGGGCGCAGGCAAAAAAAAAGGGACGATGGACTCGATGAGGGGAACATTGCCATCGCCCCGTAGAAAGCACTGGATGGGCTCCAGTGCATGGAGATTGTCTAGCTTCCGTCAGGCGGCTTTCGTGCCCGAAGTCT
>JBBDSF010000006.1:20426-61970 GCA_040905125.1 Pseudomonadales bacterium | reverse complement strand
GTATCATCCCTCAAATAGCGTGATTATCGTCCATCAAATAAAGTGCTCACGCTCACCCAGCTTATCACGCCGTCATACTGAAAGCGTTGTTGGTTCACAGCGCGCGCTGGGACGGCGACGCAATGGACGCACTCAAGACGATCATCACCGAGAACGGAGAACTGCACTGGGAACATGAGCGGGACGAAATCAGCCGCTTTCTCGGCTTCGGCTGCCCCGATATCCAGCGCGTCGTCGATTGCGCCCAGAACCGTGCAACCCTGATCGGCTGGAACACTATCAGCGCAAAGGAAACGGATCGGTTCGCGGTGCCACTCCCGGCCGAACTCGAGGGAACAGACGGCTTCCGGGCGCTGTCGGTCACAGTCGCGTGGTTGACCCCGATCACGCATTCGCACCGCATGTACCGCCTTGCAAAGTTCAAGGCCGGGCCGGGCAGCGACAAGAAATTCTCCATCGGCACCGGCAATGCGAAGCAACAGCCGTCGCACAACGCGCTCGGCAAAGGCACCATCTATCACCATCGGTGGGAAGGCGAAGAAGCGACAGAGTTCGTCGATGACGGCAATCTCGTGCTCGATATTACATGCTCACCGGCAGCTGGCGAACTCGACCATCCGATCACCTATGCCGTGGTTGCAACTCTGGAGGTCGGTCAGGATGTCGCCGTACCGGTTTACGAGCGCATACGCGAGCGTCTGAGAGAGGTTGTACGGGTAATGACCTGAGTATGTCAGGTTGCGAAATAACCTGTCACTTTGTTGATTTGCCGTCATGGGTCGCCCCGACCTTTTTCATTAGCCACTCCATCGCCGGATTGGGATGCCGATCCTCCGCCGGAGACTTTGCGTCCATACGCTCAGCAGGGTTGAAGGTCAGTTCGTAGAATGTGGTCGCTGCTATCTCGTCTTTGTAGGGTTCTGCCTGCTTCTTGAAGCCCTCTACAGCCGACGCTACGGAATACTTGTAAGCGTAATGCTCCTTGAGACGAAACAGTGCCGCGTGCCGAGCTGCTGCGAATTTTGCAAACCACGCCGCTGGGAGCAGCAGCAGTGCGCGCGCGACAATCTGACCGATCAGTTCAGTTGCCGAAGCTGATTGCGGGTGAGCCTCGCCCGATGAAAGTGATAGAACCTCGCCGAGGCCCGGTATCACATAGGCCGCCAGCGGAACTACAGAGAGGAACAAGATAAAGATTGCGAAATAAAAGACGCCACGCGCCCACTTCAACTCTCCGGACAGATCGTCTCGTAGTTTTCCGAACGAACCCGCGAGCCCGGCAACCGTCGCCCCTGACAGCATCGCTTCAGCCTGCTTGTTAAGTTCCGTGATTTTCTTCTCGATATCTGTAATTGCTTCCAGAAGTTGGTCCTGCTTGGCACTACCTTCCCGGATTGTCTTTTCCCGCTGATCCAGCCGCTTCTGAAAATTCTCGAAGCCAGCGCTATAGTTATCGACCTGCGTTTTCAGTTGCTCAGCCTGTTCCGTGGTTCCCCGTATGGCTGTGATCGATTGCGTACCTTCGGTAGAATATTCGGAAAGCGTTTTTCGATCCTTTTCGCTCTCCGTCTTTAGCCGTTCTATTTCATCACGCATTGGACCGCATTGCTTGCGTAACTCTGCAAGTTCACTACGGTCTGCGCGAGCTTTCTCAGAAAGCTTCGCGAGTTGCGCACGTTGTTCATGTGCCTGTTTGGTAGCGGTGGAAAGCGTGTCCAGCATTTCCGAAAGGCCTGAAAACGCGTCCGAACTTGAAAGGTTAAGCAGCGGATACAGTGCTCCAAGGACAGAATCCGCATGTGCAAGAATATTCTTGAACATGGGCGCCAGCTGCAAATTGACTTGACCATTTTGGCTCTGAAGAGAGAAGCCGTCCGCATCAAGAGTTCCAGGACCGCCGTTACTTCCGATGTTCGCAAGGTTGTCGGAAATCTGTTGATACTGAGTCGTCAATTGCTCCAGCGGCTTGTTGAAGGCATTAAAATATGACTGGGGAATGAGTATTTCGTCAGTATCAATCGCAATACCGGATGCGATGTCGCACAATCCCGCAACCTTGGAGTCCACTTCAGCAACCGAAAGCGGAGTGCCGGGAACAGGCGCCGCAAAATCGAACTGTGCATTGTTCGATCCTTTGATTCTTTGAAGCTCTTCAATTTTGGTCTTCCGCAGTTCCGATAACGTCGAGAATTTCTCCTTAAGCTCTTCAATCCTATCGCCCATCGACTCCCTCCCTCACTTCCCGCAGTGCCCGGTTAAAGAAATGCCGGATGGCCTGTTCGCGGGCCTCGGCATCGGACAGCACGATGCTTTTCATGTCGCTTTCGCGCTGGAACAAGCGGATCGCACCCTGGAAGAACGCCTGTGAAAACGCGGCGTAGACGACATCCGGCGGATTGTTGCGCAGCATCTCGGTCATATCCACGTCGAGGATTTCCCGGTTCACCTGCTCGAAGCGCAGGAAATCTTCCTCCGTGAACTGCGTGCCGTGCCGTTCGTTGAACGCTTTGATGATGTCCGACAACGCGCGCCGTTCGTCCTCGGTGTAAGGTTTGGCGCCGAACTCGTAAATAGGTTGCAGCGGCTCTGAGACGCCGGGCGGCAGGGACGCGCTTCCTTTTTCCTTCTGTACGACCTTGAAGGCGTGCAGACGCAGCATATCGTCGGTGATCTCGATGTCAGGCGGCACCTCGCGATTCGGCAACAGCCGGGACAGCCACGCGCTGTACGAATAGAGCTTTTCAAGCTCGGTATCGTCCAGCCGCACGACCTGCGCTACGAAACTGTAGAAGCGCATGAAGCTGCGAAGAAGCTGGCGAAACTCTTCCTGCCGCCCTTCGTCGTCCTCCGCCTCGAAACGCTGGACGGCATGCCGCACCAGACCTTCCAGCCTGATCCGGTCCGATGCATCAAGCGGTCCCTTGTAGAAGGTCTGTGCGAAACGCTCGACCTCGTCGCGGTCGACGATGCCGAACGTATTGAGGCGTTGTTCCAACTCGTAGATCTGATTCGGGTCCGACGGTTCTTCGAGGCCTGTCACCTCGTAGAACGGCTTGAAGGCTTCCTGGATGTCCTCGATCGTGTTCTGGAAGTCGAGGACATAGGTGCGGTCTTTGTTGGGCATCGTCCGGTTCAAGCGTGAAAGCGTCTGGACCGCCTGCAACCCGGCAAGCTTGCGGTCCACATACATCGCGCACAGTTTCGGCTGATCGAAGCCGGTCTGGTACTTCTCGGCGACGATCAGCACCTGGTACTCCGGGCTGTCGAAGCGGCGTGGCAGTTCGGTCTCGGAAAACCCGTTCACCGCGGCTTCAGTCCAGGTTTCGCCATCAACCTCCAACTCGCCGGAGAAAGCGACAAGCGCTTTGAGGTCGGTGTAGTCCTGTTTCTGAAGATACTCGCGGACACCAAAATAGTAGCGCAGGGCATGCTCGCGGCTCTGCGTGACGACCATCGCCTTGGCCTGTCCGCCGATCTCATGCTGAACGTGGCGACGGAAGTGCTCGACGATGACCTCGACCTTCTGCTCGATGGCCGTTGGGTGCAACGAAGCGAAGCGGGCGACCCGTCGCCGCGCCTTGCGGCCTTGCAACTCGGGATCGTCCTCAATCGCCTTTTCAAGCTCGTAATACGCCTTGTAGGTCATGTAGTTCTGGAGCACGTCGAGGATGAAACCTTCCTCGATGGCTTGGCGCATCGAATAAAGATGGAACGGGTGCGGCAATCCGTCCGGCCCCGTCACGCCGAAGCGTTCCAAGGTCACGTTGCGTGGCGTCGCCGTGAACGCGAAGTAGCTGATGTTATCCTGCGGTCCGCGACTTTTCTGGTAGGCGGCGATGATGTCTTCCACATCGTCGCTTGAAATTGCCTCGCGCGTCAGTGCATCAGCCAGCGCCTGCGCGCTTTTGCCTGACTGCGAGCTGTGAGCTTCGTCCACAAGGATGGCGAATTTGCGCTTCTTCTGTCCCTCGACTTCCTTCAGGTGATCGGTACCGAATTTCTGAATCGTCGTGATGATGACCCGCGCGCCGTCCTGGATCGCCTTCTTGAGCTGGCGCGATGTGCCGTCGATCTTCTTGACGACGCCCTTGGTCTGCTCGAACTGCGCGACGGTATTCTGAAGCTGCCTGTCGAGCACGACGCGGTCCGTGACAATAATGACGGTGTTGAAGATCGCATTGTCTTCATCGTCATGCAGGTTGATGAGCTGGTGCGCCGTCCAGCCGATTGTGTTCGACTTGCCCGACCCGGCTGAATGCTGGATCAGGTAATTTTGTCCCGGTCCGTTCGAACGGGCGTGCTGCATCAGCTTCGTCACCGCATCCAGTTGTTGGAAGCGCGGGAAGATCATGACCTCCTTCTGGTCATTTTTCTCCAGATGCATGAACCGGCCGATGATGCTCAGCCACTTCTCGCGCCCGAATACTGCCTTGCCGTCCGGCAGGTCCTTGTAAAGATAGGCCACCCTGAATTCATCCGGCACATCGGGATTGCCCGCGCCGCCCTCGCGCCCTCGATTGAACGGCAGAAACCGCGTGCGACCGTTCAGCAGGCGCGTCGTCATCGACACATTGTCCTGGTCCAGCGCGAAATGCACCGGTGCGCCTCGCTTGAAAGTCAGCAGCGGCTCCCCAGCCGGGGAACGGTCCGTCCGGTACTGTTTCTCGGCATGCCGGAAGTTCGAACCTGTCAGCAGGTTCTTCAGCTCCAGCGTCGCGACCGGGATACCGTTGATGAACAGCACAACGTCAATGGCGTTCTCGTTCTTGCGGCTGTAGCGCACCTGGCGCATGACACTGGGTATGTTGGCCTCGTACAACCGGATCAGGTCGGGATTCAGCCCGGATGCAGGCTGGAAAAAGCAAAACGCCAAGTTGATGTTCGGAATCATCTTGAAGCCGCGCCGCAGCACGTCGAGCGTGCCGCGATCCTTCAAGCCCTTTTCGAGCTGCTTGAAAAACTCCGCCTCGGCGCTGCCCGTATACTGTGCTTCCAGCTTCTTCCATGCCTCGGGCTGCGTTTGCTGCACGAAAAGCAGGATCAGTTCCCGGTCCAGGGCCAGATCGCGGTCAAAGTCCTCCGGCGAGCGTTCGACGTACCCCTGTTCACTGACAAGCTGCGCGACAAGATGATCTTCAAGAACGATCTCGCGGTGGACGGTATCGGCGGAGCGGGTTTCAGTCATGCGTCGCCTCGCGCTATCGGTGCCCAAAGCTGCTTGAGCGGGAGCTTTGCGCGCGTCTCGTCCGACAACTCGCTATAGGCTCGAAACAGGGCCTTGAGGAGATCGGGCATCTGCCAGAGGCGAAGCTTGAAGAAATTGTTGTCCAACTCCTTCTGCGCGGCTGTGTTCACGCCGCCGATGCTGACGAGAAGCCCTGTCTGTGCCTGCGTATTGGATACGGAACCAATCAACCGCAGCACCACGTCATGATTGGCCGCACCGTCTCCCGATTTGACCTGAACGCAAATTCGGTCTTCGCCAAGACCTAACGTGCCGCCGGCGCCAAGAATATCTACGCCGCCGTCGGGGCCGGGCGACGAAACCTTGGTCGTATATCCCTCGATGCGGAGTATCTCGGCGACAAGGTCGGCCAGCGCGTGCCCGGCGAACTCGGATTTGATCAGGGAAACGATCTGCTGGTTCGCGATGTCTTCGATATCGGTCGCGTAGTCCTCGGCTTCCGTCTCTTCCTCAACGGGTTCACTCGGTGCGACCCCTTGCTTGCCCAAAAGCGCACCGGGATCGTTGCCGGTTTCCAGTACCGCACGTACGCGATCTAGCGCCGAATTGCGCTTGATTTCGCAGATGGTCATGAACGCGCCGAAGGAATGGCGCAGGTCCTGCTTGAAACTATCACGCGGAACGGATTCTTCCTTCCACGTAACAGTACGCGAATGCCTGTATGGATCGTTTGGGTCGAAGACGTAGTCGCCAGTGACTTCACCGATAGCGACACCATTGGTGACCTTGCGGGGCATAACCACAAGATCGCCCTTCTGGATCGTGTTGACGAACTGGTTGAGTTGGGCGGCGAAGTTGCGAAGGCGGTTGTGCCCAGCATCAGGCATTACCTCTCGCAGGTGCGGGAGGATTGCGTCCCGATCCTTCAGCGTGCTCAGGTCGCCGACTTCAAGGAAGCCCGGAAGGAGCTTGCTTTGTTCAATCGCCGCAAGTTCCCGTTCTCCTTGTTTTCCGGCGCGAACAATCCAGAGCTTCGTCATGCGCGCGCCTCCACCTGCCCGGCGGCGCGCGGGGCCGCCATTTTTTCTTCGATCTTGTCCAGCCGCCGGTCGGTTTCGGCGTGCTTGCCCCAGGTCTCAACGTCTATCTGACCTGTGACCGCAGCGGTAATTAGGGCGGAGCGGAATTCCCTTAAAAGTTCCACGGAATGTTCTGTTGTGTTCTGTATCAGGGCGACCTGTTTAATTCGCCTTCCAACAGCATCCGATATTTTTCTCTGTTCATCATAATCAGGGATAGCCACCCGCACTTCACCAAAACGGTCCGCATTCAATCGCATAAAGCCCGATTGGCCTGTGCCCATCCCTTTGGAGAGGATACGGAATGCCGTCATCATCGGCGAAGTCTTAAACAGTCTGAGGAAGTAGGCTGGATGTGCCGTTTTACGCACGTCAAAGATCGAGTAATCCGGACTGACAATTCCTTCCGCATCAGCAAGCCCGAACAGACCTATCGCAGCCCTCATGCGGTTCATTACGATCTGTCCGGGAGATACTTTCTTGTATCCGACCAAGTCGGAAGGAGGGATCACTTTTTCAGAAACATCGTTATGCGGGACCAATCCTTCGTTCATTCGGAGGGAGTACAGGACTTCCTCCCCACTAACACTGTAACGAGTATTTTCGCGGAAAAAATGCTTAAGTCGATGGATGCGCCAATGCTCCGGACGTTCGGCGATCCATTCAAGCGCCGGCTCGTCAACCATTCGGGCGTGATTGTCAGCCCCCCGTGTCAGTAACCTAAGGGTGTCATTTTCCAGTTTGGCTTGAAGCAACTGCACGAGTTGCTGTTTTTTCTCGATCAATTGATCAATACGGGCGGTTTCGCAGTTGAGGAAATGCGCGATGGCTTTTTGAGTCGGCAGGTCTGGACAAGGTAAGGGTAGGCTCTTTATTCCACCGAGAGTCAGCCCGTAACGCGTAATGCCATAAGCGGCATTCGAAAATTCATCCTTGGCAGGGATTGACTGGAGGCTCCAAAACAAAAAATCGCCACGCATCACATCAGGTTTTGCGCGCAAGATCGCAAGATGATAGCCACAAACGAGGTCGTCGGCCGTCGCTCTGACGTAGGCGGGGACACCGATGTCCAGTCGATCTTCAGAGTCCTTCGTAATAATCACATCGCCCACTCGAAGCCCGAAGCGTTCAGTTTCGCCCTTTGTCGCTGATCCAGCGCTGAATTTAAGATCGGTGTCAATGAAGTCGTTCTTGTAGACGTCAACGTAGTTACAAAGCCGGATCGGTATCTCCGCGTCGTCAACAACCTTATCGACGTTGCTATTCATGACCTTCGCCAAGTGACGAAGGGACATTCTTCTCACGCCGCCACCTCCTTCAACAGCCCGGCAATCTCCGCCTCAAGCTGCTTCAGTTCCTCGTCGATCTCCTCCAGCGGGCGCGGTGGAACGTATTTGTAGAAGTAGCGGTTGAAGTTGATCTCATAGCCGACACGGCCCACCTCGCCGTCGCGATTGTCGGTATAGGTTTCGTCCACCCACGCATCGGGCACGAAAGGCGTAACCTCACGCGCGACGTAGTCGCGCCAGCCCTCTTTCAACGGCACAAGCTCGTGGTCGCGCAGTTCGGTATCCGGTTCGGGGTTGCCTTTGCTGTCGGTGCAAATGTCGGCGTCCTCGTCGCGTTCGGACAACGCCGACAGGATCGCCTTCTTCACGGGTGCGCCAAGTTTTAAACCCCCGCCTTTGAGCGCCTTGTTCAGGGCTTGCTCGAATTCGTCCCGGTTCGTGAACAACGTCGTCGGCAATTGGCCGGAAAGCGCGTCAATCAGTTCCTGCCGATCGGCCTCGTCGAGCTTCTGGATCGCCTTTTCCTCCGCCAGCCGCGCGAGGCGTTCCGGGCTCGCCTGAAAGTTCAGCCGCAACGGCCGCTCGACACGGATTTCCCGGTAGCCGAAATCCTCCGTGTCAAAGAACTTCGAATAATCGCCCCAATCCTCCGGCCCTTCGCCGTTCAGCATATCCCCATAGATGCGGACAATTTCGTGACGCGCTTCTTCCGGTATCTCCCGTCGCTTGGAGCCAAGAGATTTGCGCATCGACTTCCAAAACCACTCGGAGCTGGCGTTGATAAGCTGAACTTTGCCGCGCCGCTCAGGCGGCTTGCGATTGTTCAGCAGCCAGACATAGGTCTGGATGCCGGTGTTGTAAAACAGGTCGGTCGGCAGGGCGACGATTGTCTCGATCCGGTCGTTCTCCAGCATCCAGCGGCGAATCTCGCTTTCACCGGACGCAGCACCGCCGGTGAACAGGGGCGAGCCGTTCATGACGATGCCGATGCGTGAGCCCTGCTCGTCGTCCCGCATCTTTGAAATCATGTGCTGGAGAAACAGAAGCTGCCCGTCAGAGATTCGCGGCAGTCCGGCGCCGAAGCGCCCATCAAAGCCTTTTTCCGCCGCCTCGTCCTTGATCGGGTCCTGGTATTTCTTCCAGTCCACGCCGTAGGGCGGGTTGGACAGCATGTAGTGGAATCGCTCGCCAGCATGCGCGTCGCTCGTCAGCGTGTTGCCGAACGCGATCTGATCCGGGTTGTGCCCCGTCACCAGCATGTCCGACTTGCAAATGCCAAATGACTCGCCATTCAGTTCCTGACCGTACAGCTCGACGCGGATTTTCGGGTTGAGGGCCGCCATGGCTTCTTCGGCAAGCGCCAACATGCCGCCGGTGCCGCAGGCCGGGTCGTAGACCCTGCGAATGATCCCGGTGCCAGTCAGGGCCTTTGCGTCATTGGCGATCAGAAGATCGACGATCAGCCGGATGACTTCGCGCGGCGTAAAGTGCTCACCGGCCGTCTCGTTGGAGATTTCCGAGAAACGGCGGATCAAACCCTCAAAGAGGTAGCCCATTTCGATGTTGGAGACGTGCTCCGGGTGCAGGTCGATCAGGCAGAACCGCTCGAACACCTGCCAGAGGATACCGCCATCGTTCAGCCGCTTGAGCTGGTCGGTGAACAGGAACTTGTCGAGGAAGATATCGCGGACGTTCGGCGAGAATTTCGTAATGTAGTCCAGCAGGTTCTGGTGAAGCTGCGCGGGGTCCTGGCCTTTCAGGGTGGCGAATGTGAAGCGGCTGGTGTTGTAGACACGGATGTTGTGCCCCGCCGCTTCGTAGAGGATCATCGCGCGGGTCTCGTCATCCACGCCCGCGGGCAGAGCCTTCTCGGCGTCAAGGACGGCGTCCCTGGTGTCTTCCAGAATGCAGTCGAGGCGGCGCAGCACGACGAATGGCAGCACTACCTTGCCGTATTCCGACTGCTTGAAATCGCCGCGGAGGATTTCCGCGATCGACCAGACGAACCCATCGAGGTTCTTAATATGATCGCTGGCTGCTGTCGATCCGTTTCCTGCGTTCTGGCTCGCGCGCGCCATTCAGCCCCCCGTCTTTCTGTTTTCTTTCGCGTTTTTCGTGTTCACCTTCGATTGTACAGTCGGCGTGGGGAATTCGGTTTCCCCGGCGACGTAGCGGCGCATGAACTCGCGGACGACCTGCGCGGCAGGGCGGTCCTGCTCGCGGCATGCCTCGACGAAGGCGCGTCGCAACTCCTCGTCGATCCTGATTTTGAACGCAACGTCCTTCCGAGTCATGAGCCTAGTGTACCCTTTGGGTGTACAATTGGGTACCCGCAATACACCTGGAAACGGAGAAGGCAGTGTCGGCGGACCCCGAACGGCGGCTCGGAGTGTTGCTGAAAGCTCCTTGGCATCACGACTACCGGTAGCCCGTAAAGCCGCTGCGCTTTGATTGCGCACGCATCTGGTAATAGCAGGGACGGGAAAAGGTCTCGAAGCGGATGCGCGGCATGACCGGCGCGCCGGTCGATTGATCGCCGACCCCGGACTTTATTTGCGCTCCATCCGGTTCGGAATCATGCTCGGCCGTTGCACGATGACAACATCGACAATGCGTTCGCTGCGTCGCTTGAAGGCGTCGCGTATCGCCGGGTATTTCTCCGGCTCCGGCTTGTCCCGGTCGTCGTAGATGTAGACGATCATAGTCCTGAACGGATTGCCGTCCTGAAAATAAAGCGCCAGATCGTCGGCGATTTCCGATTCCAGCTTCTTGATATCGCTCGTGTTGCGCATCACCTTGACTTCGACGATCAGGCCAAGGCCCGTAACCGCGAAATCAAATCGCCCCTGCCGGAGCCCGAAGCCTTGCAGATACTGCTCGTCTTCGAGTTGATCGACGAAATACGGATATAACACCGCCAGCAGGAACGCCTGAACGTCCGCTTCCTTGTCGATCAGCCATCGCGCCGGCATCGCATCCTTCCGTGTCGCGGACTGTTCCCAACGCCACCGCCGGAAGCTTCCCTGCGTCTCGGCAAGTATGTGCGCGACCTGGTGCGCATCCGGCACCGACGCGGCTGCGATCTCGCCGGTCAGGACATCGAGGGCGCACAACCAGCTTGCCGCGGTCAGCACCTCTCCCGCAGCAGGCGGGCGGACTGCCAGCAGTGCCTTGAACAGGTCTCGCCGCCGCGCCACGTCGGGATGCCGCACATTGCGCAATACGTCCGGCCAGCCTCGCCACAGGCATAGATCGAACGCGGCGATCCGAGGATCACCCGATCGGGCCAGATCACGGCCGAAGCGCCCCTGATCCTCCAGCAGATCAGCAGCCAGCAGCCTTGCGCGTTCGAGGCCGGCAGCGGTTCCGCCTTGTTGCGCAAGCAAGGTCCGCACCCATGTCTGCGCATCCTGCTGTCTTTCGGCGTGCGTGTTCGATATTCGCGAAACCGCTCGCAGACCATCGGCGACTCCGAGCAACGCGACGGAATCCCCCGCCAGCTCCGCCTGACGTTCCTGCGGGCGACCGCGTTGCTGCTCTATGCAATGCAGGAACCTGTCGGCAAGATCGTCGCCGACCGTCTCAGCCGTGCGACCGAACAGAACATATCCGGCGCGCGCGAGGGCCGGGTATCCCTCGAACCGCGCGGCGTCCAGGCAAGCCTCTATCGGCTGTTCCTGATAGAGGGGTACTTCTCCCGAATACTGCGCCTCGCGTTCAAGAACCCTGCATACAAAACCCTGAACCTGTGCAGGGGCATCGTCGAAGCTGTTGCGAACGATACTTCGGAGATGCGCCAGCCTGCTTGCGAGAACGTCTTCCATGACGTCAAAGGAACCACATAGCCCGCCGGTCACGCATGAGATTCAGCGCAGAACCGTCCCAGCCGGGCACAGTCTTCAGGTTCCCGAGAAGATTGGCGATCCAGTGGGAATACAAGATCGTGACCGGTTCGTGGGACGGGAAGAAACTGCGCCACGACATGAACGAAAAATGGAAAGCCTGTCGCACGAGATAGGTCAGGTCGGAGAAGTCGGAATCCGGATGCAGTTCGAGAAGCAACGGTCGCGGCAATCCCTGACCCCAGGTCTTTACCTCGTTCGCGCCGACCAGTTGCAACAGGGCCGTTCTCGGCCCGAGAAGCATGGCCGTGCCGCGTTGCGGCGCGTATATCCCCTTCAACGCTTTTTGCCGCGTCCCCTGCGAACGATACGCGACACCCTTCTGTGTCGGATCGAATATCTGGAACGGGTGATGGTGTGAAATGTCGAGGAACGCGAACTCAACCGCGTAGTCTCCCAGCATTTCCTGCACGAGTTCCTTGACCGTCTCGATTTCGACCCGCTTCAACGGCTTGTAGACATGGAAGACGAGCCGGACATTGTCGCCCGACTCCCATTTGTTTTGCGCCTGTACGAATCGGATGCTCTTGCGCAGGCTTTCCAGCAACGCTTGCGGATAAGTCTCGAACGTCGCTTCCCTGGTTGTTTCCCAGACGAGATACCGACCATCGCCCTGAAACAGGGTGGTGATGCCGACATAACGCGTCCGGTCGCCAAGACGGCTGCCGCCGACTTCGGTGGCGCCTATCCCTATCACCAGCTCATGGGTCGCCACGCCGCGTGTCGAGATCACCCAGGGCACGCCGCCGATCTTGGCATAGGCCGCGAGCCCCAGGTTGTTGAGCTTGAAGGCGCGTCCGTAGTCCTGCTCGATCGTCTCCATCCGCACCGCCTGCACAGGCACGCCTGCCCGCATGAATCGGCTTTTGGCGACGAAATACGGGTTTTGCCCCGACAGTCGTTGTTTGTGCGCTTCACGCACCTGCACCAATGCCATGGCGGGCGTTTGCGGCAGTTCCTCAAGCGCGCGCGTGGCCGCATTCGCATAGCTCTCGGCGGTGTCGCTGGCGATCTCGACGAAATGAAACCGCATGTTCGTCAGGCGGAATTTCCCGACAAGGCCACCCGAGAAACGGCCGTTGTCGTCGTCGATACCGTCTCGCAGCGCCTTGGCGAACTGTTCCATACGGCCTTTCGCGGACTTGTCGCACAACACTGCGATCAGCGGATCATTGACGGCGTTGTGCGCATACTGAAATGGTCCGTGACGCCTGATTCCAAGGCGGGTTGCGTGTCCTGGTCGTGGCCGCTCGCTCCAAACAGCATCGTCGGCCTGCTGGTTTCGAGCATCCTCGGGAACTCGGGGCTCGACCGGTCTAGCAGCGGACCGAACTGCGCTTCCAGACCATCGCCGAACCGAAGATTCAGTGACCCTTCGGTTGCGTTCCCGGAGGACTTGTTCAGTTCTTCGATCGTACGGCGGATTTTCTTCAGTTTTCCGTCGCCGCTGGTATACGGCGCACGCATGCGGTGGAGCGCTTCCAGCGCCTTGTCGGCGGCAGTCGGATACAGCGCGCGCGTCACCGCTTCCAGCGTTTCCCGGCGCGCCTCGACGAATACATCTGCGGCGACGACCCGGTCGGTGTCTGCATCGTCGCGCACATCGTCGAGAACAAGAGTTTCGTTTTCGATGCTCTGAACCCGGCCTACCAGCCGGAGTCGGGAAGCCCCCGTCAGATCATCAGGTTCATCCCGTGTACCGACATAGCGTCCTACCGGATCGAAACCGCTTTCCAGCAACTCGGAGACCGGGATATCGATCACGTTCGACGTGCCGACATCCGCGATCAGCCCGAGAGAGGGGCGAAGCTCAGGATGGGCCGATGACAGAAGGCGCAGATCGAAGGACCATTTGGCGACAACGTCGAGCCGCCCGTCGGGTGACGGGACTCCAGCTTGCCGCAACGCGTTTGCGAGCAGTCGGTCGCGGCTGCCGAGACATATCAGCGGATGGAACGGTTTCAGAATCTTGCGGTTGCCGGAGAACCACTGACGAAGTTGATGGGAAATCGCCTCGGCCAACAGCAGGAGATGTCCCGCAACCGGGACTTCCTCGATTGTTCCGAGCGGCTCGATCCCAAGCCCGATACCGATATTGACGATCTTTCCGTCTCTAGCGTCGAAGCGAAACACATGTGTATTTCGGTGTTCGCGCCGAAGATCCCTGATGGACGTATCCTCGGCGGGTTCCAAGCGGCCAATGCGCACATGCTCGCCCGAAAGTTCGACCGGTGATATTCCGAGCGTCAGCGACACAGCGTGCTGCGCGCCCGACGTTGCCGCGCTCCGCTTCGTCTCGTTGTCGGCCGCTCTGTTCATTAGGGATACGTCACTCATCTTGCCTCGCTATCCGTTCATCACCCGCCGCCGCTATTGGCCGGTCCGGCGTCCTTTGGACGACAGGGTCAGTGGCAACTGGAGCTCTTCGTCTTCGTGACGTTCCAGGAACTCTATGATTGCCTGCCTGCCAAGCCAGGCGAGCGAAACACAGTGTTTGTCGGACAGCGCCGCCAACTGCCTGAATTCGCGATCATCGATGCTGATGATTACACGGTGCTTGGTTGCTACTGAAATCTCCCACCAGTCGGTATAGCATAGTGCCGCAATATGCGGCATTCTGCATCACAGACTGCGTGCTACTCCTCCGCGGGTCAAGAGAATTTGACAAACAAATCGCGAACTTTGAATTCCCTCTCCCGACGGGCCGGCGACCGCCGAAAGCGACTGCGTCTGCTTGGATGAAGATCTGGACACCCCACAGGTCCGGTGCCGGGCCGAAGGTGCAGTGGCCTCCTGGCCCATCCGGTTCCTTTGATGTTTAGCGGGCCTGAGCCGACGGCGACCAAGAGAAATTGACAGATCGCCTCGACAATAGCTTAGTTGCCAAGCTTGCGCTTCAGTATTGCTTCAAATGCGGAACCGTCCTGCCGCGTCAGGTTGGGCACATACCTGGAATAGACGCGGAACAACATCTCGGTCGTGCTGTGCCCCATCTGTCGCGCAATCCATTCCGGATTCTCTCCTGCTGCAAGCCACAGTGTCGCTGCGGTGTGACGAGTTTGATACGGCCTGCGCATGGGTAATCCCAAATGGCGTAGTAACGGGTACCAGACCCGCTTGGTGACGTTGTGTACGGAGAGCGGTTTACCGGCTCTGTTCGCAAAGACGTAGACGCTGTGTTGTGCGACGGTCGCCTGGGCCTTCAGCGCATCGAAAACAGGTTGCGACATCTGTATCTCTCGCGTCGAACCGTCAGTTTCGGTCGTTGTTTGCTGGCCTGCTACAAAGGACTCGCGAACGAGAATCTGGCGTCGTTCAAAATCGACGTGTTTCCACTTGAGGCCATGGACTTCGCCTGTGCGCATGCCGGTAAAGAAGCGGACAACAATATAGTTCCTGTAGTCGACGCGAACATGTCTGATGAGCAGTCGAACTTCCTCGAGGGTAAAAGGGTCGACGTCGGTCCGTGCAACCTTGAGTGGTTTAATGCTTTTGAACGGTGTTTCGAAATCATATCGGTCCGCAGCCTCATTAACGATCATGCGGAGGGGCACCATGACATGATTGATGCGAGCGGGAGACAACCCGATCGATCCATTTCTGCGAGGTACCTTTGCGAGATTTGCACGAAATGCCAGCAGCTCCGACTTGGCGATGCTGTCGAGTGGCCTGTCACCGAATGCGGGAAGGATGTGTTTGTTCAGCGACGTACGCAAAGTAATCTTGTATGAGTGCTTCCAGCGAAGTTCGTTTTCCGCAAACCAAGTCTCGGCAAAATCAGCAAGGGTCGGCACGGATGAACACGATGCCACCGTCCTGGCGTCAATACCCCGGAACCGGTCGACGCTCTTTGAGTTCGGGAAGTAGGTAGTGTAGTCAAATGTTCCGACGAGGATCTCTGCCTCGATACGATCAAGAATCGAAGCGGCGCGCTTTCGATTAGCCGGTGTGTCGGATAACTTTGTTTGTTCACGACACCGTACGCCTCGGTAGCGAAAGTCCAAGAACAGCTTTCCAGAACGGGATCGAATGGAACCCATGGCTCGCGACTAAAGAACGCCAGACATCAGTGAGTCGACTGACGCGGGCCGCGCCATGTCCTTCTCGATCTTTTCCCACAAGTACAAGATCTTCCTGCCACCGAATGGACGGATGTAGTGAACGCCTTCAATGAGTACGCTGTCCTTGAGACAGTTTCTGATGGTCCTGGGGTCGTAATTGATTCGGTCAGCGAGCTCATCAGTAGTTAAATAGGTGTAGCTCATGCTATTCTCTCTTGATCTGAATGGATCATCTGTGATTGTTTTGGCTCATAAAAGAATCATAAACGATCATAATAGATCAATCAAGAACTTTTTGAATCAAAAATGATTCGCTCGCGAGGTCAAAGCTGTGATACGCATCCTTTTCAAACAGGCGCTAGATGAGAAGTCCTTCAAAGAAGGGCGCCGCATCACGCTGAACGAGGTTAGTGAGGCAACCGGAATCTCACGGCCGACGTTGACCAGAATTTCAAACGTGCCGGGTTACAACACGAACACGGATACGATTAGCGCTTTGTGTGATTACTTTGAGATTGAGCCTGGCGAGTTGTTGAAGAGGGTGTGACGAACATTGCTATTCGTTGAACTCGGACACAGGATGCGCACGGCACCGGCACTTCGGATAAGGGGGTCCGCTATACATCCAACAGAGCCTCACAGAACTCCTGAACAGCAGCAACGGCATCGGCCTTCGCCTGAGATCGGTCCTGGTCAGGATGATCAACAAGAAACTGATCGGCGTAGGACTTCGGTCCCTGATCGTCTGGATCGGTGAAGTTGGCAGCAAGTTCCGCTAGCGCTGTTCGCGAGGCCTTCAAAGCATCTTCACCCAACCTATCAATCACTGCCTGCGCTGCTTCACTGGGACCACCCGCGTCATTGTGCAACAGTACAAAGGCGATGTCGTACCAGTCCTTTGGTTTTCGACGCGAGTAAGCTGCCGCGCATTTCGCCAGTAGGAACCCAGCCAAGCCTGTGACATTGATTTCGACAGATCTCTGATCGTCACCTACCTTCGCCGTAAGTGTTCGCGACTCGACATCTTGCGTCGCAAACCTTGTACCGCGGAGATTCACAGCACCCAAGCGATGACAATCATCAAAAACCAGTGTGGCTTCATTTGGCTGATCTTCCCAATCCGCCAGTAGCTCGAACTTGACCTCCGCCCGAACTTCGTCGGTGACGACTCGCCACCGCCAGACTTGCTCGCTGTCGGGTTCGAACTCCGCGTTTCTCAACGCGTTTTCAAGCCTCACTGCGTTTACCGCTTCGCATTTGATTTCAAGATTGACCTGCACGTCAATATCAGTAGTGCCTGCATGATGCTGGGCGCTTTCAGCGCAAAGCAAATCAGGTACAAGCCCGCCAAGAACAACGAACTCAGGTTTTTCGCCATAGTGATGCACAATGCGGACCAGTGCTTGCTCTGCAGCGAGCCTGGCCTGGCTGCTTCTAGGTATTTCGTCGTTCATGGATCACCTCGTACAAATGTTCCGCAGCTTCTTCTCCTCGGACGCCTTCATTCAAGAGGTCTACATAGACACGAGGCCACGGCGCAACCCGCAGATCGCTCACGTACTCTGCAAGATGCTGAACTGTCCAACTTGGAAACGGCTTCAGGGTGAGCCGCCCGCCTTCCACCGGCCGAAGCTTGAGAGACGATGCGAGCTTTTCCAACTCAGCCAAGGACTGCGCTTCGACGTACACTGATGCCTGTGATACCGAAGAAATGTAAGGAGCAATAACAGCCGCCCCCGCGCCCCCGGTGACTGCCCAATCGATCTTTTCACGTGTAAAGCGGCGACCCAATTCGGCTAGCCCTTCCAGAACATCTCGCCAAGTGACACCTATCTGAAGCTTTTCATCGGTGGTTTGTGTGCTGGCCACGGTCGCGTACGCGTCCAACAATCGACGGTGGTCGGAAACAACGCGTGCTGAGTTGGGTCCGCGTTTTGCCCCGGACTTGAGGAGGTTCTCGGCTGCAAGGAATCGCAGTGCATTGGTGCAGCTACCAGCCGAGAGTCCGGTAGCATCCTGTGTCGCCGCTTGCGTACCTTTTATGCCAAACAGCAACGCCTCCGCAACTGCGATTACTGCTGGCGTCCAGTGCTCGATCTTGCTTGATTTCCTTTGTGAAACCCCAGTCCGCGAAACGAGAATCGAGCCAACTGAAATCTCGGCTGCGCCTGTCTCATCCGCCCAACTGACTCCCGCGTCCGCCAACGTTTCCCTCGCACCAGGTGACATGTGTCTCGCCACGAGAACAAGGTTGCGCTTCGGCCGCTCCTTTAGAGCAGAGCGAACACTACCCAGATGACCGGACCCGATCCACTTCACTTCAAGAGCCTGACCGTTCACAATCAGATCTATGTCTTTGTCTGCCCGAGAGGACTTGATTTTCGCTGTGGTCGGCAAGACAGCGCGCACGATACGCTCTCCGCGGTCACGGCTATGAGACGAGATGTTGTTCCGGTTGGTAGCCATGGTCTATACCTCAGAGAAGCAGTATACCTCATTTTTTGCTGAGGTATATGAAATTTATGAGGGTTAGAGATTCGGCTCGCTCTTCTCCAAATCAGATCTACGAGTGCACGGAGTTTCAAGCCGTATCGGTGTGACAATCCCCGGCGCTCTCTCGGTCTTCGAGATTGAGCCAGGTGAACTGCTCAAAAAAGTGTGGTGCCGCGTAACGCTATGGGCACAAGTTGGGCACGGTTTGGGCACAACGTCATTTCAGGAGTTTGCCTCTCGCGATTTTCGCCTTCGGCGAAAACGCTGTCGGCCTCGAATTTCTTCGCTTCGCGAAGAAAACGAATTGGTAGCTATGGGTGGACTTGAACCACCGACCCCAGCATTATGAATGCTGTGCTCTAACCAACTGAGCTACATAGCCACATCTATAACCCGCTGAAGGGAGGCGAATTTTCCGAATTCAGCACGTCGCTGTCAAGCATGTCCCGGCCGAAGACTGTGTCCCGGCCGAAGAGCCGGGAGCCGGGAGCCGGGAGCCGGGAGCCGGGATCAGACGTTGAATCGGAAGTGAATGACGTCGCCATCCTGCACCGGGTATTCCTTGCCCTCCAGGCGCCATTTGCCCGCATCCTTTGCGCCGGCCTCGCCGCCACCGGCGACGTAGTCCTCGTACGACACCACTTCCGCGCGAATAAAGCCCTTCTCGAAATCCGTGTGAATGACCCCGGCAGCCTGCGGGGCAGTCGCATTTTGCACAACGGTCCAGGCGCGAACTTCCTTGGGACCCGCGGTGAAAAATGTCTGCAGTCCCAGCAATCGATATCCCGCCCGTATGACCCTGTCCAGACCCGGTTCTTCCATGCCCAGTTCGCCAAGAAATTCGTTTTTCTCTTCGTCCTGCAGTTCGGCAATTTCCGCTTCCAGCTTGGCACAGATGGCCACGACTTCAGCGCCCTCTTGCCGGGCAATTTCGTCAACTGTGTCGAGGTGTGGATTGTTCTCGAACCCATTTTCGTCCACGTTGGCAATATAGAGGACCGGCTTCATGGTCAGCAGGTGCAGATCCCGGATCTCTTTGCGCTGATCCGCAGTCAGAGACAAAGTCCGAGCAGGATTGCCGGCGTTTACGTGCGCCTGCACGCGTTCCAGGAACTGCATGTTGGCCACGGCTTCTTTATCGCCACTTTTGGCAACACGATGGACCCTGGCAATTGCCTTCTCCAGGGTTTCGAGATCCGCAAGCTGCAGTTCCGTATTGATCACTTCAATGTCTCGTGCCGGATCCACTTTCTCCGATACGTGGGCAATGTTTTCGTCTTCAAAACAGCGAACCACGTGGGCGATGGCGTCGGTTTCCCGGATATTGGCAAGAAATTGATTGCCAAGGCCCTCGCCTTTGGAGGCGCCCTCGACGAGGCCAGCGATATCCACAAATTCCATACTCGTCGGGATAACTTTGGCCGGCTTTACAATACAGGCGAGCTTGTCCAGGCGCTGGTCTGGCATGGGCACCACACCGGAATTCGGTTCGATGGTACAAAACGGGAAATTCTCGGCGCCCACACTGGCACTGGTCAGCGCATTAAAAAGTGTCGACTTGCCGACATTGGGCAATCCGACGATGCCACACTTGAATCCCATCTAATCCTCGACCTTAAAGTTATGTAACTGGTTCATCGCTTGCTGCCATTCGCCTTTTACTACCAGGGGCATAACCTGCAATGCTTCATCTATGCACGTATAGATGAGATCGCGATCCGCCGGCGTTGCCTTGCTCAGCACGTGGCCGGTGACATCCTCGCGGGAGCCGGGATGACCGACACCAATCCGCAACCGATTAAAGGATTGATCACCCCCCAACGCTGCAACTATGTCGCGCAGACCATTATGTCCTGCAAGACCGCCGCCCTGTTTTAATCGGATCATACCGATGGCAAAGTCGAGCTCATCGTGAGCAATGAGAATCTGATCAACCGGTATCTTGTAGAAATTAGCCAGGGCACCGACGGACTTTCCGCTTTCATTCATGTAGGTGGCAGGAATGAGAAGCTTAAGCGGTTGCTGCTCGATAATGACATCCGCAGTGCGACCGAAAAACTTCTTTTCCTCTTTGAAACTGGCCTTCAAGCGATCGGCAAGCCGGTCCACAAACCAGACACCCGCATTATGGCGAGTGTCTGCATATTTGCTGCCCGGGTTACCAATGCCAACAATCAGACGCAGACCGGTGCTCACGATCAGCTGTCAGAATCCTCGTCGGAGGAACCTTCGTCCGATTCGGATTCGTCTGTGTCAGCGCCGGTCTCTTCCTCACCTTCAGCGGCCTCTTCAGTTTCCGGCTCGATCTCTTCTTCCTTGCGCGGCGCATTAATGGACACAACAACCTGATCGTAATCCTCACCATATTGCAGCGCCGGAATTTCAACCCCGGAGGGCAGTGTGAGTTCACTGAGATGAATGGAATCACCCAGGTCGAGATTCTCAACGTCAATCTCGATGTGCTCCGGCAAGTCGTCAGGCAGACAGCTCACCTCAACGGAAGACATAACGTGGGCAACTATACCGCCGCTTTGCTTGACGCCGATGCAGGTTTCCTCGTTGAGGAAATGAAACGGTACTTCTACCGTGATCGCCTGGTCCATACTGACGCGGAAGAAGTCCGCGTGCATGATCCGATCTCTGGCGGGATGCCGTTGCAGGTCCTTGACGATGGCCTTGACGGCCTCTTTTCCGGTTTTAATGGTGATAATGTGAGAAAAGAATGCCTCGTTCTGGCATGCTCTATAAATGTCTTTATGTGGAATGGACAGCATCACCGGGTCCTTCCCCGCACCGTAAATGATTGCGGGTACAAGGCCTGCATCCCGACGCAGGCGGCGGCTCGCACCTTTCCCTACATCGCTGCGCGGCTCGGCTGTCAGCTCGAATTCGTCTGCCATTGAAGATTGCTCCAAAGTTTAACCCGCAATCATTGCGACCATGATTACAGGTATTAATAGTTAAAATAGTCCCGGCTGCACTCTTTTGCTAAACAGAGCACTTAGAGACTCCTCATTACTGATTCGTCTGATCGACTCCGCCAGCACATCAGAGATAGTCAATTGACGAATCTTCTTACAGCTTATCGCTTCATCTCCAAGCGGTATGCTGTCCGTTACTACAAGTTCATCCAGCGATGAACCCTCTAAATTCTCCAACGCTTTGCCCGACAAAACAGGATGGGTGCAATAGGCAATAACCTGTTTTGCACCGTTGTCTTTAAGTGCATCCGCGGCCGAACACAAAGTACCCGCCGTATCCACAATATCATCGACCATCAGGCAGGTTCTGCCAGTCACATCACCAATGATGTGCATTACCTCCGACTGGTTGGCCAGCTGTCGGCGTTTATCGATAATAGCCAGGTCAGCATCATCTAACTGTTTGGCTATGGCCCGGGCTCTTACTACGCCACCCACGTCAGGCGACACAATCATCAGGTTTTCATAAGACTGACGTTCCACATCAGCGACAAATACCGGCGTACCGTAGATGTTATCCACCGGAACATTAAAAAATCCCTGAATCTGATCCGCGTGCAGATCGATGGTCAAAATCCGGTTGATGCCACAATTACTTAACATGTCAGCAACAACCTTGGCCGTTATCGGTACTCTGGCCGATCTGATACGCCTGTCCTGCCTGGCGTAACCAAAATACGGAATCACCGCTGTCACTCTTCCAGCAGAGGCCCGGTGCAAGCAATCTCCCATGACAATTAATTCCATTATATTGTCATTAGCCGGCGAACAGGTCGGCTGAATAATGAAAACGTCCTTGCCGCGAACATTCTCATTTATCTCGACGTTGATCTCTCCATCACTGAACCGGCCAACTTCGGCCTCACCCAGGCTCATGCCCATGCGATCAACGACCCGGTTCGCCAATACCCTGTGGGCATTGCCGGAAAAGATCTTTAGTTCACCCACTTTATGTTCCAGAATCGGACCTTTGGTTATCAGTCAGTATGGCTGGGGTGGCAGGACTCGAACCTGCGAATGCAAGGATCAAAACCTTGTGCCTTACCAACTTGGCGACACCCCAATCATTGCGTTAACCTGACAGTTTAATTGAAGGATTCTAGCAGGGCCCCGACGGCTAAACCAGCTACACGCCCCAGGCACCGATCCGGCCTGCAACGAAAAAGCGCGTATTTTGCTCGCACTTCATGTTCGTGTCAAATGAGATTACGTCTGTGCCGCGTATCCTGGGAGATTGCGCTTATGGGTCTACCTGCCAGCTCCGGACGACCAGTTTAAGCGTCGCCTGAGGGATTCTGAACGTCATCTTTGTCGGGCGGTTGCCTTGCCATTCATTCCAGGTCACCAACCACCCCAGCTGTCGCATGCCCTCGTTCGTCTCAGTATAGGGCGCCCAGGGCGCCGGAATACCCCGTACCCAGTATTGCATGGGTTCCACCGGAATGTCATAGCCCAGGACCATCATTATAAGCTCGTCAGGGCTACTTGCGGTCTGTGCCTCGCCTTCTCTGGTCTCGAGAGTCACATGGTTCCCATTCCCTTGAATCCGGGCCGCTGACAGACCGAGGGGGCCGGACAGGCCAATCTCGAACCGTTCCCCTTGTTGTCGCCACTCAATCCCCAGGTTCGAACTATCATTTGGGGTGCGAACCCCAAGCTTTCCGGTGAACAACCAGTTTTGAGACGCCGCCAGGTTACCGACGGGTTCGACAGGCTCATGGGAGACGCACCCGGCCAGGCCAATTGCCAGTCCCAGCAGGCATAACAGACTGCTAGGAGTCACGAAGACGATCGATTACATCTTTGAGTATTTGACTATCCGGAGTCCGTTCCAGCGCCTTCTCCCAAACTTCATTGGCCTCGCTCTTTTTGCCCATTACCCACAACACTTCCCCCAGGTGTGCGGCAACCTCGTCGTTGGGCAGCATGTCCAGCGCACGCCTCAGATGCGCGGCCGCCTGCTCATAATTCCGCAATTTGTACTGGACCCACCCCAGCGAATCGATGAAGGCCGCTTCGTTGGGCCTGATTTCAATCGCCCTCTCGATGAGCGCCAACGCCTCCTCATGGCGATCAGTTTGATCTGTAAGCGTGTAGCCCAGGGCATTGAGCGCATCCGCGTGATCCGGATCCAGTTCGATAATCCGCCGTAAATCCCGCTCCAATATGTCCAGATGGCCAAACTTTTGGGCCATCATGGCACGGACATAGAGCAGATTAGTATTACCCGGCTCTACAGCAATGGCCTTATCCAGGACATCGAATGTCTGCGGCTCCAAACCCTGCTCACTCAACAATTGTGCCTCGATCTGAATCAGGTCATCATGCCGGTCAGGCTGCTCTGCACGCCGACTTTCCAGATAAGACCGCGCCTCCGATACCTGCCCCTGCTCCAGGAGTAATCCGGCCACACGGGACTGGGCAGGCAGATATCCATAACTTTCGCCCGCCCGTTTGTATTTTTCAATCGCGGATGAAATATCGCCATTTGTTTCGGCCAGACGTCCCAAATAGAAGTGTGCTTCTCCCGCCCGGCGATTGCCCTGAATCATCCGGTTCAAATATTTCCGGGTGGCATGATCATCCTGCTGCTCCATAGAAATCAATGCCAGAGCAAAGAGGATGTCGCCGTCATCAGGCGACTCTTCCAGTACGTGTTCGTATTGCGCCGCTGCGTCTTTCAATCTGTCAGCTGCAAACAAGTGACGTGCGTAAACCAGCCGAAGGCGCCTGTTTTCAGGCATGGAATCTACCGCCGAGGCCAGAAAATCGACGGCCTCGTCCGCTCGATTCAACTGCTTCAGACCATTGACCTTCAGAATAATGAAGTTGACATCCTGTTTTTTGGCCAGTAATTCATCGGCTACCTGAACTGCTTCTTCGTATCGTCCCACCTGTTCCAGAAGCACTGCCCTGGAGAACATCAGCTGCTGATCGCCGGGATAATCTTCAAGCAGTCTGGTCATCGCATCCAGCAGCGCATCACGCCCTTCCGGGTCAAGATTTGCGGCGCGATAGGCAAAAACATCGAAATTGGCGGAACCGCCCAGTCGCTTTATGGCTTCCATGTGCGTCATGGCCTCTTCCAGCCGTCCCGCCTTCATGAGCTGATCAGCCGCGTGTCGATGGGCATCGAGGTTATCCGGGTCTGTTTGCGCCCAGACTCGGGCTGTCTGACGAGCCGCGTCATCTCGCTTCAAATAGGAGGCGAGTCGGGTGGCTCGCTCAGCAATCCCCGGATCCTGCGTGCTTTGGGTCGCTTTGACATAGTTGCTCATGGCTACGTCATATTGGCCACGATAACCGGCAAATTCAGCCGCCAGCAGTAAATATAAGGTCTCCTTATCGAAAGGCTTGACCGGATATTCATCCGGGCGGGGGAGTTCAGGCTTCTGAGCGGTTTCAGCCTTCTTGCTGTCGGCATTGCCGGTAACGCTCTCTTCCTTCTGCTCGCTGGCCACCTGCGTTGCCTGGGCGGTATCAGTAGACGGCTCCAACGATGCACAACCAGAAATCAACAGAACCGTAACCACGATCAGTTGGCTATATGGAATGGATACACCGAGTAAATTCGGTTTATGAATCTTCATTTTGTGACAGTCCGGTCAAATACCTATATTCACCCATCCATGCAACGTACAATACGTCTCTGGTGGTCTCCCTGAGCCTCTACCCGGTACGGAATGTACGAATAAACGCTCATTCTACGTTTACAAGACTGTTGAGTCATCCAATCGTTCCCCGAACCGAGGTCATGGCAGAACCGCCGGATTATTCGTCATCTGTGGTTAATTGTTTCAAATGGACCTATTGATTGTAGGTATCAATCACAATACGGCACCCGTTGCCCTTCGAGAAAAAGTGGCATTTGCACCCGAGCAAGTGGGCGATGCCCTGTGTGACCTGAAATCCTCAGCCAGTTTACGCGAAATCGTCATTGTATCGACCTGTAACCGGACGGAAATCTACTGTGCGGCCCAGAGCCCGAGCCCCGACCCCATCATAGACTGGCTGGCGGGTTATCACCATCTGGCCCGGGAGACTCTGGAGTCCAGCGTTTACACATTCTGGCAACATAACGCCATCGCACACGTCATGAGAGTGGCCGTTGGACTGGACTCAATGGTACTGGGTGAACCCCAGATACTTGGCCAGGTGAAAGACGGATTCTCTCAGGCCCGAACGCATGGAACTATTGGCCCGGAACTGAACCGACTGTCCCAGCATACCTTCAGGGTGGCCAAGAAGGTACGGTCAGATACAGCTATCGGGCAAAGCCCCGTCTCGCTCGCTTCTGCAGCCATTGCACTGGCTTCACAATTGTTTTCCGACTTTCAGGCCTGCAACACCTTGCTGATTGGCGCAGGCGAGATTATTGAACTAACCGCCACGCATCTGCAAAACGCGGGGGTGACAAGTTTCACTGTGGCCAATAGAACGCTCAGCAACGCGGAGACCCTGGCCGGGAAACTGGGGGGCTCCGCTATCGGGCTCTCGGACATCACCGATCATCTGGCCGATACCGACATTCTCGTCTCGTCGACCGGCAGCAATCTGCCGATTCTCGGCAAGGGCAGTGTAGAAAGAGCACTCAAATCCAGGCGACACAAGCCCATCTTCATGGTGGACCTGGCTGTACCGCGAGATATTGAACCGGAAATTGCCAGTTTGCGGGATGTCTATCTTTACAGTATCGATGACCTTCAGGAAATCATTAGCCAAAACCTCGGTAATCGGCAGGAGGCCGCCGGTGAAGCAGAAGCGATTATTCAGTCCGCGGTTTCCGAATACATGCGCGAGTATAATTCGCTTCAGGCCGTAGACACCCTGGTTAAATTCCGTAAACGACACGAGTCCATTAAGGATGTAGAACTGCAAAAAGCCATGGAACGCCTCAACAAAGGCGACGAACCGCAATTGGTACTAAAAGAATTTGCAAAACAGCTGACGAATAAAATGATCCATACGCCCAGCATTCAATTGAAACAGGCAAGCGCCGATGGCAGACAGGATGTTCTGGATGCCATCAACGAACTTTATCAACTCGCCGTGCAGGACGATGAGTAAGCCCCATTATGAAGGAATCCCTTAAAGCAAAACTGGACCAGCTACTCGATCGCTACGAGGAGCTCGGCGCACTGCTGAGTGATCCGGAGACAATTTCGAATCAGGATCTGTTTCGCAATTATTCAAAAGAATATGCGGAGATAGAGCCTGTGGTCCTTTGCTATCAAGAGTATGAGCAAAAATCCGCCGAGCTGGAAGATGCACGCGCCCTTGCAAACGACAGCGACGAAGAAATGCGTGCAATGGCTGAAGATGAAGCGAACAAACTGGTGCCAGAGCTTGAAAAGCTCAATACAAAACTTCAAAAGTTGTTATTGCCAAAAGACCCCAAGGATTCCAATAACGTATTTCTGGAAATTCGCGCCGGTACGGGTGGCGATGAGGCGGCCATTTTTGCCGGAGACCTTTTCAGTATGTATATGCGCTACGCGGAACTTAAACACTGGAAGGTGGAAATTCTGTCCGAGAAACATGGCGAGCATGGTGGCTACAAGGAAATCATTACGAGAATTGAAGGCAAGGAAGTCTATGGCCAACTAAAATTTGAGTCCGGCACTCATCGAGTCCAGCGGGTACCCCAGACGGAATCCCAGGGGCGTATCCATACCTCTGCCTGCACGGTGGCCGTCTTGCCGGAGATCGAGGACGTGGAGGAAATTGAAATCGATAAAGGCGATCTGCGTGTCGACACATTTCGTGCTTCGGGGGCCGGCGGTCAACATGTTAACAAGACGGACTCGGCGATACGCCTGACCCATCTACCCACCGGTCTGGTGGTCGAATGCCAGGAAGAGCGCTCGCAACACAAGAACCGCGCCCGGGCGATGAGCCTGCTTCAAGCCAAACTGATGGATCAGGCGCAAAAAGCGCAGGAACAGGAGCGTACGGATACGCGACGTGACATGGTCGGCAGCGGTGATCGATCCGAGAAAATCAGGACCTATAACTTCCCCGACGGCAGGGTAACCGATCATCGAATCAACTTGACGCTGCACCGTTTGAGCCAGACCATGGCTGGCGACCTCGAGCCAATCATCAGTCATCTCACTCAGGAGCATCATGCAGATCAACTCCGCTCTCTCGGGCTGGAATTGGAAGATGAACACTGAAACGGCCACAATATCCACGCTATTGTCGCTGCATCGAGAACTGCATGGATCATCCGAGTCCCCTCAACTGGATTGTCAGTTAATTCTTGGTCACATCCTGAACAAGCCTCGAGCCTGGTTGTTGGCAAACGACGAACATACTGTTGACCCAGGCACGATAAAAACATTTATGGCTCATCTGGCACGCCGCCGCGAGGGAGAGCCTCTGGGTTACTTGACGGGTATCAAGGAATTCTGGTCCCTGACGCTGGAGGTTAGCACCGATACCCTGATACCCCGACCCGAAACAGAATTGCTGGTAGAGACGGCGCTCGAACGCCTGCCGGCAGATCATCGCACTATCGCCGATCTGGGCACGGGATCAGGCGCTATTGCCATTGCACTGGCCGTTGAACGTCCTGCATGGTCGATAGTTGCGACTGACAACTCCGAAGCAGCCCTGGCTATAGCAAGGAAAAATGCAGCACGTCACGATTGTAACAACATAACCTTCCTATTGACTGACTGGTGTACAGGACTGGGCGATCATCGGTTCGATATGATCGTATCCAATCCTCCTTATGTAGAATGTGGCGACCCGCACTTGAATGGATTGCGACACGAACCGGCAAGCGCCCTGGTATCTAACGATAACGGCATGGCGGATTTGAAGCGTATTATGCTGCAGGCACCAGCCTTACTGAAACAAGGTGGCCTGTTGATCCTGGAGCACGGGTACAATCAACAGGAGGCGGTCTGCGCCGAGTTGCGGGGAACAGGTTACCAGGACATCGAGGTACTTTACGATCTGGGCGGCCAGCCCAGATGCGCGGTTGCAACATCAGCGTCTCCCCGTTACCGGAACAGTTGTTATGAATGACGAAGAATTACTCCGTTACGCGCGCCAATTGATGATGCCGGAGATTGAGGTTGCCGGGCAGGAAAAATTGCTCGCCGCGAGAGTCCTCATTGTTGGCATGGGCGGCCTGGGTTGTCCGGCAGCAATGTATCTGGCCGCTGCCGGTGTCGGACATCTGGTCATCGCCGATTACGACACCGTCGAGCTGAGTAATCTGCAGCGGCAAATCGCGCACGGGACGGGTGATATAGATCGGCTAAAAGTGGATTCCGCGAAGGACACGTTGCTTGAGCTAAATCCCGGCATCAAAGTCACACCCATCTCACAACGGCTCGAACCCGAAATACTGGCAACAGAAGTTGGCGCGGCAGATCTGGTCATCGACGGTACCGATAATTTTGAGGCGAGGTTTGCGATCAATGAACAATGCGTCAAGTCACGCACCCGATTGGTATCCGGTGCGGCCATCCGGCTCGAAGGACAATTAATGGTGTACGACCCCGGGCAATCCGACGCACCCTGTTACCGTTGCCTGTATCAGGAAGGCAGCGACGATGAACTCAACTGTGCCGTCAATGGTATTGCGGCGCCTGTAGTCGGGACCATTGGCACCCTGCAGGCAATGGAAGCGCTTAAGCTGATCGCGGGATTCGGGACTTCACTCGCGGGCTATTTACTGGTCTTCGATGCTGCGAATATGGAATGGCGAAAATTGAAGCTACCGCGCAATCCAGATTGCCCTACCTGCGGGAAAAATCACTCAGCCACCGCCTGACCATTGAATTCACCACTAAGCTGTTGGTCGGCATGATACGAAGATCGGACCAGGGGACCACTGGCTACATGGGTAAAGCCCATTTCGTGGCCAATGCGGCCTAACTCGGCAAATTCATCGGGATGTACAAATCTGTCCACGGCCAGGTGATCCTTGCTGGGTTGCAGGTACTGTCCCAGAGTCAGCATATCGACCCGATGTTCCCTGAGGTCTGCCATGACCTCTTCCACCTCGTGAATGGTCTCGCCCAGACCAAGCATCAACCCCGATTTCGTTAACACATCCGGCCGCAGCTCCTTGTAGCGCTGCAGTAGCGTCAGTGACCACTGATAATCCGCACCCGGGCGCGCCTTTTTGTAAAGCCTTGGGACGGTTTCCAGATTATGATTGAACACATCCGGGGCCTCGGCCGAAAGCTTTTCAAGCGCAATCTCCATTCGACCCCGAAAATCAGGCGTCAATATTTCCACGCCCAGGTCAGGATTGTGCGCCCTCAGCGCTCGAATGCACTCCACAAAGTGACCCGCACCGCTGTCTTTCAAATCATCGCGGTCCACGGATGTGACAACAATGTAATTAAGGCGCATTTCGGCTACCGCTTCGGCCAGGTGACGCGGCTCATCCGGGTCAAGGGGATTTGGCTTGCCATGAGCGACATCACAAAACGGGCAGCGCCGGGTACAGATTTCACCCATAATCATGAAGGTTGCCGTACCCTTGGAAAAACACTCCGGCAAATTCGGACAAGCAGCTTCTTCACAAACCGAGGCCAGCTTGCGCTCCCTCAAAATATTCTTGATACGGGAGATATCCGGCGACGCGGGAACCCGAACGCGCAGCCATTCGGGCTTCCTGGGCATCGATTCCGTGGGGACGACTTTGACGGGAATGCGTCGAACCTTATCGGCACCCCTTAATTTCTCGCCCTGAACCAGTCTGTTTCGCTTCTCTTTCGTCATTGCCTGCCGCTTTTGATCTCTGAAACGTCATGATAACCGAATTGACGGGTTAGAAGCGAAAAGAGTCGTTTCTGCACCTCGGCCAGGTCATCTGCGACGCCCAAGTCCCGCAGCTGCGTAACCTGGAGACCCGCGTAACCACAGGGGTTAATCCGTGAGAAGGGCTCAAGGTCCATATCCACGTTCAGTGCCAGGCCATGATAGGAGCAGCCTTTGCGAATTCGCAAGCCCAGGGAGGCCACCTTGGCTTCGCCTGCGTACACACCCGGCGCTCCTTTTTGGCTATGCCCTTCGATACCATAGCTGTCCAGCAGCGCAATGACACTGGTTTCAATTCCTTCGACGAGTTTCCGAATACCCAACCCTTTGCGGCGGATGTCTATCAACAGGTAAACCACCAGCTGACCGGGGCCGTGATACGTAATCTGCCCGCCGCGGTCAGACTGTATAACGGGGATATCGCCTGCATTAATGACGTGCTCCGGTTTGCCGGCATGCCCCTGGGTAAACACAGGCGGATGCTGGAGAATCCATATTTCGTCCACTGTCTCACTGGTTCGGGCATCCGTAAATCCGCGCATGGCAGCAAGCGTCGAGTCATACTCATCAGTATCTAGAAATCTGACAACGATTCGCTCCCGACAATCGCCATCCATCAAAGCACCATTTTCACGAGCTCGCATCGCTTGAGGTCTTCGAAGACCTGCTTTAACTGTTGCTCCCCTGTGGCACGAAACCGTACGGTGACAGCATGATAGTTTCCTTTCCGGCTCGATCTTTTGTTCACTTTATCAGGGCCTATGCTTTCATCGTACTTGACCATCACCGTTAGGATTTCTTCAACAAAAAACGGGTCCGCATCACCGATAATCTTGATTGGATAATCGCAGGGAAACTCTATCACCGGTCTCTTCATACAATACTCCATCATGCCGCCCTGACTACAAGGCAAGCGCGTCTCCACCGAACAATTGCAGGAAAAACAGATAGATGGAATCCCACAACCGGGCAAAGAATCCTGCTTCGCTGACATTATGAACTGACAACAGAGGCCCTTTGAACAAAATCTCGTCCTCCAGAGTTACGGTAAGTTCGCCAAGGGCCTTTCCTTCGTCGACCGGCGCCCGGATTACACTGTTAATATCCATCTTCGCAGACAGGTTTTCTCTTTCCCCTCTTGGCAATGTTATGACCACATCGTCCTTGACCCCAAGGTTAACCGTGTCCTGGCTTCCACCCCACAATCGGACCGTTTTGAGAGACTCGTCGGCAGCGTACAATGGAACCGTCTCATAGTATCTATAGCCGTAAGTCAATAACTTCCGGGTTTCTCGTGCCCTGGCCTCCTGGGAATCCGTTTTCATGACCACCGACACAAGCCGCATATCATCCCTAAGCGCGGACGCTACAAGACAATAGCCTGCGGCTTCAGTGTGCCCCGTTTTAACACCGTCCACAGAATCGTCCCGCCACAACAGCGAGTTGCGGTTTGGCTGGCGGATATCGTTATAGGTAAAATATTTTTCCTTATACAGCTCGTAATGTTCCGGGAAGTCATTTATTAAGGCCACTGTTAACTTCGCAAGATCGGAAGCCGTCGTATAATGATTTTCGTCGGGCCATCCCGTAGCATTGACAAAATTAGTATTTGTCATCCCAAGGCGTTCTGCTTGTTGATTCATTATATCAGCGAAGGAATCCTCGCTGCCCGCAATGTGCTCTGCAAGCGCCACAGTTGCATCGTTACCTGATTGAATAACAACTCCACGCACCAGATCAAACAATTTGACTTTGGTGCCTTCCTGGATAAACATTTTTGATCCACCCATTCTCCAGGCGGTCACACTGATCGGCACCATATCGTCCAGACTAATACTTCCCCGTTTGAGCTCGTTTGCGACTACATAGCTGGCCATTATTTTGGTGAGACTCGCCGGAGGCAATCGTTGCTCACTGTTTTTTTCAACAATTACCTTGCCAGTCGTGGCGTCGAGGAGCAGATAACTCTCCGCGGATATCTGTGGCGGTGCCGGTATAATAGGTCCCGCTGCATACAGGCTATTGCCGGACGATACGGACAAAAGGACGATAAAACCTAAATAGGTCAATGCTGTTCTAATCATAATTGATAGCTTCCAGGATCAGGGTTCAAATTCTAACTATGCTGATATCAGCCAGCCAGTGCCTTCTATCGCCTCACTCGACGTCAACTCGAAGAGGCATGCCCAGATTCGCCGCTTCAACGAGGCTGGCGAGCGCGTCCATCTGCTCCTCGGTACCAATCGGACCCATCCAGACCTTATGCAAAATAGCGTCTTCAAGCTCACTCGTGAGAATCTTGACATCCACTTCTGCGACGCCGTTGACGCTAATCAAGTTGCGAACCTGATCCAACCTGCGTTGCGCGCCTGTTTCGCGAGCAAACGCGCCAACCTGCAAGTAAAACAACTCACTCTCTCGTTCAGCGACATCCAGGTCCGGATAATTTAATTCATCCAGGGTCCGAACAACGACCGGAGCCGTGCCTTCATCTGCAAACCCAAGCAATGATGCGACGCTGTACGAGACATCAATCAGGCGATCATCATGAAACGGACCGCGGTCATTGACTCGAACGATTGCCTTGCGTCCATTGTCCAGATTCGTCACTTCAACAATTGTCGGTATCGGCAGCGATTTATGCGCTGCCGTCATGGCGAACATGTCGTAAGTTTCACCATTAGAGGTCAACCTGCCATGAAATTTCCGACCGTACCAGGATGCCACGCCTATTTCGAGGTACCCGAGGCTATCCGACATGACTTCGTAAGTCTCCCCGAAAACGGTATAGGGACTCTTATTGCCCCGGCTCCCCAGGGGAGCGGAGGATGTTCCTTCCCATTCGCGGGGATCCCCGCTTGTTGCAGGGGGTCGTTTTGATGTCGCACACCCTGTCAACAGCACCATAAGAATTAAATAACCTGAAAATGCGCGCATAACCCGAATCAGTCCACGCTGATAACAAGTGGTTCACTACGCAGCGACTGACTTAATTGATAAACAGCCATGGCGTACAACTTGCTGTGATTATATCGCGTTATCACATAAAAATTCTTCATACCAAGCCAATATTCATCGCCACTCTTTCCTTTAAAACTCATGGCTGCCACTTTGGTTTCCCTGGCAAGGCCGGCGCCAACCTTCACACCGTGGTCCGTCACATCACCCAGTGTCATAGACGGCTTGTATGCGTCAGTGAAAACCTTGTCATTGACCTCCGGGGGCGCTGTTACGCGCAGCGCAACAGGCTGATTCGCCTCCCAGCCGTGCTCGGAGAGGTAATTGGCCACGCTACCAATAGCATCGACCGGGTTATTCCAAATATCCCGCACGCCGTCATTATCAAAATCCACCGCATAGTGCCGATAACTGCTGGGGATAAACTGGCCATATCCCATTGCGCCGGCATAGGATCCGAGCACTTCCGTGACTTGCTGTTTCTCTTCTCGTGCCAGCAAGAAAAAGTGACGAAGCTCACTTTTGAAGAAAGCTGAACGAGGCGGGTAGTCAAAAGCCAGAGTCGTCAACGCATCTAACACCTTAAAACTGCCGCGATTGCTCCCATACATCGTTTCCACGCCAATAATGGCTGCAACTATCTCAGGTGGCACACCGAACCGTTCCCGGGCAGCTTCAAGCTCCGTCTCGTATTTAGACATAAAATTTTTACCGCCACTAATCCGGCGTGCGGTTAAAAAAATATCCTGATACTCATCCCACTGGAGCGTTTTTTCCGCAGGACGTGAAATAGCATCGATAATATTCTGTTTGTAGGTTGCACTCTCGAAAGCTGACAGAATTTCTTCCACAGAAAATTCCCGATGCTCCGCCGCAAGCTCCCTCGCGAAGTCACGGACGTCGGATCTGGTGGCATACTCACCGTTCGCGAACCCGAAAGCGGGAAAGAGATTTAGCAGAAACACACCGATAAAAGGCAATACATATGTTTTCATGTTGGCGCGACTCGTTACAAGGTTATACGGCGATGCGTATGAATAGACATCAATATACCGAACCCTGCAAACAAGGTCAGAATAGAAGTGCCTCCAAAACTTACCAGCGGTAACGGAACCCCGACGACCGGTAATACCCCGCTGACCATACCTATATTGACAAATACGTAGACAAAGAAAGTAAATGTAATACTACCTGCGAGAAGTCTGCCGAAGGTGTCCTGAGCCTGTACCGCCATTACAATGCCTCGGCCCATTAACAAGATATATGAAAGCAGCAATATCATAACGCCGAACAGACCGAACTCTTCGGCAAGGACCGCAATAATAAAGTCTGTCTGACTCTCGGGCAAGAAATCCAAATGAGACTGAGTGCCATTGAACAAACCTTTACCGAATAGTCCACCGGAGCCAATCGCCGTTTTCGATTGAATGATGTTCCACCCCGTACCCAGCGGATCCCGTTCCGGGTTAAAAAGCGTCAAAATGCGTTCTTTCTGGTAATCCCGTAGCGCGAACCAAAGAAATGGGGTAGACAATAATCCCAACCCGAATGCACCAAATACGTATCGCCAGGAGATTCCAGCCAACAGGAGCACCAGCAGCCCGGAAGCGGCAACCAGTAACGAAGTGCCCAGGTCCGGTTGCCTGGCGATCAAGACAACGGGTACCAGAACCATGACGATCGCCCAAAAGACGTGTTTGCCACGGGGCGGCAAGTGTCGTTCATGGAGATACCATGCCAGGAGCATGGGTACGACCAGCTTCATGACTTCCGACGGCTGAAATTGCATGACGCCTGGAATGCGCAGCCATCGCCTGGAACCGTTGACTTCGTGACCAAATATGGACACCAGAATCAGCAACAAAACACCTATCCCGTACAGCCAGGGGGCAAGCCGCATATAAAAGAACGGACTGATCTGTGCCATAACCGTCATGGCACCCAGGGCCACCACAATTTTAATCAGTTGCGATATAACCGGACCCGTTTGCTGATCCACAGCACTGTACAGAATGAGCAACCCGTAGACGGAAATCCCGAGCAACAACAGGATCATCAGTAGATCCAGATGAAGTTTGCTGATGGGGCCAACCGGCCCCGCGAATGCGAACCGACTATCCGGCAGTCTCCTGACAAAGTCCTGACTCATCAATTTTACCTGCGTTTAGCCACGTTATAGCTGTCGTCCAACAGCCAGGCATCAATAACCTCCCGGGCAACCGGACCAGCCACCGCACTGCCGCCGCCTCCATTTTCCACCAATACCGCCAACGCAATTTCAGGTTTTTCCACGGGCGCGAACGCAATGAACCAGGCATGTTTACGATTACGTTCCATGATCAGCTCTTCGTCGTATTCCTGTCCCTGTTCGATGCCAACCACCTGCGCGGTACCGGACTTGCCAGCCATACGATAGGGCACGTCCCGGCCTATGTAGTACCAGGCCGTGCCATTTTCACCAAAGCCCTGATTACCCCGATGAACCACCATTTCCATGGACTCTATCAACAAATCCCAGACATGATCCGGTATCCGGTCGACATCATCCAATTGTGGCACTGTCGATCTATTGATAAGGTCACTACCCTCCTTGAGCACCCTTGGCGCAACCCAGGTGCCCCGGTTGGCAAGGGTGGTAGCGGCAGCAGCCATTTGCAATGGTGTTACCAGCATGTCGCCTTGCCCTATTCCGATGTTTACGGTGTCGCCGGGATACCAGGCCTCGCCCCGAATGCGCTGTTTCCACTCTGGCGACGGCAAAATACCGTTCCTGGTATCGGGTATATCGAGAACCGTACTCTGACCAAAACCAAACAAGGTCAGATAGTTGTGAATCCGTTCGATACCGAGCTTGTCGGCCAATTCATAGAAGTAAACGTTACAGGAGCGATAGATCGCTTTCTTGAAGTCAACTTTTCCATGGCCACCCGTGCCAGATGGGGTCCAGTTCCAGTCACGATACAAACGCCTGTTGCCGGGCAATTTGAAAAAACCCGGGTCCTCAATAGTATATTCCGGATTGGTGACTCCGGATGCGAGGCCGGCAAGCCCTATGAATGGTTTGATGGTCGAACCCGGTTCATATTGACCACGAGAGGCCCGATTAAACAAGGGCGTATCTATGGAGTCCCGCAAACTGGCATACGCCCGATGGCTGATGCCGCTGACGAACAAATTGGGATCGAAGGAAGGCTTGCTGACCATTGCCAGAATACCACCTGAAGCCGGATCTATAGCCACCACTGCGCCTCGTCTATCTCCCAGGGCGTTGCTGGCGGCCCGCTGTAATTCGGTATCCAGGTGGAGTACGAGATCCTTGCCGGGCTCCGGCGACGTCTTGCTGAGCACATTCATTACCCGCCCACGAGCATTGACCTCGACGCGCTGGTAACCAACCTGGCCCAGCAAGTCTTTTTCATAGAATTTTTCAACACCGGTTTTACCGATATGATCAACGCCCGAGTACCTCACCAGATCTATGTCGCGAACGTCCTCCTCGTTTATTCGCCTCACCGAGCCTACCGCATGGGACATTAGCTTCGCCTCGGGATAATGACGAATCAACTTTGCCTTGATCTCCACACCCGGCAACGCGTAACGATTCACACTGACTCGGGCAATTTCTTCGGGCGACAATCTAAATTTAAGTGGTACAGGCTCAAATGGACGACGCGGACGATTAAGGCGACCTTGAAACGATCTGATCTCTTCTTCACTGATGTCAATGAGTTCGGCAAGCCGATTCAGTGTGTCATCAATATTTTCAACACGTTCCGATACAAGCGCCAGATTGTAAGAAGGAACGTTGTCGGCGAGGAGCTTTCCATTACGATCATAAATCAGCCCGCGAATAGGCGGAATGGACTGAACCTGAATTCGATTCTCATCAGACAGCGTCGCATACTTGTCATGCTCTATTATTTGCAGATAGGCCAGACGCAACACCAGAAACAATGTGAAGAGGATGAGTAGTCCAAGAGCCACCGCAACACGCTCGAAAAAAATACGGCTCTCGTCGGTATGGTTTTTAAGTGCTGGAGCGTCTGCCATAGTTAACCGGTAACAGTTACCTGTGATAAGGATGATTACTTAAAATCGAACAGGCACGGTAAAGCTGTTCAGCGATAATCACCCGAACCAGAAAGTGTGGGAAAGTGAGCCCGGACAAAGACCAGCAGTCATGGGACACAGACAGGCACTGCTCGGCGAGGCCGTCCGGACCACCAACCAGTAAATTAATAGTACGATGACGAGTCGCCCAATTTTCAAGATTTTGCGCAAGGTCCCGGGTACTCCACATAGAACCCTGCCGATCCACCGCCACGACTCTTGCATCCTTATCCATAGCTGACAGCATGCGATCACCTTCTTCCGCTTTGCAATTGGCGACAGGTTCGCCCCTGGATCGTTTTGCTATCTTTATTTCTTTAAGTATCAGCTGATATTCCCGGGGCAGACGCTTTTGATATTCATTAAATCCTTCGCTCACCCAGCCGGGGGGCTTCGTTCCTGCAGCCAATAACCTTATATTCAACTAAATCGTACTCTTTCTTGCCCTGGGTCCGAGTGTCCACAGTCTTTCCAAATCATAAAACTCCCTGACGTCCGGCAACATGACGTGAACCACCACATCCGCCAGATCGATCAATACCCATTCGCCCTGTTCTGCCCCTTCTATTCCGAGCGGTTTCGACTCGCGCCCTGATGATGCCTCCGCGACCCGTTCTACCAATGACTTGACATGACGGCTTGACGTACCCGTGGCAATAATCATGAAGTCAGTGATTTCAGTTTGATCGGATACATCTATACAGGTGATATCCTGGCCTTTGAGATCTTCAAGAGCATTGAGCACCACCTGTTTCAATTCCGTATTTAGCATAAGGTTTCGGGTCTCCTGTAGTTATACAACCCCTTGCCTCGAATATATTCGATGACTTCCCCGGGCATCAGATAATCTGGCGACCGGCCCGTAGAAAATAATTCGCGAATCCGTGTTGCAGAGATATCGAGGCGAGTCACTTCGATCCGGCAGATCAGACCGTGAGCATGTGCCTGTAACGCGGCAGGGTTTTCAGCCAACTTGGCACGCGACCAGGTTCTGACAACTTCCGGTTCATCCGGTTCCTGTCCTGCCCGCCGTAAAATCACCACATGGACCAAATCCGTCAATCGTTGCCAATCACGCCACGTATCCAGTATCGCCCAGGCGTCGCTCCCCAGTACAAGACTCATGGAGACCTCGGTACCTGCCTCGTCTCGGATCGATTCAAGCGTATCTATCGTGTACGACTTTCCTTCTCGTTTGATTTCTCGATCGTCAATCTCGATGTAATCAATACCGCGGGTAGCCAATTTAAGCATTTCCAACCGATCTGCCGGTGCTGTCGCTGGTTGGTCACGATGAGGGGGTCGACAGGCGGGTATCAATCGAACTTTGGCAACACCCAGGGCTTCCCTGACTTCCACCGCCGACCTGAGATGGCCGTTATGAACCGGATCAAACGTGCCTCCAAAGATGGCGCAACTTTGTTCAGGACATGTCATGGACGAACCTGTCCGTCTCCCAATACGACATATTTTTGTGAGGTGAGTCCTTCAAGTCCTACCGGCCCTCTCGCATGCAGTTTGTCCGTAGAAATACCGACTTCCGCCCCCAATCCGTATTCAAATCCATCCGCGAATCGGGTGGACGCATTAATCATAACCGAACTGGAATCCACTTCCCGCAGAAAACGACGACTATGTGAAAAGTTCTCGGTCACAATAGTATCGGTATGTCCGGACCCCCAGAAATTGATATGTTCGATTGCCGCGTCCAGGTTATCCACAATTTTGATGGACAGGATGGGGGCCAGATATTCGGTGCGCCAGTCTTCATCTGTGGCTGACCCAATGGCGTAATCATCGGACAAAAGCCGAACGGTTTGTTCACAACCACGTAGCTCCACACCTTGCTTGACGTATGCGTCGGCCAGTCCAGGTAATATGTCACCTGCAATGGATGATGCCACCAAAAGCGTTTCCATTGCGTTGCATACCGCATAGCGTTGCGTTTTTGCATTGATCGCGATGGCTGAGGCTTTTTCAAGATCGGCGCCGGTATCGATATAAACGTGACAGACGCCGTCCAGATGTTTAATAACCGGAATGGTCGCCTCTCGGGCAATGCGTTCAATCAAGCCTTTTCCGCCCCGGGGAACAATTACATCGACAAATTGATCCATACTAATGAGCTCACCCACCGCAGCGCGATCCGTGGTTTCCACCAACTGAACGGCTGCGGGTGGTAACCCGGCTTTTTCGAGTCCGTCCCGGATCGATTGTGCCAGGGCCCGATTCGAGTGGATCGCTTCAGAACCGCCTCTTAGTATGCTCGCATTGCCGGATTTCAAACATAAACTGGCCGCATCGATGGTTACGTTCGGTCGTGACTCATAAATGATGCCAATAACACCAAGAGGCGTACGCATACGCCCTACCTGTATACCACTGGGTCGATAGGACAAATTACTGATTTCCCCAATCGGATCATCCAGCGCGGCGACCTGGTGCAAGCCTTCCACCATGGCCTCGAAGCGTGTGTCGGTAAACGTCAACCGATCGATCAACGCATCATCCAGGCCGTTTTTCCGTCCCGTGGTCAGGTCTTTTTCATTCTCCGCCATCAAATGGTCGCGGCACGCCACCAGACTCGCCGCAATCGCGCCCAGGGCATTATTTTTTGTCAACGTATCCGCCCGGGCCATCTTTCGACTCGCCAGACGAGCATTTTGACCCATCTCGCGCATATAATTGCGCAAGTCAGATTCAGCATAACTATTCATGATTTTTCTGGTGCACTACGTGAATTAACGTCCAAATCTTCGCCCGATTGGCGGTTACAGGAAATCTTCTTGTATTATACCCGATGCACCCGTCCGACCCTACCATAGACTGCCATGAGCCTGATTTGCCGACAGTTTTTTGACCAGGAATGCTGCGAGTTGGCCGCGGCACTGTTGGGCAAGGTCTTGCGCCACCGCTAAGAACACCCAAGGAAAGCAACTGTATAGCTGTCCGCACGGATCATCGAGACCGGCAAGCAGGTCGGGACTATCATATCCTTCCCGTGTAATCATCGGACTATTCATCCGAATTTTGCATTCGAAGTATCAGCTTCTCCAACTCATCCAGCCTGGCCACGGGATTCTTCATTTCCAGCAAACGTTGTTTGAAGTGGTTCGGGCAAGGCAACAATTCCGTCAGGCGCGCGCCCACTTCATGGGCATAGCGATAATCGACTTCCTGTTCAATGGGTTCCAGGGTCTCGTGATCCATAAATGTAGCCAGCAGATCCACCAGATGCTGGCGATGCTCCGGCACCGGCACCTCATCCTCTATTTCGAGAAATTCCACGTTGGCCATCATCAACCGGTCGGCGCGCTCATACTCATCGCGGATGGCAAATTTAACCTGACCTTCCGCGGTAATACCCAACATGCCATTGGGTCGATGATCGAAGTCGACAATCGTACAATAGGTACCATAATGAGCCACGGTCGGCAGCGAATCTTCGGGACCATTCAGCGCCTGATTTCCTTCCGTGATTAAAACAACACCGAAGCCTGTGTTGTCCTTCATACAACGCGTCACCATGTCCAGGTAGCGAGGCTCAAAGACCTGCAGGGGTAATTTGCCACCCGGGAATAACACCAGAGGTAAGGGGAAAAGGGGGATTTCGGCCATAGGGGTATTTTAACCCATGTAGATTTTTTTCTCTGCTGACGGCGATGATTGAGACCCCGGTTGTCGATTGTGTCGGGCCGCATCGGGCTATAAACTGTGCCCTTTCCTCCGGATCCAGAACCAGTCGATTGGATTTAATACACGCTATTGCGCTGGCGCTGATTCAAGGCCTGACCGAATTCCTGCCCATCTCAAGTTCGGCACACCTGATATTGCCATTCCAGATACTCGGGTGGCCGGACCAGGGGCTGGCATTCGATACTGCCGTGCATCTGGGTTCGCTGCTGGCGGTCATCTGGTACTTCCGTGACGACCTCTTGTTGTTAATACAAGATTTCGGCGAGTTTGTCGTTACAGGCAAGTCTACAGAGAACTCCCGCCTGGCCGTGAATCTCATTATTGCAACACTGCCTCTGATTCCCGTGGGGTTTTTCTTCCGTGACCTGATCGAACTCTGGCTGCGTTCAGTCGAGGTCATTATTGTCACTACGATCGGCTTTGCGCTGCTGCTGCTTATTGCGGACTGGCGGCCCCGGGACGAAAGGCACGAACGTGGAATGACATGGGTGGATGCAGTCATTGTGGGCCTCGCCCAGTGCCTTGCCCTTATACCGGGGACTTCGAGGTCTGGCGTGACCATGACGGCGGCGTTACTCAGAGGGTACAGCCGGGAAGCCAGCGCGCGCATTTCATTTTTGCTGTCAATCCCGGCGATCGCCGGCGCGGCAACGCTCAAACTCGTCGATTTGTTTCATCAGGACGAGGCTGTCGATTGGCTCGCCTTGTGCACGGGTTTCGCCGTGGCCGCCATCACTGCCTATGCATGCATCAAGGTTTTCCTGGCACTGATAGCCCGCATTGGCTTTATGCCCTTTATCGTCTACCGCCTGTTGCTGGGCACAGCCCTTATCATCTGGCTCACTGTCTAACCCACATTATTCATGAACACTAAAGTCTGATGGGGGACGGGTCCCTCGCTTTCGCGAGGGCAAGTTCGCCTGCCACCCGTCCGCGCGCCAGATGGTCGTTCATGACTAATGCAGGCTAGAACGGAATGTCGTCGTCAAAATCTTCCTCTGAC
>JBBDSF010000006.1:13601-20326 GCA_040905125.1 Pseudomonadales bacterium | reverse complement strand
GTTCATGACTAATGCAGGCTAGAACGGAATGTCGTCGTCAAAATCTTCCTCTGACGGGGGCGGGCCAAAGTCCTGGTTGGCTCCTGTGGACTGCTTCTCAGAGTCACCGCCACTCGAAGCCGGCGCACCGCCCCTGCTATCGAGCATCTGCATCTCGTTGGCAACAATTTCGGTCGTGTAGTGCTTCTGACCTTCCCGTTCCCACTGGCGGGTACGCAAGGATCCCTCAACGTAGACCTTGGACCCTTTTTTGAGATATTCACCAGCAATTTCTGCCAACCTCTTGAAGAACACCACGCGATGCCATTCCGTGCGTTCATTTTGTTCCCCGGACTCCCGGTCGCGCCAGCTCATGCTGGTAGCCAGATTTATGTTGGTGACGGGATCACCGCTGGGCAAATACCGGGTTTCAGGATCGGCCCCAAGATTACCGATCAATATGACTTTATTTATACCCCTCGCCATCACTGCCTCCTCATTGTTATCAATTCATTCATGCTCAAGTGCCACTCCCTGCCGATTAAAGCCCAATGGCTCCAGGGCGTCACTATGAAATCGATTATTATCGACTTTCAGATAGGCGATGTGCTCTTTCTCGATCACAACCACATCCAGAACGCCTTCGACAGATGATAACGCTTCAGACAAGCCTTTGGCATCATCATCAAGTTCTTCCGGAATTTGGACGGTAAATCCGGACATATCCGCCGGCCTTTTCATGGTGACAGTCACGAGAAACCAAAGCCCGCACATTGCGGCATTAACGTACATCAGGTGCGAGATTTCCCACCACGACAGGAGCAATCCACCCAGCGCGCCGCCGGCAAACACACCGAGAAATTGTCCTGTGGAATAGATACCCATGGCGGTGCCTCTGGCGCCCGCCGGCGATATTTTGCTGACCAGGGAAGGCAATATAACTTCCAGTAGATTGAAAGCCATAAAGAACAGCATCATCGCTGCCAGGACACCATAGACACCCGTGAAGTTGGCCAGTAAAACGAGCGACACGGCCAATATTACAACCATCGCCACCAGCATTGGCTTGATATATTCATTTTTGTCGGACAACCACATTAAGGGGCCCATCAAAACAAAAGTCACCAGCAACACACCCAGATATACATAATGATGATCCGAGTCCTCTATGATCCCTGTACCACGCATGAGTAACGGAAACGCGATAAAACTCGACATTAACAGGTAGTGGACCATAAAGATGCTGAAGTCCGCGGCCAGCAACGATTTGTCCGCCAATACTTGCCCGAGCCTGGAAGAACTCAGTACAGAATCGAGATTATGCGTATGAAATTGTGGCGTCGGTATTAGAAAAAGTACCACACCGATACCTGCGAGGCCCGCTACAGCAGCGAAGTTAAATACACCGGCCAATCCGAATTTGCTGGCCAGCAAAGGACCCAGTATCAACGATACAGCGAATGAAGCACCGATGCTCATGCCAATTATCGCCATAGACTTGGACCGATGATGCACTCGCGTCAAATCGGACATTAATGCCATCAAGGTACTGGCGATCGCGCCACATCCCTGCAAAAACCTTCCCGCAATCACTCCGTATACATGGTCAGACATGCCTGCGACAATGCTGCCGACGACGAACACAGCCAGCCCCGCGACGATTATGGATTTGCGACCATATCGGTCGGACGCGAGGCCCAATGGAATCTGCAAGCACGCCTGGGACAGGCCATAGATACCCAGGGCAATGCCGATTAGTGCCGGTGTGGCCGCCTCAAGCTCGGGGCCGAGCAGGGGCAATACGGGCAGAACCATGAATAGGCCCAGCATCCTGATGACATACAAAAGACCAATCGAGGCCGCTGTGCGAATTTCCAGTTTATCCATAGGATCAGAACAGGTGAGACAAAAGTTATTTAAAGAACGGCCTTTGATTAGCCACCAACAAACTTATAATATCTGCCCCTCACAGCCTGGCTCACCACCCGGGAGGGGAATATTCAGGGAAGTTACACCGAAACGTATATGGCTGTGGATGATAGCAAATTCCGACTTCTCTTACACGAGATCGCGACGTATACCGTCACCATCTCCGTGATTTCTGACAATCAGCCAGGCAAATGTCTTTACCTATAAGTAGTTCGTTATATGGACAAGATTTCAATTCGTGGTGCGAGAACGCATAACCTGAAAAATCTCGACCTCGACATACCGCGCGACAAGCTGGTTATCGTCACCGGGTTATCGGGATCCGGAAAGTCATCTCTGGCATTCGACACGCTTTATGCCGAGGGACAAAGGCGCTATGTCGAATCCCTGTCGACGTATGCGCGGCAATTTCTGTCTTTAATGGAGAAGCCCGACGTCGATCATATAGACGGACTTTCTCCAGCTATCAGTATCGAGCAGAAATCCGCGAGTCATAACCCAAGATCCACGGTCGGTACCATCACAGAGATCTATGACTATCTTCGTTTACTGTTCGCCCGGGTCGGCGAACCCCATTGCCCGGATCACAACATTCGGCTCACAGCGCAGTCGATTAGCCAGATGGTCGATCAGGTCCTCGCCCTGCCTGAAGGTACCGCCGTGTTGTTGTTGTCGCCCGTGGTCAAGGCACGTAAAGGCGAGCACTTACACGTATTGAACGAACTCCGAAGCGAAGGCTTCGTCCGGGCGCGAATAGACGGCATCGTTTCCGACCTCGACGAAATACCCGCGCTGGACAAGAACAAACAGCATACTATTGAGGTAGTAGTAGACCGCTTTCGAATCAGAGATGATCTGAAAACGCGTCTGGCGGATTCCTTCGAAACGGCGACACGGACGTCAGACGGTCTGGCCAGCGTCGCGTTTATGGATGAAGAGCGTCCGGACCTGATTTTTTCTTCCCGCTTTGCCTGTCCCGAGTGTGGCCATTCTATTCGCGAACTGGAACCGCGGCTGTTTTCATTCAACAATCCAGCGGGTGCCTGTCCTGAATGTGACGGCATTGGTGTTAAACAGTTCTTCGATCCGGAAAACGTTATCCGGGACGAGGAGCTTTCTCTGGCAGAAGGCGCCATCCGCGGCTGGGATCGACGCAACGTCTATTATTACCAGATGCTCACCAGCCTCGCAGAGCATTTTGGCTTCGATCTGACGACACCCTTTCGAGATCTGGATATAAATCTGCAGAATGTCATTCTATATGGCAGCGGATCCGAGGAGATTATCTTCAGTTACGTTAACGATCGGGGCGACGAGTATTCCAAAGCCCATCCATTCGAGGGCATTATTCCCAATATGGACAGACGGTACCGCGATACGGAATCCCAAACCGTTCGGGACAATCTGGCCAGTTTCTTAAGCATTCAAAACTGTCCCGCATGTGCCGGCGCCCGGCTCAATCGCGACGCCATGGCAGTGACCCTTGCCAATAAGTCGCTACCCGAAATCACTTCCTGGTCAATCAGCATCACACACGAGTACTTTTCGACACTGCAACTCGACGGACAGCGGGCAACTATCGCGGACAAGGTCCTCAGAGAAATCATCGCAAGGTTGAGGTTTCTTATGGACGTCGGCCTCAACTATCTTACGTTGTCCAGAAGCGCCGACAGCCTTTCCGGCGGTGAGGCCCAGCGCATCCGGCTTGCCAGTCAGATAGGGGCCGGTTTGGTGGGCGTCATGTATATCCTGGATGAACCTTCCATCGGATTACACCAAAGGGACAACAAGCGGTTGCTGCAAACCCTGATGGATCTTCGGGATCTGGGCAATACGGTTATTGTGGTGGAGCATGATGAAGAAGCCATAAGAACGGCTGATTATATTGTGGATATCGGTCCCGGCGCCGGCGTACATGGTGGCGAGGTGGTTGTAAGCGGCAATCTGGCGGACGTAACAGGCTGCGATGAATCGGTCACAGGACAATTTCTCTCGGGCAAACGTCAAATCAGCGTTCCCTCACAAAGGCAGATGATAGACCAGAACAAAGTGCTTAACTTGTATGGTGCCTCGGGCAACAACCTGAAGGATGTTAATCTGACAATTCCACTCGGTCTGATGACCTGCGTTACCGGTGTTTCCGGCTCGGGGAAATCCACTCTGATTAACAACACGCTTTATCCCATCGCCGGCAAACAGTTAAACGGTGCCACCAGCTTGCAGGCGGCGTCATATCAGTCTATTGACGGGCTCGATCACCTTGACAAGGTCGTGGACATCGATCAGAGCCCGATCGGGCGAACCCCGCGATCGAACCCGGCAACCTACACCAATATTTTCACGCCGATCAGAGAACTGTTCGCGGCGACGCAAGAGGCACGGTCTCGCGGATACAAACCGGGCCGTTTTAGCTTTAACGTCAAGGGCGGGCGCTGTGAAGCCTGCCAGGGCGACGGCATGATCAAGGTCGAAATGCACTTTCTGCCGGATGTATTTGTCACTTGCGATGAATGCAAGGGCAGCCGATACAATCGCGAGACCCTGGAAGTCCACTACAAGGGCAAAACGATCGCGGAAGTCCTGGATATGACAGTGGAACAGGCGCTCGAATTCTTCGATGCGATTCCCATGATCAGACGGCGATTACAAACACTCGTCGACGTGGGTCTCAGTTACATAAAGCTCGGCCAAAGTGCGATCACTCTGTCGGGCGGTGAGGCCCAGCGGGTCAAGTTGTCGCGAGAATTGTCCAAGCGCGATACGGGTCAGACGCTGTACATACTCGATGAACCCACAACGGGCTTGCACTTCCACGACATCGATCAGTTATTGCGCGTGCTCCATCATCTTCGAGATCAGGGCAATACCGTGGTGATCATCGAGCACAATCTGGATGTCATCAAGACGGCGGACTGGATTGTAGATCTTGGCCCGGAAGGCGGCGATGGTGGTGGGGAGATTATCGCCAGCGGAACGCCGGAAGACGTGGCCGCGTGCCCGCACTCTTTTACCGGCCTGCACCTCGCGCCGCGGTTAGCTGGCTGAAGATACCCGGGCGTACCCTGGTATTGTTGGTCAACCGCCTAACTTGGCATATACGTCCTGTGCCGCGAGAGTGGCCACGCCTTTGTTGATGTGCGCGTTGTACTGAGACAAAACAACCTCGAGTGCGGACAGGCACAGCATGACGTTTTTCCGATTGCTGGCGTACCCCATCAGACCGATGCGCCAGACTTTACCGGCAAGTGAACCCAGCCCGGCGCCAATCTCGAGGTTAAATTGTTGTAATAGTTGTTGGCGAATCACCGCCTCATCGACACCGTCAGGTACTGTAACGGCATTCAACTGGGCAAGGCGTTCTTCCTCGGGAACGACGAAAGACAGCCCCATACCTTCAAGGCCAGCCCTGAGCGCCAGATGATTGATCTCGTGTCTTTCCCATGCCCGCTGCAAACCTTCTTCGTGAAGAATGACCAGCGCCTCGTGAAGCGCGTACAGGCTGTTGATGGGAGCAGTATGATGATAGGCGCGTGTTTGTCCCTCGGCCCAATAGCCCATGACCAGGCTTAGATCAAGGAACCAGGAACTGACCGGCGTCTGACGTCCTTGCATGGATTGTACGGCGCGCTCGCTAAAGCTGACCGGCGAGATGCCAGGCGGTGCGGACAAACACTTCTGGGTGCCGCTATAGACCGCATCCGCTCCCCAGGAATCGACGTTAACCTCGCAGCCGCCGAGGGAAGTCACACAATCGACAATCGTCAAACAGTCATGTTGTCTGGCAATGTCACATAGAGTTTTGGCATCGGATCTGGCCCCCGTAGAGGTCTCAGCATGAACGAATGCTGCAATTTTCGCATCGCTGTGTTGCGTGAGGGCATCTTTCAATTTCTCCGGATCGACAGCTCGGCCCCAGCTATCTTCTATTACGATTGCTTCGCCGCCAAGCCTTCTTACGTTCTCAGCCATGCGTGTACCGAACACGCCATTTTGACAAATTACCACTTTGTCACCAGGTTCCATCAAATTGACAAAACAGGTTTCCATTCCAGCAGAGCCGGGCGCCGAGACCGGGATTGTCAGCTCATTGCGAGTCTGAAAGGCAAATTGAAGTAACGATTTAATTTCGTCCATCAACTGAATAAATTCGGGGTCAAGGTGGCCGATGGTAGGCTTGCCCATCGCACTCAATATTCTTGGATTAACATCGGAAGGTCCCGGCCCCATCAGTGTGCGGACCGTGGGATTAAACGACTTGTACATCGAACTGCCTCTTTATTTTATTTACCAAGCAAAACCAAAAAGGCCGGGGAATCCCGGCCTTCAAAACTAACGACTATGGTGGTGGTTAATCTTCGTCATCATCATCGTCGAGATCGTCGTCCAGGTCCGGTATGGGCCGATCTATCAACTCGACAAACGCCATCGGCGCGGAATCTCCTGGCCGGTATCCGCATTTCAATACACGTGTATAGCCACCGGGTCTCTCCACGTAACGCGGACCCAACTCGGCAAAGAGTTTACCTACAGCTTTCTTGTTGCCCGTTCGCGAAAAGGCGAGTCTTCGGTTTGCTACCGAATCTTCCTTCGCCATGGTGATAAGCGGCTCAACCACGCGCCTTAACTCTTTCGCCTTGGGGACTGTTGTCTTGATCACTTCATGCTCGACTAACGAGCACGCCATATTGCGAAACATCGCCTTGCGATGCGCACTATCACGACTCAGACTCCTACCACTTTTTCTATGGCGCATTTTCCTGTCCTTTATTCAACTTTAACTTCTAGCCCGGATGCGAGATCTCTCCACTACGGGCTTC
>JBBDSF010000006.1:0-13501 GCA_040905125.1 Pseudomonadales bacterium | reverse complement strand
GTCGCTGCTTTTAACCCAATACCCGGTCATCGTTACGGAGACTGGCCGGCGGCCAGTTTTCCAGGCGCATGCCCAGTGAAAGTCCTCTCGATGCCAGCACATCCTTAATTTCCGTCAGCGACTTTTTGCCAAGGTTCGGGGTTTTCAGCAATTCAACCTCGGTTCGCCTGATAAGATCACCGATGTAATAAATGTTCTCAGCTTTCAAACAATTAGCTGATCGCACAGTAAGCTCCAGATCGTCAACCGGCCGGAGCAAAATAGGATCGATTTCATCTTCGTACTCTTCCGGCTCAGGCTCTTTCTCGCTTTCCAGATCAACAAAGACCGATACCTGTTGTTGCAAAATGGTGGCTGCACGACGAATCGCTTCCTCTGAATCGATCGTTCCGTTCGTTTCCAGATCGATAATGAGTTTATCAAGGTCGGTTCGCTGTTCCACTCGCGTACTATCCACCTTATAGGCAACTCGCCTGACAGGGCTGTACGATGCATCCAGCAGCAAACTGCCAATCTTGCGGCTCTCCTGTTCATCGTCCACCACGCGAACATCTGCCGGCTCATAGCCACGCCCTCGTGCCACTCTTGCTGTCAGCTTCAGTTTTCCACCTTCATTAAGATTGGCAATAACATGATCCGGATTTGCGATCTCAACATCATGATCAAGCTGAAAGTCGTTGGCAGTCACAACGCCTGGGCCTTGCCTGTCCAACGTCAGCTCGGCCTCGTCGGTGGTATTCAATTTGACCGCGACGCCTTTAAGGTTGAGCAAAATCTCGATGACATCTTCCCAGACCCCTTCAATGCTGCTGTATTCATGAAGCACGCCGTCAATTTCCACTTCAACGATGGCGCACCCCGGCATTGAAGATAGCAAAATGCGTCGCAGAGCATTACCCAGCGTATGGCCAAAACCACGCTCAAGCGGTTCGAGAACGACTGTTGCCCGGGTCTTACTCTCCGGCTCTACCTGGATGTGCTTTGGAGTCAAAAACTCTAATGAAGAATGGGGCATAAATTTACACCTTTAATAAAAAATGTCCTTATGTGGATGAATGAATCTCTATCCAGTTTCCGATAGCCAATACACGTATTATTTCGAATACAGCTCAACGATCAGGTTCTCATTAATTTCACTCGGCAATTCGTCTCGCTCCGGAAATGCCTTGAATACGCCTTCCATCTTGTCTGCATCGACTTCAACCCAGTCGATCGGCGATCGTCCCGCAGCCAGAGACAACGCACCTTGCACACGAAGTTGTTTTTTGGCTTTTTCTCTTATGGCAATAACGTCACCGGGACTTACCTGGTATGAAGGCACATTGACCGGGCTGCCGTTGACATTAACGGATTTGTGCGACACCAGCTGTCTTGATTCAGCCCGGGTGGAGCCAAACCCCATACGATAGACCACATTGTCGAGACGGCGCTCCAACATCCGTAACAGATTCTCGCCGGTGGCGCCTTTTTGCCGGTCCGCTTTCTTGTAGTAGTTGCTGAACTGGTTTTCGAGAACGCCATACAAGCGTTTCACCTTTTGCTTCTCCCGAAGCTGGACCGCGTAATCGGAAAGACGCGTCCGGCGCTGTCCATGTTGGCCCGGCGGATTATCTGCGCGGCATTTGGACTCCAATGGGCGTACGCCGCTCTTCAGGTAAAGATCGGTACCTTCTCGTCTGGCTAACTTGCACGTAGGACCAAGATATCTGGCCATAATTTTCTCCTGTCTTAAACCCGTCGCTTCTTGGGTGGCCTGCATCCATTGTGCGGAATCGGCGTTACATCTGTGATATTGGTTATCCGAAAACCCGCGGCATTTAGCGCTCTGACCGCAGCCTCGCGGCCTGGACCCGGACCCTTAACGAAGACCTCAAGATTCTGCAGACCAAATTCCAACGCTGCCGTGCCCGCCCGTTCAGCTGCAACCTGCGCAGCGAATGGTGTGCTTTTCCTGGCACCGCGAAAACCTGATCCACCGGCGGTTGCCCAGGTCATGGCTCCGCCCTGTCGATCTGTAATGGTCACGATGGTGTTGTTGAAAGACGCGTGAATGTGTGCCAATCCATCAACTACCTGTCTTTTACCCTTACGGCGCGCTGGTGTTGTACTTGCTGTTTCTGACATATGTTATCCGCTCGTCTTAAATCCAAGTTTTTCGTGGTTTAACTATCTACGAATGGGCCGTTTGGGACCTTTTCGTGTTCTTGCATTGGTTTTGGTTCTTTGTCCATTCACCGGCAAGTTACGTCTGTGGCGAATTCCGCGATAACATCCCAGGTCCAGCAAGCGTTTGATGCTAAGCTGTGTACTCCGACGCAGATCGCCCTCGACCGTGAGTTTACCGACTTCAGCACGCAGTCGGTCCAGTTCCTCATCACTCAGGTCCTGAACCTTTGCCGAAGGATTTATGTCACTTTGTTCACACAAACCCTTTGCGGTTGTCCGGCCTATACCATAGATATAGGTCAGAGAGATAACCGTATGCTTGTTATCCGGAATATTGACTCCCGCTAAACGCGCCATTCAAACACTCCCACTATTCGCTACCTGAACGCCTAACCTTGACGTTGTTTATGCCGGGGCTCCGAACAGATTACCCTGACAATCCCTTTCCGCCGGATCACTCTACAGTTCCGACACATTTTTCTGACCGATGCTCTAACTTTCATGATTTATTCCTCAAGCCAATCCGTTCGCGCTATCGTCGCCCGAAATTCTGCAAATTGGACTTCTTCATCAGCGACTCATATTGATGAGACATTAGATGAGTCTGTACCTGTGCCATAAAGTCCATTACGACCACGACTACGATCAATAGTGCCGTGCCGCCCAGCTGAAACGTGACATCAAACTGGACCACCAGAAATTGGGGCATCAGGCAAACCAGCGTCATATACAGTGATCCGAACAGGGTCAAACGCGTTAATACAGTATCGATATATCGCGCCGTTTGTTCCCCAGGCCGATATCCGGGAATAAACGCCCCGGATTTCTTAAGGTTTTCCGCCACTTCCTTCGGATTAAACATAATGGCGGTATACCAAAAGCAAAAGAAAATTATGCCTGCCGAGAACAATATGATATTCAGCGGTTGTCCCGGTGCAATCTGTAAACTCAACTCTTGCAACCACTCCATGTTCGGTGATTGTCCGAACCACTGCCCGAGAGACGCCGGAAACAATAACAAGCTGCTGGCAAATATGGCGGGGATCACGCCGGCCATATTAACCTTCAGCGGTAAATGGCTTGTCTGTGCCGCGTACATCCGCCGCCCCTGTTGGCGCCTGGCATAATTGATCGTAATTCTTCTTTGCCCACGCTCGACAAAGACCACGCCGGCTACCACGAGAACACCCAGGGCACCGATCAAGAACAGAACCAATATCGGCAATTCACCCTGTCTGGCCTGTTCGAAAGATTGGCCGATGGCACCGGGGAAACCGGCCACAATGCCGGTGAAAATCAAAATGGATATACCGTTGCCGATACCTCGTTCCGTCACCTGTTCCCCAAGCCACATCAGAAACATGGCCCCCGTCACCAGCGTGGAAATTGCCACGAAGTGAAACGCGATATTGCCGGTGAACGCCAATCCCTGCGAGGCAAGCCCGCTACTCATGGCAAATCCCTGTACTGTCGCGAGCGCCAGGGTACCCCAACGCGTATATTGCTGTATCTTTCTTCTTCCGGCTTCGCCTTCCTTTCTCAATTGCTGTAGAGACGGCGTTGTAGCAACCAAAAGCTGCGTAATAATCGATGAAGAAATGTAGGGCATAATGCCGAGAGCAAAAATGCTCATTCGTTCAAGGGCGCCACCGGAGAACATATTAAACAGATCAAGTATACCACCCTGCTGTTGCTCAAACATTGCACGCAGGCGGTCCGGATCTATTCCTGGAACGGGAATGTGACTACCGATGCGATAAACGACAATTGCCATAAGCACAAAAAGCAGGCGCCGACGGAGTTCGCCCAAACCGCCCTTTCCTGCCGCGCCTTGTTGCGCTCTATTTTGTACCAGTGAACTCGCCATCTAAATTCCGTCTATCAATCCTTTGGTGATTCTTGTTCCGAGGGTTCATCTGCCTCTTTAATTGTGCCACCGGCGGCTTCTATCGCCGCCCGCGCACCCTTTGTCACGCCGAGACCCTGTATGGTCACCGGTTTGTCGATTTCACCTGACAATATCACCCGGACGCGCTTTACCGTTCCCCTTACGATGTCAGCTTCCTTTAAAGCTGCGAGCGTAATAACCTCGGCTCCGACTTTGGCAAGCTCCGGCAAGGTCACCTCATCGGTATACCTTGACTTGGCCGAAGTAAAACCAAATTTCGGCACACGTCGTTGCAAGGGCATCTGTCCGCCTTCGAAACCACGTCTGATACTGCCACCAGTACGCGATTTTTGTCCCTTGTGGCCACGTCCGGCCGTTTTTCCGTAGCCACATCCGATTCCGCGCGCCACTCGCTTACGGTCGGCACGGCTACCTTTTGCTGGCTTTAATGTTTTTAACTGCATCATCAATGCTCCAGGAGCTTTCGAGGCTCTACTGTTCCTCCACGCTTACCATATAGGACACTCTATTAATCATGCCTCTATTCTCGGGAGTATCCGCCACCTCCACCGTTTGGTGAATCTTGCGTATCCCCAGGCCGGCAACACAGGCCTTATGGGTTTTCAGCCGCCCTATGAGGCTTTTGTTTAGAGTAACTTTAAGTTTCTTCGCGTTAGCCATTTGATCAAACCGGCACGTTAGTTAAGTATTTCTTCAACCGATTTACCGCGCTTTTCCGCGACGGTGTCAGGAGAAGACATCTGTTTGAGCCCATTGAAGGTTGCTCGTATAACGTTCACGGGGTTGGTAGACCCGTAACTTTTTGCGAGCACATCATGTACTCCGGCAACTTCCAGCACGGCACGCATGGTCTTGCCCGCAATGATGCCAGTACCTTCCGAGGCTGGTTGCATATATACCTTGGAGGCCCCGTGCCGCGCAGTAATGGCATATTGGACCGTAGTACCCTTTATATCCACGTCGATCATGTTACGGCGGGCAGCCTCCATGGCTTTCTGAATAGCCAGCGGCACTTCACGTGCCTTTCCGCGGCCATATCCAACCCGGCCGTTGCCATCACCAACAACAGTCAACGCCGTAAAACCGAAGATACGTCCACCTTGTACTACCTTGGCGACACGGTTGACCTGTACCAGTTTTTCCTGGATACCTTCTTCGTTTTCCTGATCGTTATACGCCATGCCCTTTCCTTTCTAAAATTGGAGCCCGCCTTCGCGAGCACCTTCCGCTAACGCTTTAACCCGACCGTGATATCTATAACCTGCTCGGTCGAACGCGACTTTTCCAATACCTGCCTCTATAGCACGCTCAGCAATTAACTGGCCTACTTTAGCGGCACTTTTTACGTTGAGCCCGCCTTCATCCTTTAGCGAGGCGTCCAACGTGGAGGCAGCAGCCTTCACTTCGCTGCCCTCCGGAGAAATAATTTGCGCATAGATATGGCGAGACGAACGAAACACGCATAACCGTGGCATTCCCAGCTCATATATTTGCTTCCTTCCTCTTCTCGCCCTGCGTAAGCGCGCTTCTTTCTTGCTATTCATACTTGTCTCTACCTTCTAGCTGTTCCGGGCGTCTTTGCTACTTCTTCTTCGCTTCCTTGCGTTTAACATATTCATCAGAAAATCGGACACCTTTGCCCTTGTAAGGCTCGGGAGGTCGAAATGCCCTGATTTCTGCCGCTACCTGGCCGACGCGTTCCTTATTAATACCGCGCACAATGACTTGCGTGGGAACGGGCGTTTCAATTTCGATATCGTCGGGAATAGCAAATTCAACCGGGTGGGAAAATCCCAAGGTTAAATTCAGCTTCTTACCAGCAACCTGGGCCCGATAACCGACACCCTGTAACTGTAGCTCCCGGGTAAAGCCTTCAGTGACGCCTTGTACCATATTTCCCATAATGGATCGAAAGGTGCCTGCAAGCGCCGCGGTTTTCCTGTCAGATTTGAGCGAACGAAAGCTTAACGAGTCATCCTCGCGCTTCATCTCGACCATTTCATGCAAGGTCAGGTCCAGTTCGCCCTTATTACCCTTGACGGTAACATTCCGCCCACTGACGGTAACTTCCACCCCTGCGGGTATCTGAAGTACACTGTTTGCAATTCTGGACATCTAAATTTACCTTAAAAAACCGAACAAAGTAGTTCGCCGCCAACGTTCGCAGCTCTCGCCGCCCGGTCCGTCATCACACCCTTGTTCGTTGACAAGATAACGACGCCGAGACCGCCTTTTACATATGGAATATCATCGGCACCTGAATACTGACGAAATCCCGGTCGACTGATCCGTTGGATCTCTTCGATAACGGGCTTACCATGGTGATACTTCAATTGAACAGTCAATTCAGGTTTACTATCCTCGCTGACCGAGTAATCTTCTATATAACCCTCTTCCTTCAGAACGCGAATAACGTTAACCCTGGTTTTCGACGCGGGCATTTTTACTTCTACGATCTTCGCTCGCTGCGCGTTACGAACTCGTGTTAATGCGTCCGCCAATGGATCTTGCATAGTCATTATTTAAAATGCTCCTCGATTACCAGCTCGACTTAACCAGTCCCGGTACGTCACCGCGCATGGCAGCTTCTCTCAATTTATTCCGTGCCAACCCGAAACGGCGATACACGGCATGTGGCCGGCCCGTCAGGTTACATCGTCTTACCTGACGGCACGGGCTTGCATTTCGCGGCAGCTTCTGTAATTTGATCTGTGCCTCGTAACGTTCGTCATCCGGTGTTTCCGGATTAGAGATTATCGCCTTCAGAGCGTGGCGTTTTTTGGCATACTTCTTCGCGATGCGCTGCCGCTTCTTCTCGCGATTGATCATTGATATCTTGGCCATAAACTTAAATGCTCTCCTGGCTTGGTTTAACCTGTCGTACCTGATTCACGGAACGGGAAACTGAATGCTCGCAGCAGTGCTCTTGCGTGATCGTCCGTCTGCGCACTGGTAACGATACTGATATCCAGCCCCCTGATTTTGTCTGTCTTGTCGTAGTCAATCTCCGGAAAGACTATCTGCTCATTCATGCCCATAGAGAAGTTTCCACGCCCATCGAAAGACCGTGGACTGATGCCTCGGAAATCACGCTGACGAGGAATGGCAATATTGATCAACCGGTCCAGGAATTCGTACATACGAGATTTCCTGAGTGTGACTTTACAACCGATTGGATACCCTTCTCTGATTTTGAATCCCGCAACAGATTTTCTGGCTGTGGTCATGATGGACTTTTGTCCTGCAATCAAATCAAGATCACCTATGGCGCTATCGAGCTGCTTGCGGTCCGTAATCGCTTCACCAACACCCATGTTCAGGGTGATCTTGGTAATCTTCGGGACCTCCATAATATTCTTAAGCCCGAGTTCCTCTTTGAGTTTCGAGCGGACGTCGCTTTCGTAAAACTGTTTAAGATCTGCCATCGTATTACCCGTCTATCTCTTCGCCGGTTGACTTGAATACCCGTGTTTTGCCACCGTCGTCGAGTATTTTGATTCCAACCCTGTCTGCCGCACCCGTTTTATGATTGTAGATAGCCACGTTTGATACCTGGATCGGAGCCTCTTTCTCGATAATGCCGCCAGGCTGGCCCATTTGAGGGTTTCCCTTGGTGTGCTTTTTAATCATATTGACGCCCGACACAAACGCACGACCGTCAGGCAGCAAGCGGGTAACGGCACCTCTGACACCTTTGTCCTTACCGGTGATGACAATGACTTCGTCGTCTTTTCTAATCTTCTGCATCGATACGTCTCTTATAAAACTTCAGGCGCGAGAGAAATAATTCGCATGAAATTATCTGTTCGCAGTTCTCTGGTAACCGGGCCAAAAATACGGGTCCCGATAGGCTGTTTTTGTGGATTAAGCAGCACCGCGGCATTGCCATCAAACCTGATTACGGAACCATCGGACCGGCGTATGCCCTTTTTGGTTCTGACAACCACCGCATCGAGAACCTGTCCTTTCTTCACACGACCTCGTGGGATAGCCTCTTTTACAGTCACTTTGATTATGTCACCAACACTGGCATAACGGCGACGAGAGCCACCCAACACCTTGATACACATAACACGGCGCGCACCACTATTGTCTGCGATATCCAAATATGTCTGCGCCTGTATCATTTTTTTAACTCCAACATAAACGTCCGGTTAAAACCGACTACGTTACGAAATTATTGTTGCCTTTCTGTCGATTGAATTCAGTTTCCAAGCTTTTGTTTTGGAGACTGGACGTATCTCTTCAATGGTGACCAGGTCACCTTCATGGCACTGACTTTCCGGGTCATGAGCATGAAGCTTCTTTGAGCGTTTGATGTACTTCCCATACAAGGGATGCTGCACTCTTCGTTCAACGAGTACCGTGATGGTTTTCTCCATTTTGGTACTAACCACTCTTCCACTGACTGTACGTGCTGCCTTGGCACCTTCACTCATTCAACTGGCTCCCCTGTCGTTTTCTCGCCCAGCACTGTCTTGACTCGTGCAATGTCGCGGGCAACCTCTTTCAATAAATGGGTCTGCCGTAGCTGGCCCGTTGAATGCTGCATCCGGTAGTTAAACCGGTCTTTTGTCAGCTCGATCAGCGTCTTCTCCAATTCTTCCACCGACTTCGTTCTAAGTTCAGATGTCTTCATTTCAATCAATATCCCGAATCACATTACGCTACGTTTTACGAACGCGGTCGCAAACGGCAACTTGGCAGCAGCCAGACGGAACGCATCCCGGGCAACCTCTTCGCTGACGCCTTCCATTTCGTACAAGACCTTCCCTGGCTTAATCTGGGCAACCCAATACTCGACATTACCCTTGCCCTTACCCTGCCGAACTTCGAGGGGCTTCTGGGTAATGGGCTTGTCGGGGAATACCCGAATCCAGATCTGTCCGCCACGACGAACTCTTCGCGTCATTGCACGTCGTGCCGCCTCAATCTGTCTGGCGGTCATACGCCCGCGGCCCGTGGCCTTCAAACCATATTCGCCAAAACTGACATCATTGCCACGACGTGCCAGACCTCGATTACGGCCTTTCTGTTGCTTTCTAAATTTTGTGCGCTTGGGTTGTAACATGGTCTCTATCCAAAGCTCTGTACGGTACTTTGCTGTTGTTGCTGACTTTCTTCTCTGGGCGCACCCAGGATTTCACCTTTAAATATCCATACCTTGACACCCAGTATTCCGTAAGTCGTAGCGGCTTCTGCAGTAGCGTAATCGATATCTGCCCGCAACGTGTGCAACGGGACGCGGCCTTCGTGGTAGCTTTCAGCTCTGGCGATTTCCGCGCCGCCAAGACGACCGGCGACTCGAACTCTTATGCCTTCAGCGCCCAGACGCATCGCATTTTGCATAACCCTTTTCATCGCCCGTCTAAACTGAACCCGGCGTTCCAGTTGCTGGGCGACATTCTGAGCAACCAGATACGCATCCAGTTCCGGCTTGCGTATCTCTTCAATATTCACGTGTACCGGCACACCCATGATGTTGGAAATTTCCTGTCGAAGCTTCTCGACATCCTCGCCTTTCTTGCCGATAACGATACCCGGCCTGGCAGTATGGATGGTGACTTTTGCGGTCTGCGCAGGTCGCTCAATATCAATTCTACTAACCGATGCGTGACCCAATTTTTTCTGAATAAATTCACGGACCATTAGATCATTATGTAGCTTCTCGGCATAAGCACGGCCGTTTGCATACCAGATAGAGGTATGGTCTTTGATGACTCCCAGTCGAAAACCGACAGGATGTACTTTTTGACCCATAATGGTCTCCTGCTATAAAACCTTTCCTGTCAGCCTGGCCTACTTGTCTGCAACAGCCAGCGTAATGTGACAGGTTCGTTTGAATATTCGGTCCGCTCTACCTTTGGCTCGCGGCTTTATCCGCTTCATCGTCATACCTTCATCAACGAAGATACGGGAAACGGACAGTTCATCTACATCTGCGCCTTCATTGTGCTCGGCATTGGCGATTGCGGATTCCAGCAACTTGCGAACCATGCCCGCCCCTTTTTTTGTACTGAAGCTCAGCACATCGATGGCCTCGCCCACGGGCTTGCCACGAATCTGGTCGGCCACGAGTCGAGCCTTCTGGGCCGACAACCTTGCACGATTTAATTTGGCTGAAACTTCCATCTCATCTACTCTCTAAGCACTCGTAACCGACGTATCAGCGTCGTCCCGGCCGCAGAGCCGGGATCCAATCATCGTTTCGCCTTGCGGTCACCCGCGTGGCTGCGGAAAGTTCGCGTCAACGCGAACTCTCCCAATTTGTGTCCGACCATGTCCTCGGTAATGAATATGGGTACATGTTGACGACCGTTGTGTACACTGATCGTCAGACCCACAAAGTCGGGCGTAATCATTGAACGCCGGGACCATGTTTTGATCGGTCTTTTATCATTACTATCCGCGGCCTTCTGCACTTTGTTTATCAAATGCAGGTCTACAAACGGTCCTTTTTTCAAGCTACGTGGCACGCTTTATCTCCTATCGACTTGATCGTTTGCGGCGACGCCGCACAATCATGCTGTCCGTCCGCTTGTTCTTGCGAGTCTTGTATCCCTTGGTCGGCTTACCCCAGGGTGTTACCGGATGACGCCCGCCGGATGTCTTGCCTTCACCACCGCCATGCGGGTGATCGACAGGGTTCATAACAACGCCTCGCACTGTTGGTCGTACACCACGCCAGCGGCTGGCCCCCGCTTTACCGAGTGACCGCAAACTATGCTCTTCATTGCCAACTTCACCGAGAGTGGCCCTGCAGTCGGAATATACCCTGCGCATTTCCCCTGAACGCAATCGAAGGGTTACGAAACGTCCTTCCTTGGCCACAACCTGACCGGCGGTTCCTGCGCTACGCATCATTTGCGCCCCTTTGCCAGGCTTCAACTCTACGCAGTGAATCATGCTTCCCATGGGTACATTTCGCAGCGGCAGGCAATTGCCCGGCCGTATGGGGGCGTCGAAGCCGGACATTAGCCGGTCGCCTGCACTCAGTCTTCGCGGAGCTATAATGTATCTTCTCTCGCCGTCAGCGTATTTAAGCAGGGCTATATTTGCGGTTCTGTTGGGATCGTATTCTATTCTTTCTACGATTGCCGGAATGCCATCTTTATCTCGTTTGAAGTCGACCACTCGATACTTCTGTTTATGACCACCACCAATATGCCGGCTGGTGATACGGCCATCATTGTTCCGCCCACCCGTTTTGGATTTTTTTTCCAACAGCGGCTTGTAAGGTTCACCACGATACAGCTCAGGATTTACGACGGTGACCGTAAACCTGCGGCCTGACGATGTTGGTTTGGCTTTTACGACTGGCATCTTAAATCCTGATCCTGAATTACTTTATCAATCACTCGTAGCGGAAAAATCGATGTCATGTCCATCTTCAATACGGACATACGCTTTTTTCCAGTTAGGTTTTCGACTAACCCCGCGAACACTTGCCTTGATCTTTCCTTTCACATTCAGCACGGTGACACCTTTAACCGGCACCTTGTATATTGTCTCCACCGCTTCCTTGATCTCAGGCTTTGTCGCATCTTTGGCGACCTTAAAAGCGAACTGATTGGCCTCGTCCGCTATAATTGTCGCCTTCTCCGAAATATGCGCACCCAGGAGGATCTTGTACAATCGTTCCTGATTCACGAGAGCATCTCCTCAGTCTGTTTGAGCGCGGCTACCGTGAACAGCACCTTGTCGAACCTGATCAGATTGACCGGGTTGAGTTCATCTACATCGATGACATCCACATTGTTCAAATTCCTGGCACCCAAAAATACGTTTTCATCGACTTCTTCCATCACAATCAACACGTTATCCAGCTCAAGTGATTTTAGCTGTTTCAACACGTCTCTCGTCTTCGGCTCTTCAATAGATAAACCCTCAATGACGACTAAACGATCCTGTCGAACCAGCTCGGAGAGAATCGATTGCATCGCCCCGCGGTACATCTTGCGGTTAACCTTTTGAGTGAAGTCCTGGGGCCTGGCTGCGAAAGTGGTACCGCCACCACGCCAGATCGGACTTCTTATAGTACCGGCTCTTGCGCGCCCCGTACCCTTTTGGCGATATGGCTTGCGGCCGCCGCCCTGGACTTCTGACCGGGTCTTCTGCGCCCGCGTACCTTGCCTGGCACCCGCCATATAGGCCACTACGACCTGATGAACCAGCGCCTCGTTAAACTGACGACCGAATGCTGTCTCGGAAACATCGACAACCTTCTCCGACGCCCCTTTACCTGGTTCTGAAATGTTAAGATTCAAAGTTCCACTCCAACATTACTGACGGCTTTTAATAGCCGGCGTAACAACTACATTGCCACCGGTAGCTCCAGGGACTGCGCCTTTAACCAGAAGCAAATTTCGTTCCTGGTCGACCCTTACAATTTCAAGGGTTTGCGAGGTCACATTTCTGGCGCCCATGTGGCCCGCCATTTTCTTACCCTTGAACACGCGACCGGGTGTCTGACACTGCCCGATAGAGCCCGGTGCACGATGCGCCAGGGAGTTGCCATGGGTAGCGTCCTGGGTGCGGAAGTTATGTCGTTTGACGACACCCTGAAATCCTTTTCCCCTGGAACGTCCGGAAACATCCACTTTTTGCCCCGCTTCAAACCTGTCCGCTGTTAATTCATCACCCACCTTGAACTCGTCGTCAGCAGAGCATCGAAATTCGTGAAGCTGGCGGCCCGCTTCCACGCCAGCCTTGCTGAAATGGCCAGCCAGCGGTTTATTCACTCTTGATGGCTTCACACCACCCGTTGTCACCTGCACAGCATCATACCCATCTACTTCGAGTGTCTTGCGCTGGGCAATCCGATTAGGGCCTGCCTCAATAACAGTAACCGGTATCGAGACGCCATCCTCGGTAAATATTCGCGTCATGCCTCTCTTGATGCCGACGATACCGATAGTCATTCGTTCTACTCCACTCAACCGAGATTAATTTGAACTTCGACGCCGGCGGCCAAATCAAGCTTGGTCAGCGCGTCCACTGTCTTTTCGGTTGGCTCTATGATGTCCAACAACCGCTTATGGGTCCGTATTTCGTATTGGTCCCGGGCGTCCTTATCCACGTGAGGCGAGATAAGAATTGTAAACTTCTCCCGTCGAGTCGGCAGGGGAATGGGGCCTCTCACCTGAGCCCCGGTTCGCTTCGCAGTATTGACGATTTCCTGGGTAGAGAGGTCAATGAGACGGTGATCGAACGCCTTCAATCGAATTCTGATTCTCTGGTTCTGCATTAACCCCATCTCCTGCGTGGGCTGATAAAGCGTAGCTAACGTAACTGGTTGAAAATAAAGACAAATCGCGGCCCTCCCTTCTAAAAGGGAAGCGGCATTCTATAGATGCCCTCGCGCCAAGTCAAGCGCCACCCGCACCAACCAGGACCGGGGTGACTCTGAATTTAACACCGTTGCCC
>JBBDSF010000005.1:0-13207 GCA_040905125.1 Pseudomonadales bacterium | reverse complement strand
GAATTGAGAAATAAACTGTCTGTCTTTACTCAATCTGTAATAGAATAGCGCGTTTTATTCACCTTGGGCGCGGTTCCTCTTGGCGCCCCGCTGGAGTAAGATTTATCTATGCGATTGCAAGCAATCAAACTGGCGGGTTTTAAATCCTTCGTAGACCCTACCACAGTCCCTTTCCCCAGTAATCTTTGCGCGGTAGTCGGCCCCAATGGGTGTGGTAAATCCAACATCATCGATGCGGTTCGCTGGGTTATGGGGGAATCTTCGGCCAAAACCCTCCGTGGGGAGTCCATGGCGGATGTGATTTTCAATGGCTCCACCAGTCGAAAACCCGTGGGGCAGGCGGGCATCGAGCTGCTGTTCGATAATGCCGAGGGACAATTGGGCGGTGAATACGCCGGCTACAGTGAGATTTCCATCAAAAGACAGGTAACACGTGATGGTCAGTCCAATTACTTCCTGAATGGGCAAAAGTGCCGGCGCAAGGATATAACCGATATTTTTCTGGGCACGGGTCTTGGACCCAGAAGCTATTCGATTATCGAGCAGGGGATGATCAGCCAATTGATCGAGTCCAAGCCGGAGGAATTGCGGGTATACATCGAGGAAGCGGCCGGCATTTCGAAATATAAGGAACGCCGTCGGGAAACTGAACGACGGATCTCGCACACCAAGGACAATCTCGATCGGCTGAATGACTTGCGAGAGGAAATGGATCGCCAGTTACACCATCTGGAGCGTCAGGCGAAGGCGGCAGAGCGGTATACGGCGCTGAAGGAAGAGGAACGGGCAATCAAGTCCCAGCTTCAGGCATTGAAGTGGCGAGCGATAGATGCGGATGCCAATGACAAGCAAAGCGAGGTCGATCGGCTGCAGGTGGAGCAGGAAGCGAAGCGTGCCGAGCTGCGGCGCCTGGATGCCGAGATCGAAAAACAACGAGCATTGTTAACGGAATACTCCGATGAGCTGAATGAAGTGCAACGTCGATACTATGATCACGGCACCGAAATCGCGCGTATTGAGGAAAGCATTCAATACCAGACTGAACGCAATCAGCAAATGAACAAGGACCTGGAAGAGGTATCCGACAGCTGGTACAAGGTGCGGGCGGATCTGGAAGCCGATCAGCGCAAGTTGACCGAATTGAGGGAAGAGCTGCGCCAGACTGAGCCGAAGAAAGCAGAGATCAGCGAGCTCGAAGAAGCGTCCGGTTCCCGACAGCTTGAAGCTGAAGAAGCCATGCAGGCGTGGCAACAGGCATGGGAAGAATTTAATCAGCGAGCCGCAGATTCACGTCAGCAAGCCGAAGTGCAGCAATCACGAATTGCCCATCTGGAGGAGGCCATTGAACGGCTCAACAGCCGGGTGGTGTCTCTGCGTGACGAAGTGGCAAAACTGCAGGCCTCCGACGTGGAGAGCGAAATCGGTCCATTGGAGTCCATGCTTGCAACCCAGCAGGGGCAGATTGAAAACATCGAGCGTGAAATCCATGAGCTCGGAGAGCAAATTCAACGCCAACGAGAAGAAAATCAATCCCTGACCGAAATCCTGGATGAAAAGCGCAGTGAATTGCAAAGTATGAGGGGGCGCTATGCCTCTCTTGAAGCACTTCAGCAGGCGGCGCTGGGTCAGCAGGACGATGCCGAGATGCAATGGCTGGAGCACCATGGTCTGGCCAGGCAGGAACGCCTGGCCGAACGACTCAAGGTGGAAGATAAATGGACCTTGGCCGTGGAAACCGTATTAGGGGATCATTTGCAGGCCGTCTGTGTGGATGATATCGACCCGGTGGCTCGCCTGTTGCCCGAGTTTGGCAAGGGTTCTTTGAATTTCATCGTGCCGGGCCCCGCCTCTGAAACGCCTGGCGACAGAGCCACGCTCGCGGACAAGATAACCAGCGACTATGATCTGGGCCACGTCATTCGGGATATATATGTGGCGGAGGACCTGGAAGCCGCATTGCAGATGAGGTCCCAACTCCGTTCGCACGAGTCGGTGATTACGCCGGAGGGCATTTGGCTTGGGGCCGCTTGGTTAAGGGTCAGTAAGGATCCCGATGCCGATGCAGGCGTGCTGAAGCGGCAGACGGAATTGGAAGACCTTGGCAATCAGATTGCCCGTCTCAAAACGGAAGTGGCCGAACTTACGGAGCGACTGGAGTCGGGTACCGCCGCCCTGCAGGCAGCGGAGACGGAAAGGGAACGTAATCAGGGCCGTCTTGCCGAACAGCAAAGAACGTACAGTGAAACACGGGCCCAGCTTGAAGCCAAAAGGTTACAGGCCGAACAGATCAAGACCGATATTGAACGTGCCAACGCTGAAATCGATTCCAGCGCGAGTCAGATCGAGGAGGATGAAGCGGAATTAAAGCGTGCTCGCAACAAACTCCAGGAAGCGCTGGATCAGATGGAGAAGGATACGGCCGAACGGGCAGAATTGCTCGAGGAACGCGACCGCAAGAACCGGATACTGGAAGAGGCGAGGTCGAAAGCCCGTGAAGATCGGGATGCGGCGCATGATCTGGCATTGAAAGTGCAATCCTTGAAGTCGGAAATCGCTTCAACGGAACAGGCGATGGAACGCTTGAACGAGCAGCAACGGTCCCTGGCAGAGAGAAAACAGGTGCTGGAGCAATCCCTGGAGGAGAGCGAAGAACCCCAGGCCAATCTAAAGCAGGAGCTGGACAATCAGTTGGAGCAGCGGCTCAACGTTGAAAACGAGCTAGGCAGGGTGCGCCAGAAGTCAGAGAATGTGGAGCATAAAATTCGTGAACTCGAGCAAAATCGCGCTCAGGTGGATGAACAACTTGGCCAGGTTAGAGAAACCCTCGATCAGGTGAGAATGGATTGGCAAGCCATGGAGGTGCGTCGATCCACTATCAAAGAGCAAATGGAGCAAGACGAACAGGATCTCGACGCCGTATTGGCTGAATTACCCGTTGATGCGGACGAAGAAACCTGGGAGCAGAACCTGACTCGCTTGAATAATCGCATCCAGCGTCTGGGTGCCATTAATCTGGCGGCCATCGACGAATACAAGGTTGCGCGCGAGCGTAAACAGTATCTGGATGCGCAGAACGAGGATCTTGAAAGTGCCCTCGATACACTCGAAAGTGCAATTCGGAAAATAGACATTGAAACGAGAACACGCTTTAAAGAGACATTTGACAAGGTCAACACCAAGCTTCAACAGCTCTTTCCGAAATTGTTTGGTGGTGGTCACGCCTACCTCGAGATGACAGGCGAGGATTTGCTCGACACCGGCGTCGGGCTTATGGCACGTCCACCGGGTAAGCGAAATTCCAGTATTCACTTGCTATCGGGTGGAGAGAAGGCCCTGACCGCGATCGCGATGGTATTTTCCATATTCAGTTTGAATCCGGCACCCTTTTGTTTGCTTGACGAGGTCGATGCACCATTGGACGATGCGAATGTGGGTCGTTATTCTGAAATGGTCAAGGAAATGTCGAGAACGGTTCAATTTATCTTTATTACACACAACAAGATTTCCATGGAAATTGCCGATCAGCTGATGGGTGTTACCATGCACGAACCCGGCGTGTCCCGTCTGGTTTCTGTTGATGTGGATGAAGCGGTGGCCATGGCGGCAGTGTAGTAATAGTATGTTGATACATTAAAGGCTGATAAAAAACATTGCCAGTGCCCCGAATGTTTGATCAGTCTGTAAACGGAGTCTTGGATGGATTTTGGGTTGCGAGACTGGTTACTGATTCTTGGCCCTCTTTTCATAGTGGTCGTGTTGTTGCACGGCTATTGGAAAATGCGTTCGAGTCGCAACGATCTCAAGATGTCCCTGGATAAAAGGTATACAAGCTCCGCAGGCGAAGATGGAGATAATCCTGACGATCTCGATCTGCTGAAGGCCGAGTTGCCCAGCGGTGGTGCCCGGGTAATAAAACAGCCGGCGCAACAGGATTTTGACCTGGATGAAGACGTGCCCGTATTGATGGAGCCTGTCAATATGGAAGATCCACAAGCCGAAGCGACACCACCGAACCCGGATCAAGGTGAAATCGAAAACCATATGGACACATCAGATCAGCGACGTACGTCGGGGGAAGATCGGCCTGAGAAGATTCTGGTGATTAACGTGCTTGCCCGTGATAACAAATTTAATGGTCAGAAATTGCTCGAGACCCTCGTTGATCTGGATATGACCTTTGGCGAAATGGATATTTTTCATCGTCTGGATGAATTCGGTGAACCTTGTTTTAGCCTCGCAAATGCTGTCGAGCCTGGTACTTTCCATCTGGCCACCATGGATGAATTAGTCACGCCAGGTGTCATACTGTTTATGAAGGCACATGAGCGCGAAGATCCTGTCAGTGACTACAATAACATGCTTGAGGTTGCCAATAGACTGGCGGAAGAGCTGGGTGGTGAGTTGCGCGATGAGACTCGAAGTGTGCTCACTCCGCAAACGATTGAACACTGCCGCCAGGATATAAGGGATTACAAGCTCAAGTATGCGTAGATTTGAGACTGGACGGCGTGGTTACAATTGTGAATGATGAAGCATGGCGTCTAAATCAATAAGCAAGGAAGTTGACGATCTTCGTGCGGAGATCAATCATCATAACTACCTGTATCACTCTCTTGATGCGCCGGTCATCACCGATGCGGAATTCGACAAACTCTTTCAGCGTCTTAAAGATCTTGAAGCCAGGCATCCTGAACTTGTTACCCCGGATTCGCCTACCCAGCGGGTCGGGTCCGCACCACTTTCGGCTTTCGATGAAGTGCAACATGAGCAGCCGATGCTTTCCCTGGACAATGCCTTTAACGAGGACGACCTTTTCGACTTTGAACGCAGAATCAAGACCCGGCTGGAAACTGCCGAGCCGATCGAATATACGTGCGAGCCGAAGATAGATGGTGTCGCGGTCAGTTTACTGTATGAACAGGGGAGATTGGTACGAGGCGCCACAAGAGGTGATGGTACCACGGGCGAGAATATTACCCAGAACATCAGAACCATTGAATCAGTTCCACTGCGGTTGTTAGGGGAGGGTTATCCCGACCGGCTCGAGGTCAGGGGTGAGGTTTATATCGCCCGCTCCGTGTTCCGGCAGATCAATGAAGAAGCGGATTCCGTCGGCGGGAAGATCTTTGCCAATCCCCGTAATGCTGCAGCCGGAAGTCTGCGACAACTCGACAGCAAGTTGACCGCAAAACGCAAATTGACCATGTTCTGCTATGGTGTGGGCGTTGTGGATGATGGGAAATTGCCGGATAGACAATATGAAGTTCTGCAGCAACTTCAAAACTGGGGGTTTAGAATCAATCCGGATATTGAAGTTGTGACCGGAGTAGAGCGATGCGTCGACTATTACCGGCGAATGCTTGGCTCGCGACACGAACTTGACTATGAGGTTGACGGCATTGTAATTAAAGTGGATCGGCTGGATTTCCAGCGGGAACTCGGCGTGCTGACGAGAACGCCAAGGTGGGCAGTCGCATACAAGTTCCCCGCAGAGCAGGGCGTTACCATTTTGAAGGATGTCGAATTCCAGGTTGGTCGAACCGGTGCCATTACGCCTGTTGCGCGTCTTGAGCCTGTCAAAGTCGGCGGCGTCACCATATCGAACGCCACGCTCCATAATATGGATGAAGTAGAGCGGCTTGGTGTCCTGATTGGCGATACAGTGGTGATAGAACGTGCCGGAGATGTCATCCCGAAGATTGTTTCAGTGGTGACAGAGAAACGATCGAAACAGGCGCGCAAAATTGAGTTGCCGGCTCGTTGCCCTTCTTGCGAATCGGAAATTGTTCATACTGAAGGCGAAGTGATCGCCAGGTGTAGCGGGGGACTCGTCTGTCCTGCACAACGCAAGGAGAGCATTCGACATTTTGCTTCAAGGTCGGCGATGGATGTTGAAGGCCTGGGGGAAAAACTGGTGTATCAGCTGGTGGACCAGCAATTGATCAATAATCCCGCGGATTTGTATTCGCTGACAGAGGAACAACTGTCTGGACTGGAACGTATGGGCGCCAAAAGCGCGGAGAATTTGACCGAAGCGCTGGAGCGAAGTAAGGAAACGACCCTGCCAAAATTCATTTATGCACTTGGAATTTCGGAAGTAGGCGAGACAACCGCAAGGAGTCTCGCTACTTACTTTGGTGATTTTGACTCACTGCGGCATGCTGATCAGGACACGTTGCAAAAAGTACCGGACGTGGGACCCGTGGTGGCAGAGAAAATAGCTGTTTTTTTTCATCAACAAGACAATCAGCATGTTATCGATTCATTGTTACAGGCCGGCATCCGTTGGCCTGAAGAAACGGCACGCACGGATCACGATGTCCTCGCCGGGCAGACCTGGGTACTGACTGGAAGTCTCTCAAGTTTGACTCGTGATGAAGCGAAGGCGAAGTTACAATTAATGGGTGCCAAAGTGGCGGGGTCGGTATCGAGCAAGACGACCTGCGTAGTAGCGGGTGACGCGGCCGGTTCAAAGCTTGAGAAAGCGCGGGAACTTGGCGTTACCTTGTGGGGCGAGGATGAACTTTTAGCATTATTTGACGAGTACGGGGTATGAAGCATCTCTGGGTCTTGGCCATCATCTTATTGTTGTCAGGTTGTCTCTCCAGGCCGCCGGCAGAACCGGACAACATTTGCGAAATTTTTTATGACAAGAGTGGCTGGTACGACGACGCCCGCAGGGCAGAGCGCCGCTGGGGAACGCCAATTCCCGTACTGATGGCATTCGCTCACCAGGAATCCGGATTTCGAGCCCGCGCAAAACCACCGCGGACGAAGATTCTGTGGATATTCCCCGGACCGCGTCCGGCGAGTGCGTTCGGATTTTCCCAGGCCACCGATGGCACCTGGGCGCAGTATAAGAAGTCGACTGGTAACCGGGGAGCTGACCGGCATAAGTTCAAGGACGCTATGGATTTCATTGGCTGGTACAACGCCCAAAGTCATCGCCAAAACGGGTTGTCCCAGTCAGATACCTACAGTTTGTATCTGGCCTATCATGAAGGCCATGGCGGGTATGCCAGACGCACCTTCGAAGGTAAACAGTGGCTCAAGAATGTCGCCAGCAAGGTTTCCCGCCGGGCCAACATGTATGCCGAGCAACTCAAGACTTGCGAGAAAGATCTTCAGCGCGGGTGGTTGTGGCGCCTGTTTTTCTTCTGGCTCTAAGGACTCGTCATCCTGGAAGTCCTCCGGTCGCAGACCGGGGGACTATCCGGGATCCAGCCTGACGTTTTTTATCGAATTAATGATGTAATTGTTTGTCTTATTGCTCTACAATCGCGAGCCTTTGTGAGCTGGCGCACATCCATCCGATGTAGCTTCCTCTACAATCCCGAAACTTCTTACCTGACACGGCGCGCATAAGTGGAATTCGCTGGATGTTTATAACTCTTCGCTCGGTTAAATCGCTTCTGTTGGCGATTGCGATCCTGCTTGTGGGGCATGGATTGCAGCTTACCCTGTTGCCGTTGCATGCCAACTCCCTTGGTTGGTCTGCCAGCGCAATCGGTTTTACAGCATCCGCTTATTTTGTCGGATTCGTCCTCGGTTGCCTGACCATCCCGAAAATGGTGAGCCGGGTCGGACACATCCGGGTATTCGCCGTCCTGTCGGCAGTTACGGCGGCGGTATTGCTGTTGATGGGGATCTTCGAATATTTCTGGGTCTGGTTGGCTGCTCGATGCCTGACGGGTTGGGCCATCGCCGGTCTGTACATGATTATCGAAAGCTGGCTTAACGAACGAGCGAGTACTACTCAGCGAGGCACTATTATTTCCGTGTATGCCGTCATCACGATGTTGGCCATCTTCACAGGCCAGTTTCTCCTGGGACTGCCACTGGAAGGCGACGATTCGCTCTTTATGCTGGCCGCGGTTCTGCTTCTGCTTGGCCTGGTCCCGGTTGGTCTGACCCGGGCGAGTACCCCGCAACCTATCCCCGTCATCAAATTTAATCTTCGGCGTCTGTATCGTTCGACTCATGTCGCCGTTGTCGGCGCATTTGTCGGGGGTCTGGTAACCGGTGGCTTCTGGGCGCTGGGTCCGTTGTTTGCGAATTTAAAAGGGCTGGAAACATCTCAGGTAGGCTTGTTCATGGCCGCCGGTATTCTGGGTGGTGCCGTGTTCCAGCTTCCTTTCGGAAAGTTGTCGGACAGTTTTGATCGTCGCAAGATCATGGTGCTGATTTGCGCCTTGAGTGTGGTGACCTGTTCGTTGGTTGTCATTGCCTCGGAAGTCAGTGTCGGCATGATGTACGGCTTGATGTTTATTTTTGGAGCCACCTGTTTCCCGATTTATTCTCTTTGTCTGGCCCATGCTAACGACCACAGCAAACTTCCATTAATCGAAATCGCCAGTGGTATTCTCATGCTCCATGGAGCGGGTGCGGTGATGGCCCCTGTCGTGATCGGTCCGCTGATGGCCATGAATGTCTACGCCCTGTTTTACGTATTCGGTGCGGCATACGCCATGCTCGGCCTTTGGATCGCCATTAGAATCAGAAATCACGCGGTCGAAGTGGACGAGTCACATCCGTTTGTCGACCTGCCCAAGACAACACAAAGTATTGTCGATCTTGCGCCTGAAGATGGCGCGCACGATTCAGACGATGACGATGCCGGCAGCCAGCGTCTACCGGCGGGTGAGGACAACAAGGTTGTCCCCCTGGTTTCAGCCGCCTGAGAAACCGTGCCTCAGGCGGTTTGTTCCAGGGCGGCGATTCGCTCTTCAAGTGGTGGGTGGCTGCGATACAATCGTGCGAGCCCGCTGGCCACATTGCCTGAAATTCCGAAGGTCGAGAACTGCCCGGGCAGGTCTTTTTGTTCGCTGGCGCTTTGCAGGCGCCGCAATGCGGCAATCATTTTCGGGCGACCGGCGAGCTCCGCGCCGCCTGTATCGGCCCGGAACTCTCTGTATCTGGAAAACCACATCACAATCATGGTGGCGAGAATCGACAGTAAAATCTGTGCGATGATCGAAGTGATAAAAAAACCGGGGCCGATTCCTCGCTGTGTTTTGAATATCAGGCGGTCCACGATAAAGCCGACGATACGCGACAGGAAGATGACGAACGTATTCACCACACCTTGAACCAGGCCCATGGTAATCATGTCGCCGTTGGCTATGTGGCTGATCTCGTGTCCGAGCACTGCTTCCGCCTCGTCGGCAGTCATGGCATGGAGTAAGCCAGAGCTGACAGCGACGAGTGCGTTATTTCGATTCATGCCCGTCGCGAAGGCGTTGGGCTGTGGTGACTCGAAAATGCCGACTTCAGGCATACCAATGCCGGCCTGTTTTGCCTGTCGGCGTACGGTGGAAACCAGCCATTCTTCGGTTTCCGAGGCAGGTCGTTCGATAACCCGCACTCCCATACCACGTTTGGCTGTCCACTTGGATATAGCCAGCGAAATGAAGGAACCGCCAAAGCCGATAACGGCCGCCATGACCAGCAACGCCGTATAGTTCAGATCGATGCCATTCTCGGCGAGGATGCCGCCGATACCGAAGACCTGGAAAACGATGCTGACCAACACCAATACAGCGATGTTAGTCGCCAGAAACAGAAGAATTCTCATACTAAACGTTCCTTCACAAGACTGAATGAAAATCCGGGGCCATTGGCTGCAAATTCAAGACGTCACCCCGGGTTGTTGCGCAAGGAATCAATTCCTTCCTTGCAAACAATGATATGATAACCGCGTTCATGAAAACCTCATCATCTATTCCAGATATATTCTCAAGTGACCGCCACCGGTTTGTTCCATGTTGAGCGAGGACGTAAAGCTGGAAATCCAGCAAGGTTATTCGCGACTGCTGGAAGAGAAAGGCTATAAATCCCGTTATTGTCAACGGGTGATGATAGCGGAGATTGCCAATACCCTGGGAAACATCGAAATCGACGCCGATGGCGAACGCCAGTCCGGCCCTCATGTGTGCGTGGTTGAAGCCGGCACCGGCACCGGCAAGACTGTTGCATACGCTATTGCTGCGTTACCTCTGGCGAAAACACTTGGCAAGAAACTGGTGATCTCAACTGCCACGGTGAACCTGCAGGAACAGATCGTCTATACCGACTTGCCGGATATACGCAGGCATGCAGGCCTGGATTTTTCGTTCGCTCTGGCCAAGGGGCGGCGCCGATATCTGTGTTTATCCAGACTGGACATGGCATTGCAACAATCCACATCGTATAACCAGACATTGGCACTCTACGATGACGAGTACTTTGATGTGGATGAATCCCAGCGCGCCTTGTTCGACACCATGCTGAAGTCACTTGGCAAAGGTGAATGGGATGGCGACAGGGATAGCTGGCCCAGCGAAATCGAGCATTCCGTATGGAATCGAATTAGCACCGACCATGTGCAATGCACTGGCAAGCAGTGTGCTCACTATGACAATTGCTACTTCTATCGCGCCAGGGAACGAATTCACAAGGTAGATTGTATAGTTACCAATCACGATCTGGTGCTGTCTGACCTGATGATGGGAGGAGGAACGGTTTTGCCATCACCGGAAGATACTATCTACATCTTCGATGAGGGCCACCATTTGCCCGAGAAGGCCATCAATCACTTCTCCAGTTTCCTTCAAATCCGCGCGACACAAACGTGGGTAGAACAAATTCCGGAAACATTAAAGCAACTTTGCGCCGAATTGGGTGAGGTAGCCAATCTGCCGGGTGGCCTGGTGCAATTGGAGGATCGTGCCGTCGATGTTAATCGAATGTTGCAGGAAGCGATCGCGGCTCTGGAACCAATACGTGAAATGGCGTCAAGTAATCAGGAAATGCTGCAATACAGATTCCCCATGGGACGGGTTCCTGAGTCCCTTGTTGAAACCAGTGCTGCCTTGTATCAATCCTTCCGTGGCATATTGAACTCACTTGACCCTGTCGTTCATGCCCTCGAAGAACGCCTGGCGGTGACTGACGAGACCGAAAAGGAGCGTTGTGAACATTGGCTGCCTGTAATATCAGCCATGGTTTCGCGTGTTGAAAGTGCCACAAAATTATGGCTTCACTATATGTCCAAAGATTCGGAAGAGCGTGCGCCGCTGGCCAGGTGGATCAATTTCAAGGGTGGCGGCGATGAATCCGAGATTCAACTAAATGTCAGCCCGATCTCGGTCAGCGAAACCTTGAATGAATTATTGTGGTCCAGAGCGTTCGGTGCGGTAGTCACATCCGCGACACTTGCTGTCGCCGGTGATTTCACCCGCTTTCGCCAACGTTCAGGCATCGACAGCGAAAATATTTTCAAGACTTTGCCCAGTCCATTCCGGTTTCAGGATCAGGGTGTCCTGCGCGTTCCCAAAATGGATGTGGATCCCCGGGAGGCAGATCTTCATGGGGACACGGTTGCCGAAATGCTTCCAGGATTGCTGGACGACGTCAGGGGCGCCCTGGTGTTGTTCACGTCCTGGCGCCAAATGCTCCAGGTTAAAAGCCGTGTTCAGGAAGAACTGGGAGAAGCTTTGCTGTGCCAGGGCACCTTGTCGCGAATGGAAATTGTCAGTCAGCATAAACAACGCGTGGACAGTGGCGAACCCAGCATCATATTCGGGCTTGCCAGTTTCGCCGAGGGCATCGATCTGCCAGGCGAATATTGCGACCATGTGGTCATCATTAAAATACCCTTCGCGGTACCGGATGATCCAGTGGGTGCCACACAAAGTGAATGGATAGAAAGTCGGGGAGGCAATGCGTTCGGCGAAATCATGATTCCCGATGCCGCTTTGAGAATGGTCCAGGCGTGTGGCCGTTTACTCCGAACCGAGAATGACTACGGTACCGTAACGATACTGGACCGGCGACTGGTTACCCAGCGCTATGGCAAACAACTGCTTGAGGCATTGCCCGCGTTTCGGCGAGAGATTGAATGAATGCTGGAAATACCGCTTTCCATACCCGCGCATCTTGAATCTCACAGGTCCTCGGCATACAAGGAATTTATCGATGAGGCGCGTCAACTGGGAATTCCCGAGGCAATCCAACAAGATTACTTTGACGCAATCTTCGCCATTGCTGCCTGGACGACCGCCAATGCAGAATTAAAAGCGGCAGAATTAAAAGCGGCAGAATTAAAAGCGCCGCTTTCACTCGGTGTGGCCGGGGCACAAGGAAGCGGCAAATCTACTCTGGCTGTCTTGTTGAGCAAGTTGCTCGACAAGACATTCGATCTTGAACCCTGTGTCCTGTCCCTGGATGACTTTTATAAAACCAGAGCAGCGAGAGAACAACTGGCCCGCGACATCCATCCCTTATTGAAAGTAAGGGGTGTACCCGGTACGCACGATATGTCTCTGATGAATACGGTAATTTCGGACTTGAAAGCCGGCCTCGAAACACGTATTCCACAATTTGATAAAGGGAACGATGATCGTAGCGCTTACCGTGTGCTCAGCGGCAAGCCATCGGTGCTGATTTTGGAGGGTTGGTGCTGGGGGGCCCGCCCGGTCGCCGAGTGGGATTTGGTAGAACCGGTCAATCAGCTGGAAGCCGAGCAGGACTCCGATGCGCTTTGGCGAACGTACGTTAACGAATGTCTGGCCCATGCGGACTACCAGAGAGCGTTTCACTCCGTGAATCAATTGATATATCTCGCGGTACCGGACATGGAATCCGTCTATCGGTGGCGGTTGCAGCAGGAGCAGGCTTTGGCAGAGCGGGGTGACCGGGTCATGAACGAGGCTCAGGTCCGGGAGTTCATCATGTATTACGAGCGCATCACGCGACGAATGCTGGCGGAAATGCCCGACCGTGCGGACATAACGCTTTGTCTTGATAGCGATCATTCTATCGAGGCGTTTAAGGTACGCGACTAACCAATCCCGTCAGGGAAACGCAACGCATCAACCGGCCATCATCCCGGACTCCCGCGGCAGCGGGATATCCGCCCGTCATCCCGGACCCCGGCTCCCGGCTCTTCGGCCGGGACACAGTCTTCGGCCGGGGTGACGTTCTTGATCCGGCCGTCATCCCGGAAACTGCGAAGCAGTTATCCGGGATCCACAGCCACGGACCTGCCTTTACCTTCAGTAGTACGTGAAGATCGTAATCGCGGCGACAACGCAATCCGTTAACATTGGTGAGCACTTGCCAAGCCTGATCAGCTTTCCACAGGGTCGACCTTTTACCTCCGATCTTGTTGGGCGATCAGCGCTCATAACCAACGCTGATCGCTGTCGTGTCCGGCACGTCTTTCCTG
>JBBDSF010000004.1:0-2212 GCA_040905125.1 Pseudomonadales bacterium | reverse complement strand
GGGCAAGACGTTGCCGGCCTTTGGCGTTAGCGGCTTTGCTGCAAATCCGGTTGTGCACTGAGATGTGTGATTCATAGACATCCTTTCACTATGATTGGGTACTATGGACAAGCACATTAAGATGCGGCTGGTGTGGGTCGAATTATACGAGGCCACGGGTGATGCCGGCTTAACATGCAAGCGCTGTGGGATCTCCCGTCCCACGTTGAGGCTCTGGTATAGGCTTTGGCAGAATCAGGGAACTGAAGGGTTGGCGAGCCGCAGTCGTCGACCAAAGTCGAGCCCGAATCAGAAACGAACGAAAAACCTTAGCGATAGAATTCTTCAGCTTCGTAAGGAGCGCAACCTGGGCGCACGACGTATTCAGTCGGAGCTGATCAGAGAGACTGCAACCAAGTATTCTCTAGCGACCATCCATAAAGTTCTTGTGAAGGCGAAGGTGGGCCCGCTGAATCGACCGCCACGAGGAAGATACACAAAGCGTTATTCAAGGCCGATACCCGGGGAACGAGTTCAGATGGATACCTGCAAGATCGCAGCCGGACTCTACCAATACACTTCTGTGGACGACTGTATGCGTTGTCGCGTCCTCCGGATCTACAAAAGGCGAACAGCAAAAATCACCTTGGATTTTATTGATGCAGTCATCGAGGAAATGATCTTTCCCATACAACGAATTCAAACCGACCGAGGTACCGAGTTATTTGCCTATAAAGTACAAGAGCGACTTCAGGAGTACGGCATCAAATTCTGGCCCAACAAACCAAGATCACCACATCTGAACGGGAAAGTCGAACGATCACAGAAGACCGACAAGATAGAATTCTATGCGGTCTGCGATCTCGATGATCCTGAACTTAGCGACCGACTGGCCGAATGGCAGTTCTACTAAAACTGGCAACGTCCACACGGCGCGCTGAATGGCAAGACGCCGATGCAAAGAGCTGCAGAGCTGGGAAACCTAACGCCGTACTGGGAGGAGGTTGGCGATAACTACGACCCCAAAAAAGAACGGCTGCAATACCAGAATTTTCAGGTCGATTTGAAGATGCGAAAATTGCAAGGATGTCCATGAATCGCACATGTAATTGCCGCGCCAGATATAGAGCAACGATGGGATCATGCGCGACCAAAGCTCCCTGGCGCTTGCGATATCACCGCTTTCGACCTGTTCAAATAGTTGCACGCTTTCGTCCGGCATATATTTGGCAGCACCCCAGATACAACCCCCCTGCGCCAGCGATGAAGGGAAACACAGTATTGGGCTTGTCCCGTCATAATCGATCCACTTGCTATGTTAGTCGGCCCTGAAAAAGCCGCTTTTCAAGCGGTGCACGGTGAAGTGATTGCGTTATATCGCCATAATGGCTGGCGAATTTTGAGCCAAAAAATCCTCAGGTGCCTGAGGATCAAACGCAGATTCTGGCCGGCACCGCAGAACCGTCCGTTGATGGCATCGCCCTGGGTTCCTTTGAGATAATTGCGATGCAACAGGCCGTCACTTTTCATGTGACCGATGATCGGTTCGATGGCGTTGCGTCGTTTCAGTTCGCGCCGGATACTCGTTGTCACGTCGTGCTTCTGCCGAGCTTTGAACACCGTCACGTCAGTAACATCGTGACCACGGTATCCAAGATCCACATAGCAACGCTCAAGCCGCTGGCCGGTTAATCGTTCAACTTGTTGCAATGCCTGTTTTTTCATCCTGTTTGTCGCTCCTCTCTCATCTTGATTGTCGCTACATACCGTCATGGGGATTGCCCGGCATTGATGCGCACCGACCACCAGGTTGGAACGGTTGGTGGTGGCGATACTGACTTTGACGCCAAACTCGTACCGCTTGGGCATTTTGCCTTTGGCAATGCACTCGACCTCCGGCGCGTGCATCGCATAGAGCTTGTTCTTGTCCTGTCGTTGCTGTGCGAGCAGTCGTTTGCTCAGTGCCAACGGCTCGGCAAAGGTGGCACGCAGCGGTTCGGGCTGATGGGCCAGTTGACGCTCAATGTCCCGCACCACGCGACCCAGCACCGTTTTTAACTTCGCGGCGGTGCTTTGCATGCGCCGTGTCTGTCGTGCGTAGCCGTAGCGATTGTTCTTGAACAACAGTCGCGGCCCGAGGCGTACATAACTCTGGCGTAGCGTAAGCGTCCATTCTAAGCTTAGCTTTACCCATAAATGTCGTCAAAATCTTCCACCATATCCATCAACCGCT
>JBBDSF010000003.1:12425-13657 GCA_040905125.1 Pseudomonadales bacterium | reverse complement strand
CCGGCGACTTGCTGGTAACCGCGCGGGGCGTGATAGATCAGGCGCTCAATGCCGGCATGTCCGTGGGTGGAAACGTGTCCTTGAATGCCAATAGTGGTCGAGACGCCATCATACTTGATGAGGTCAACAACAGCTTCGGGAGCATTACTGTTGAAGGCAGCGACGTGTCGATCACGGAAGTCGATGCATCTACCGATTTCGATTTTGCCGATGTCGAAAGCCTGACACTGATTGCGGCGGGCGATGTCAATGCCACGGGACAGATGATTGTCGAATCCGATCTGGATATTCTCGCCGCTAACGGATCGGGTGATGTCACTCTGGACAATCCAGGCAATGAGCTTAACAGGTTGACAGTTGAAGCTGACGACGTGGTGATCGTCAACAACGAGGCAACCAGGCTGACAGAGATAGACGCGGGCTCTCTGACATTGACCTCTACAGGGAACGTCACTGATGGTGAAGATGAATTGGAGGTTGCCGGTCTGGCGTCGATTTCCACGGATGGAAACATTACGCTGGGTACGAACAATCCCGTCCAATTCGGTTCCCTGGCCGTTTCGGGGATCAATGTAAATATCACCCAAACCGGCGATATCAACCTGGATACATCGTCTGTGACGGGTACGCTGGATCTGGCCTCCACCGAGGAGAATATTTTCGGTATTGCCGGTGCCGACATTGAAGTAGACAACGATACGGCACTGGTGACCGGTGAAAACGCAGCGATCGACTTTGGCGAGTCGATAAACAGATTTGGTGATCTTACTCTTGTCACCGGTAGCGCCGTGGTTGCGGAGACAGATGACGTCAGCATCGAATTCATTGACGCTGACTCCCTGGTTCTTGAATCCGCCGCAAACATTACCGATATCACGGCTGCCGAGATCAGTATACTGAACGATGCAACGTTTATTGCGGGAGATAACATCCTGCTGGGTGACGGTGAGTCGGATCAGTTCAATGCCGGCAACATCGACCTGACTGCGATTAATGCAACCATTACCGAGTCGAGCGGTACCCAAATCGAGGGGATCAATCTCGATGGCTCGCTGACATTGACGTCGGGCGGCGATGTAACGGACCGGGAAAATGCGCTTCTGAACGTTATCGGCAGCGTAACTATCGATGCTGACGGCGGCATCGCGGACATCGTTCTGAATAACTCACAGAATGAGTTTGGCAGTGTAGATTTCACGGGATCGACGGTACAACTCAATGAAACACAAAGT
>JBBDSF010000003.1:9452-12325 GCA_040905125.1 Pseudomonadales bacterium | reverse complement strand
GATACGACGAACGCAGGCGATGCGAGCGGTGCGGGCATCAATATTGTGGGCGACGACGGTGCTTTCGGAACCATCGACGCCGGTTCGCAGGCGACATCCGATGTGGAGCTTGCTCTCACCGCGGGGACAGGCGACATATCGTTAGGGCAACTCGGTACGATCAATCCGATTTACAGTCTCAGCGTAGACAGTGCCAACAATATCGATCTAACCGATCTATTCGTGTCGGGTAACTCAATTGATATCGCGTCATCAGGCGATGTGGCTGGAGTCGGCGTCGTCCAGGAGTCGTTGGGCGATATCACGGTGGTGACAGACGGTTCCATCACGTTTGATGAGACAGTGACGGCCACGCAAGGAACAGTGACACTGATCAGTGGTGAAGATACCGTTTCCGTGCAGCAAGTCACCGCTGGCGACAGTATCGTGGTGGAAGCCGAGGGCAATCTCGGCGTGAATGACGACATGAGCGCTCAAACCGGAACGCTGTCCCTGACAAGTTCGAGCGGGTCGGTTGAGATATTCGGATCGCTTGATTCAAGTGACGATCTTACTGTCAGGTCAGGTCAGTCATTGTTATTAGGCAGTAATGTCACCTCGTCAAACGGCACAGTAACGTTGCGAAGCACCAACAGCAATATCGTATCTAACGGCATTATCGATGCCGGTGGCAATGCCGATGTTGCCGCTGGTGATACCGTAACATTGAATCAAACGATCAGTGCCGCGGGTGATACCAACGTTGCGGCGACTGGCGATATTACTGTTAATGGTACCGATGGCCTCGGGCTGACTGCGGGTAATAATGCCAATGTTCGTACCACCAGCGGTGACCTGCTGTTCAATAGCGACGTTGAAACCGGTTCGAACTTCAGTGCGTTTAGCGTGGAGGGAGAGATTGCACAGGCTCCGAATACATCGATATCCGCGGACGGTTCAGCGACATTGTCCGCGGAGACCGGTATAAAGATCGCTTCCATTGATGCTGCCAGTGATGTGAACCTCGTCATTACAAAGGCAACCGCCCCGAGTGGCGACAGGCCACTCTTCGAACGCGTCAACGACCCCGAGAGCGGTATAGATGTGTTGAGTAGTCAGGGTTCCATTATTTACCTGTCACCCACGGCCGATGTGGGGACAGCGGATAATCCGCTGGTACAGCGGGCCGAGACTGCGGGCGAAGGTATATTCTATGGCTTGTCACAAGGTGAAGCCTTCTCTGTGGATATCGGGGTGAGTCAGATCTTGCCGAATGCACCGAGTGGTTTCAGCCTGACCAATTTGGTTAACGACGACATATTGACCCTGGGTCAGGATATTGATATCGGCTTACCCGAGGGGTTTGCGCTTAATTTCGAAGGATTGCTGTCAACCGCCTCGAATACAAGGGGCCGGGTTGGTCAGACAGACGCCGCCGCTAATTCCAGGTCAACGGAAGCATCTCAACGCGAGGACGAGGAAGAAGTCGCCGAAGTCGACGAGGCTGCGTTCCAGGATTTGAGAAATTATGATGAGAATCCACAGGGCATAAGGTTGCCGCCGGATCAACGCTTTGCCTATGACCATGAAGGTAATATTTACTTTATTGTGACACTCCCGGCGTCGGATCAGCGTGTTGCGGGGGATAGTTTCGTGCTCTATCGGGTTAATCTGGATCTGGCCTACGATACGTCATCGGACGACGAAGCGGATCGCCATCGTTCAGATCTTGCCGCTGAAAAGGATTACAGGCCGTCTCTGATTAAACTGTCACTATTGGGCAATCACTGGAGCGATGGCGACAGTCACTAACGTGCGTGTCCGTGAATGGACAAAACTTACGCGCCGCCTCCACTTTGACCTGCCCACTCCCGGGTATTCTGCGCTTCGTCTTCAAGTCTTTTGAGCTTCGCTGCGACTTCACCCGGAGAACCCGTATACCGGGCTAGCAACTCATAGAAGATCGGAATGACAAACAACGTCAGGATAGTCGCCATAAGAACGCCTGAGAATATCACCACGCCCAAAGTATACCGGCTTTCGGAACCGGCGCCCGTCGCCATGATCAATGGTACTGAACCCATTAGTGTAGACAGGGCAGTCATCAGCACCGGGCGCAAACGGATCTCCGCAGCCTCTCTTAATGCCTTGTCGAAGGGTAAGCCCTGGTCGCGTAGCTGATTGGCGAATTCTACGATCAAAATTCCGTTTTTGGTGGATATGCCCACAAGAATAATGATGCCGATATCGCTGTAGATGTTCAGCGTATTACCCGTAAGATACAGCCCTAACAATCCGCCAAAGGTAGCGAGGGGCACGGTTGTCATAATGACGATGGGATGTACGAAGCTTTCAAATTGTGCCGCCAGCACCAAAAAAACGACCAGTAGTGCCAGCAGGAAAGCAAACAGCAAACCACCTTCTGATTCTCGGAAGTCACGGGATTCGCCCTTATAGTCGACTTGAGTGCTCGCTGGTAACTCGTCCCTGACTATGCCTTCCAGAAACTCCAGCGCTTCCCCCAATGTATATCCAGCCTCAAGATTCGCGGATATAGTGATTGACCGAAGCCGATTATAGCGATTAAGACTGCCGGCCTCCGCTCGGCTCTGAATCGTCACAAGGTTTGAAAGGGGAATCAGCTCTCCGCTCGTATCGGATCGCACATAGATGTTGGTCAGATCACTGATCGAGGCTCGTTGTTCGTCTTTTGCTTGCACGATAACGTCGTACTCTTCACCGTTATCCACGTACGTGGTAATCCGTCGTTCGCTCATCATGGTCTGCAACGTTCGACCGATGGCCTGAATCGATACGCCCAGGTCGGCAGCGCGGGTTCTGTCCACGTCCACAATAAGTTGCGGCTTGGTTTCCTTATAGTCGGATTCAATTCG
>JBBDSF010000003.1:3990-9352 GCA_040905125.1 Pseudomonadales bacterium | reverse complement strand
AACGTTATAAGATTGACAGAGAATCCAAAGGCGGCCAAACCGATAAATGATGCGATGAGACAAACCGGAATCGTGATTGCCGGAATGATCATGGCTCGCACCGTGCCGAGGAACATATAGATGACAATGCTCACCAGAGTCATGGCGATGGCGAGCGTGTAATAGACCGAGTTGATCGCGTTTTCGATAAAGACAGAATCATCAGTACTGGCGACCAGTCTCATACCCTCGGGCAAGGATGAGTTGATGGTGGCGGCTCTTTTGTTGGTCGCGCGGAGTACTTCCAGTGTATTGGCCGTCGACTGCTTGACGATACCCATGCCCACTCTGTCGTTCGAGTTGCCCCGGAATTCCGTCCGGTAATTGGTTGGACCGACCTCGACGTTGGCGACTTCGCCTAGTTTGATCAGGTGGCCGTCGTCACCCCGCGCGACAGTGAGATCTCTGAACTGATCGGCGGTTTGAAAGGCTCTGTTAACCCTGACGGTAAATTCCCGTGCGAGAGAATCGATGCGCCCCGCAGGGAGCTCGACATTCTGGGTGCGCAGGGCCTGCTCTACATCGGTTACGGTCAGGTTTCGGGCTGCCAGTGCGACCCGGTCCAACCAGATCCGCATTGCGTAACGGCCCGACCCACTGAGCCGGACATTCGCAACCCCATCAATTACGGTAAACTGATCGACCAGATAGCGTTCCGCATAGTCCGTTAATTCCATTTTGTTCATGGAGTTGCTCGTCAACGAAAACCACTGCACGGGTCTGGCATCGCTGTCTGCTTTCGCGATGCGGGGAGGGTCGGCATCTTCGGGTAGCCGGCCGATGATTCGGGAGACGCGATCCCTTACGTCGTTGGCGGCCTGGTCAATGTCCCGATTCAGGTTAAACTGGACGGAGATACGGGAAGAACCGTTCAGGCTTGATGAGCTGATTCTGTCAATCCCCTCAATACCGCTGATCTGGTCCTCGATGAGTTGCGTAATCTGCGTTTCTATTACCTGCGCGGACGCACCGGGATAATCGGTGGATACGGAAACTCGCGGCGAGGTGACATCCGGATACTCACGCAGCGGTAGTTCCTGAAAAAACAACACCCCGAAAGCCAGCACGAGCATGCTGATGACGGCCGCGAAAACCGGCCTTTTGACGGAGACGTCTGATATCAACATACCGTGATATCCCGGGTGACAATTTTTAGCCGGTTAAACCTGATCATGCCTGGCCTCTTTTTGTCTGTTCGCGGCCGCTTGTGAATTTTTCGGGATAACCTTTATTCCCGGGCGAACCTTGATGACGCCCTCGGTAATAACTTGATCGCCTTCCTCAAGGCCGGATATTATCTCCACAATCCCCGGTCGCTGGCGTCCAATTTCCACTTGTTGTCGCCGCGCAGTATGATCCTCGCCGACGCGGTAAACATAGTGCTTGTCCTGTATAGGTATAATCGCTTCTTCCGGTATCACCAAGGCATTGGTGCGACTCTGCACCAGGCGTATTGTCAACAGCATGCCGGGACGCAACATCAGTTCTTCGTTGTCGATGCGGGCACGAACCGAAACGGACCGCGTAACGGGGTCCACCCGTGAGCCAACGGTTTGAACCTTGCCGGTAAAGGATTCTTCTGGCCATGCGGTACTTTTGGCGATAACTTCCTGACCGGGTTTGACGGAGCTCAGATACCGTTCCGATATGGAGAAATCCAGTTTGATCGTACGGATATCGTCCAGCGTGGTAACAACAGTATTTTGAGACACTAATGTCCCGGGGCTAACGTTTCTGAATCCCAATACGCCACTAAAAGGGGCGCGAATTAATCTGTCGTCCAGGCGCGCTACGATAGCGTCAAAACGAGATTGGGCGGTTTCTACTCGCGCTTTCGCTTCATCCAGTTGTTGCTCCGAGGCAAGGTTTCGGTCAATAAGATTCTGGAGTCGATTGTATTGTCGAGTTGCTTCGTCCAGCGTAGTTTTTGCCTCCGCTAACATTGCCCGCTCTTCGGAGTTAGTCAATTCCAATAAAATGTCGCCTTTTTCGACCAATGCACCATCTTCGAAATGAACGTCGCTGACCGTATCGGTAACCTTGGCTGCCAACGAGACTGATTCGTTGGCTTTCGCCGTCCCGATAGATTCGATCTCGTCTACCAGTGGTCTAATTTCAGCCGGTTTGGTGATGACTATCGGCGTTTGGTTGTCACCCCATGCTCCCTGGTCTTCTCTTTGTTGATTTTGGATATAGGTATAGGCAGTCAATCCGAAAATAGACATGGCCAGTATGACAAAGCCAAACAGGATTGGGTGGTGTCGAACGAAGCTCAAGGTTTCCTCTGGCGTCCGGGAGTTTGCTTAAAAAGTCACGCGCACACTTATACGAGCGGTATCGGGGAATCCGTCGATTATAAAGCCAATCCATATTGACAATCTATAAAAACGGGTTGCCGACTTTGACTATCCGTTCTTGTTCAATTGAAACGCTGGTAGATTCAGGCCTTGCCATGCGAATGGTATCCTGGTCAGGGGTTGGCGGGCCTGGTCGAAATTACACCACAGTGTTGCGAGTGAGACGGTGGCATTCGGGAGCTGGAATCCGGGCGCAATATCGGCAAAGGGCGCGAGTACATATGCCTGCTTGAAAATTTCCGGTCTCGGCAGCGGCATTTGTTCGTGTACGCCGCTGAGCTGATTGTAGGTCAGAATGTCAATATCCAGTGTTCTGGAGGAAAATTTTCCGCCGTCGCGAGTACGGTCATTGTTCGACTCGATTTGCTTCAGTTTATTCATCAGGACTCGCAAGCGCTCGTCTGTATAAAGACCGACAACCAGGTTGTAGAACGGATCACCCTCAAATCCGAAGGCGGCGCTCTCGTAGACTGGCGAGATATCCATTGAACCGTATTGCGCACTCAGTTCATCCAGCGCACGGGCGATATAGTGTTCCCGGTCAATGTTGCTGCCAAGACTCAGATAGACCAGGTGTTGATCATTCACGTGTCTTCTCACCCCTTTCAATGATCAGCCCAACATCCTTCGACCCGCTGACAGCCCCTGGCTTACCCAGCCGAAGGCGCAACCAGCGTATGCCAAACTCGGTCAGGACGATATCTGCGATTCTTTCGGCGAGTGTTTCAATCAATTGAAACTCGCTGGCTTCCACGAATTCGATCAAACGTTTGGCGATGGACTTGTAGTTAACGGCGTCTTCAATCCGGTCGCTTTGGGCTGCATGCCTCACGTCGCATGCCATCTCAAGGTCAATGGAAACTACTTGCTTGATATTTCTTTCCCATTCAAAGATGCCGATAACAGTTTCTATTTCCAGTTCTTTTATATAAACGATATCCATCGCTACCTGTTTCACCTCAAGTCGCATTTACTTCTGTAATGGGCCATCTTGGTCGGACATGTATTTCCAGCCCTTCCGTGTGCCCTGCTTTAAGCCTTGCCATCCCGGCATAGGCGATCATGGCGCCATTGTCGGTACAGAGTCGAAGCTCAGGATAACAAAGCCGGCATCTCTGTTCCTCGCCCATTTGTGAAAGTAACTTGCGCAGTTCCGTATTCGCGCTGACACCACCGGCAACGACAAGGGTTGGCAATGCAGTTTGCTCCAATGCGCGCCGGCATTTTATCCGTATCGTATCCACAACAGCACGTTGGAACGCCCAGGCAATATCAGCATGATCCTGGTGCGTTGGGGCCTGAATATCTCGAAGGGTATTCATGGTATAGGTTTTAAGGCCGCTGAAGCTGAAATCCAGACCTGGTCGATCAGTCATGGGCCGGGGAAATTGAAAACGATCCGGGGTCCCATCTTCGGCCAGTTTGGCTACAGCAGGTCCGCCGGGATAGCCAAGTTTGAGCATTTTGGCCACCTTGTCGAACGCTTCGCCGGCGGCGTCATCGACTGATTCCCCCAATAATTGGTATTCCCCGAGTCCCTGGCAGGCCAACAATTGTGTGTGGCCGCCGGAGACCAGCAGGGCGACGAAGGGGTAATCGGGTGGATCAGCGGACAACATGGGCGCAAGTAGATGTCCTTCCATATGATGTATGCCGATAGCCGGTACGTTCCACGCGAGCGCCAACGACTTGGCAATGCTGGCGCCGACCATCAAGGCACCGACAAGTCCGGGCCCCGCGGTATAGGCAATACCGGAGATGTCGGCAGGACAGGAGCCGCTTTCATCCATCGCTTGATCGATCATGGGTAACGTCTTGCGGATGTGATCGCGGGAGGCGAGTTCAGGTACCACGCCACCATAAGCGGCGTGCGTCTCCGCCTGGCTATATAAAAGGTCGGCAACAAGCCCGGCTTGGTCATCATAGATGGCTACGCCGGTTTCGTCGCAAGAAGTTTCGATACCGAGGATTCGCATGTTAACTGGAACTATTCCGGAAAAGTTCTATCTTACTGATTTTGTGAGGAAAAATCTCGCGTACAAAAATTGTGGTTCGCAACCGCTAAAACGACAATTTTGCATTTGGCGCCTTTAGCCGCTAGAATTCATCGCCTTTTGGAAATGGAGGGGAATAAAACCCGAATGCCTCACGTAAAAGTAAAAGAGAATGAGCCATTTGATGTGGCGCTACGTCGCTTCAAGCGATCCTGTGAGAAAGCAGGAGTACTCGCTGAGGTTCGGCGACGAGAATTTTATGAAAAGCCAACCGCGATTCGTAAACGCAAGGCGGCGGCTGCGGTCAAGCGGCATGCCAAGAAACTTCAGCGGGAATCGAAACGAATGGAGCGGCCCTACTAGTGTCCAAACCAGAAGTAGCGAGTTCCCCACCAGGCAAGTAGTGTGCTGCTTCTCCCACTAAATCCCAAATAATACCGATCACTGCCATGCCATCGGAAATCAAACAGCGGGTTGAAGAGCAGATAAAACAAGCCATGCGCGCGCGCGATAAACAGCGCCTGGCTACGCTGCGTCTGATTACCGCTGAGTTCAAGCGTGTTGAAGTCGACGAGCGAATTGAACTTGACGATGAGCGCGTGTTGACGATTCTCGATAAAATGGTCAAACAACGAAATGACTCATTGACCCAGTACCAGGAAGGAAACCGGCAAGACCTTGCAGCTGCGGAGGCCGCGGAGCTTGAAATTATCCGCGAGTTCATGCCGGAAGCATTGACTGATGAAGCCCTTGACACCGTTATAAGTGAGGCGATCTCGGAGGCGGGAGCGACCTCCATGAAAGAGATGGGCGCAGTTATGAAGCTCGTGCGTCCACGCATCCAGGGCCGGGCCGATATGGGCGATGTCAGCAAGCGTGTTAAAACCAAACTCGGCTGAGAGAACGGCTTCGCCTACAGAACGGCCTTCGGCCTACAGAACGCCCTCCGGGCTACAGGACGCTTCGCTACAG
>JBBDSF010000003.1:0-3890 GCA_040905125.1 Pseudomonadales bacterium | reverse complement strand
ACGCTTCGCTACAGACGACAGATACTTCACTCGGTAGGGCGCCAGCCCGTTCTGTAGCGGCGAAGCCGCGGTCTGTAGGGCGTAGCCCGTTCTGTAGGCGAAGCCGTTCTTGCTTTGGGGTGGGTAGCGTGCCATTCTTTTTGCTCCATTTTACGGCATTCAGACCACTTTGATTCCGCAGGAATTTATCGAGGAGTTACTCGCAAGGACCGATATCGTTGAGGTTGTCGAATCGCGTGTCGCTCTTAAAAAGACGGGTCAGAATTACAGTGGCCTGTGTCCCTTTCATAGCGAGAAGACCCCATCGTTTACCGTGAGCCCCGATAAGCAGTTTTATTATTGCTTTGGGTGCCAGGCATCCGGGAGCGCCCTTAAATTCGTCATGGAATTCGATCGCCTGGATTTCGTGGCGGCAGTCGAGTCACTGGCTGATAAAGTGGGGCTGGAAGTACCGCGTACACAGGGAAAAGGCGCCGCTGAGCAGCGAGAGCGCAGAAAATCTATCTATGAGGTGCTTGAACAGGCGGCAGAATTTTACAAGTCCCGGTTAAAGTCACATCAACATCGTGATCGTGCCGTTGAGTACCTCAAAGGGCGGGGTCTTTCGGGAGAGATTGCGCGGGATTTTGCACTCGGTTATGCCCCGCCGGAGTGGGATGGGTTGTACTCGGCGTTGGCTAAAACCAATCATGAACGAGACTTGCTGATTGCCTCAGGCATGGTGATTGAGAAGCCCGAGGAGGAGAAAATTTATGATCGATTCAGGGATCGCGTCATGTTTCCCATCCGGGACCTGCGGGGACGGGTAATCGCGTTTGGTGGGCGGCTGTTAGGAGATGGCCAGCCTAAATATTTAAACTCGCCCGAAACTGACGTATTTCATAAGGGGCGCGAACTATACGGATTGTTCGAAGCGCGGCGCCGGAACCACAAGCTGGAGCGTTTGCTGGTTGTCGAAGGGTACATGGATGTGGTGGCACTGGCTCAGTATGGGATCAGTTATGCGGTGGCAACGCTGGGAACGGCAACCAGTCGGGAGCACATGGAAAGGATGTACCGCCTGGTTTCCTCATTGGCGTTCTGTTTCGATGGTGATGAAGCGGGCCGTAATGCAGCGTGGAAAGCACTTCAAACCAGTTTGCCGCTTATGCAGGATGGCAGGAGCGCCCGTTTTCTCTTTCTCCCTGAAGGTGAGGACCCGGATAGCCTGATTCGTCAGGAAGGCAAAGACAAGTTTGAATATCGTCTGCAGGAATCACCGCATTTACCGGACTTTTTCTTCGACAAACTGCGCTCAGAGGTGGATATGGACTCGTTGGAGGGAAAGGCAGCACTAAGCAAAGCGGCCGTTCCCCTGATAAATACTATTCCTGACGGGGTATTCAAGCAGCTGATGATAGATCGGCTTTCCGACCATACTGGCTTGTCCCGCGACCGGCTACTCGAAGTGATGGGCAATGATAATACGTCGCAACGACCAGGTCCGGCCAGAAGGCGTGAGCAAGAGGTATCCGCTGGTACCTCCCGGACGAGCCTGGCTGAGGCCGCTCTGGCGCTGATTCTGAGACAGCCTGAGTTGGCTGGCCAGTTTGACGAGGAGGTATATGGGCGTCTTGGCCAGCTTCCGGAGTGTCGTTTACTGGTTGAGGTCATTCGGTTGATTCGATCTGAAGGCCTCGACTCGCCGGCCTTTGTGATGGCCCGCTATGAAAATCATGGCGATTCTGGAACCCTCAAAACGCTTGCGGAACAAGAGGCGCTCCTGGATGTCTCAGAGTTGCCGGATGAATTTAGCGGGATTATAAACGCCTTGACAAGGAAGCTGGAAGTTCAATCAATTCAAGAACTTAGGCGTGACCTGCTAAAGAAACCCTTTGCGGAGCTAAGTACTTCCGAGCGGCAAATGCTCCGGGAGATCACACGAGGTACGTACGCTCCCGGCAAGCAGGAATAGAGTCGCAAACTGCCCCGAGTCGGCTGCCCGGGAGCAGAATTAGTCTCCTCGGGAAGTAGATAGATCGGCGCTCAATCGCTATAATGTCCGGCTCTGTCCATCGTACACGTAATTTCGAAGGAACCCTATGACAAGTGGATTAGTACAGCAGCAATCCCGGCTTAAAGCACTCATTAGCCGGGGTAGAGAACAAGGCTATCTGACCTATTCTGAGGTCAATGATCATCTGCCGGATGAAATTTCGGATCCCGAGCAAATTGAAGATATTATTAGCATGATCAATGACATGGGGATCGCCGTTCACGAAGCGGCCCCGGAAAAGGATGATCTGCTGGTCGAAGGTGATTCCACGGATGAATTGGCTGCAGAAGAAGCGGCGGCGGTCCTCGCTGCAGTAGAGAACGAGGCGGGTCGTACCACGGACCCGGTGCGCATGTATATGCGTGAAATGGGTACCGTGGAATTGTTGACCCGGGAAGGCGAGATCGTCATCGCCAAGCGTATTGAGGAAGGTATACGCGATGTCCTGCATGCAGTGGCCCACTTCCCCGGCGTCGTCGAGTCCATTTTAGAGGCTTATGATCGTAGTCAGACCGAAGAAGGCCGTTTGTCAGACATTCTTATCGGCTTTCTGGACCCGACGGAGCATGTTCCGCCGGCGGCTCAAGTGGTGCCGGGAGAAGTCGCGAATGACGAGGACGGCGAAGCGGAAGAAGAGGAAAAGGGGCCGGACCCCAAAATGGCCGCTGAACGTTTTGAGGCATTGCGCAAGCAATTGAAGAAAAGCCAGAGAGCGATCAAAAAACATGGTCGCGATAGCAAGCAGGCAGAAAAAGAACTGAATGCATTGGGCGATCTGTTCCAGTTCTTCAAACTCGTACCCAAGCAATATGACGCCATTGTCGATATGGTCCGTACCGTGCACACGGAGATCAGACGCCAGGAACGTCATATCATGAATCTGTGTGTGCGCAAGGGCAAGATGCCTCGAAAAGCATTTCTGCAGAAATTTGCAGGCAAGGAAACTGATCTGAAGTGGGTACAAAAGCAGGTCAAGGCGGGCCACGATGGGCTGAAAAAATTCGAAGACGATATTGTTCGCAGTCAAAAGCGGATCAAGCAGGCTTCCGAAGAAGCCGATATTCCCGTTTCGCACATCAAGGACATTAATCGACGCATGTCCATTGGTGAAGCCAAGGCGCGGCGTGCCAAGAAGGATATGGTGGAAGCCAATCTTCGTCTTGTAATTTCCATCGCCAAGAAATATACCAATCGCGGGTTGCAGTTCCTGGACCTCATCCAGGAAGGCAATATCGGTTTGATGAAAGCCGTGGACAAGTTCGAATACCGGCGCGGTTACAAATTTTCAACCTATGCGACCTGGTGGATTCGTCAGGCGATTACCCGCTCTATTGCCGACCAGGCTCGAACCATTCGTATCCCTGTTCATATGATCGAAACGATTAACAAGCTCTCACGAGTATCGAGACAGATGTTGCAGGAGATGGGCCGTGAGCCCACGCCGGAAGAACTGGGTGTCAGGATGGACATGCCCGAAGACAAGGTGCGTCGCGTGCTCAAGATTGCCAAGGAGCCGATTTCGATGGAAACACCGATCGGTGATGATGAAGATTCTCATTTGGGGGATTTTCTCGCCTCGGATTCCAATCTGGGCGAGGGGGCATCCGTCGGCTCGCCGGTCGATACAGCCACAGACGAAGGCTTGCGGGAAGCGACCAAGGGCATTCTGTCAGGTCTGACTGCGCGCGAAGCCAAGGTACTGCGCATGCGTTTCGGTATCGACATGAATACGGACCATACGCTTGAGGAAGTGGGTAAACAGTTTGATGTCACCCGTGAGCGGATTCGTCAGATTGAAGCCAAGGCCCTTCGCAAGCTCAGGCATCCGACACGCTCCGATCATCTGAAGAGCTTT
>JBBDSF010000002.1:0-2295 GCA_040905125.1 Pseudomonadales bacterium | reverse complement strand
CCACACGCCTTTAAGAGCCAACAGTTATAACAATTGTTTGCTTTTAGACGTTGATGCCGTAAAATCTTGGTAAATGGCACCATTGAGTTGCAGTTAAGGAGTAAAAATCTATGGCAGACGCACAGTTTGTAACAGACCGCCGCGAATCGGTCGCGGTAACGAATAAGGTATTGCGCAACACCTACATGCTGTTGTCCATGACCTTGATATTCAGTGCGGCCATGGCCGGCGTCGCAATGGCCATGAACGTACAGCATATGGGCTTCCTGCCTCTACTGGTCGCGTTCGGATTGCTGTTCGGCATCAGCAAGATGCGTAACAGCGTCTGGGGTATCGTGCTGGTTTTTGCTTTCACCGGTATCCTGGGCTTCTCGCTGGGTCCGGTGGTTAACATGTACCTGCAAACCGCGGCCGGTACGCAAACCGTTATCACGGCCGCAAGTCTGACGGGTATTATCTTCTTGTCCCTGTCCGGCTATACGCTGATCACCCGTAAAGACTTTTCGTTTATGAGCGGTTTCCTCATGACGGGCCTGTGGGTTGTGATCGGCTCGGTGGTCCTGATGTGGCTTGGTTCCTTTATGGGTTTCTATGTATCCGGCTTTCATCTGGCCATCTCGGCTGCGATCGTGCTCTTGATGTCCGGTTTCATACTCTATGATACCAGCCGCATCATCCACGGCGGCGAGACGAACTACGTAATGGCGACGGTTTCGCTGTATCTCAGCATTTATAATATCTTCATCAGCTTGCTGCATTTGCTGGGCATTGGCTCCGAGTAACCATACCCACTAAGATAAGGCCCTGGCATGATTACCATGCCAGGGCTTTTTTTTTTGGATGTCCTCTATGTACAGCCTGGAAACGAAATAACCTCTTATGAAGTTTGCCATCCTCGTGTACGGTCCACCCTATACGTATCAGGCGGCTCACTCGGCGCTGCACTTTGCCCGTGCGGTGACCGAAAGTGGTCATCAAATCTATCGGATCTTCTTTTACCATGATGGTGTCTACAACGCTAACGCGTTGATAGCGCCACCCCAGGATGAAACGGATATCCACGCACAGTGGACTACCCTTGCGCAGGAACACGATGTCGAGTTGATCGTTTGTATCGCATCATCATTGCGGCGCGGAATATTGGATGAGACCGAAGCGGATCGTTATGAAAAGTCTGCCGGTAATATTGGCAAGCCATTTGAGATCTCGGGCCTGGGCCAGCTAATCGATGCCAGTATTAACGCCGATCGCGTTGTCACCTTCGGAGTCTGATTGTGAAGCGTATTTTGTTTGTACAGTCTCGCGCCCCCTACGGCACCCTGTCCGGCCAGGAGGGCCTGGATGCATTGCTGATGGGCTCGGCATTCGTCGAGTGTGCCCTGCTCTTTCTGGGAGATGGAATTTATCAATTGCTGTCGAATCAAGACGCGGCAGCACTCGGGTTGAAAGACTACTCGGTGAGTTTCGGCGCCTTGAAGGACTATGGCGTACAAAACCTCTATTGCAGCGAATCCGATTTGCAGCATCGCGTCCTTGAAACTGACGATCTGGTGATCCCGGTCACTGCGCTTGATGATGCCGCGATTCGAGAGCTAATGGCATCCCACGACGTCATTTTGAGTTTCTGACCATGGCCGCGAAGATATTGCATACGTTTAACAAGTCGCCGATAAGTCCCGTGCTGGACTCCTGCCTTCGATTTACCGGTGAAGATGATGCGCTGGTATTACTGGAAGACGGTGTCTATACCGCGACAGCCGCCTGGGGTGTTAAATTGGATGAATTAATCGACGCGGGTGTGCCCGTCTACGTTATCAAGATCGATGTGGATGCACGGGGACTCGCGAACAGGCTGATTGAGGATGTCCAGGTGATCGAATATGACGGCTTTGTGGATTTGTGCGCCAACTACGAAGTGGTAAAGAGCTGGTTTTAATGTCGGATACTGTAAAGCTGAATGTCGACAAGGAAGGATTCTTACGTAATCTCTCCGACTGGAACGAAGAGATTGCGGCCGAGCTTGCTCGTCTGGAAGGCATTGAGCTTGGCGAGGACCATTGGGAAATCATTTATTTGGTGAGGGACTACTACAATACCTATCGAATCTCCCCCAGCGCGCGGGTCCTGGTCAAGGTGGTCGGCGAACGATTGGGATCGGAGAAAGGCCGCAGCATTCATCTAATGAAACTGTTTTCAGGGCGACCGGCCAGAGTCGTTAGTAAAGTCTCGGGACTGCCGAAACCATCCAATTGTGACTGATTAAACCCTGTTCGGCATCCATTCCAGCGTTTTTTG
>JBBDSF010000001.1:5990-14080 GCA_040905125.1 Pseudomonadales bacterium | reverse complement strand
AGCTACGAGCTACGAGCTTCGATGCTTGTAGTTGCCTTTATCTGCTCTTTCAGGGCCGGCCAGACATCTTCGAGAATGAGGGGCTGTGCCTCGGCCGTGGGGTGAATACCGTCGCGTTGTATCAACCGTCGCCTCGTTTCAACGCCTTCCAGCAGCCGGGGCACAAAGCCGATGTCGTACTGCTCGGCGAGTTCGGCGAATACCGCCTCAAACGACTTTGTATAGCGTTGACCGTAGTTGGGGGGCAGTACCATGCCAATTAACAACACCTGTGCGCCGGCATCGAGACCAAGTTCGATCATTTCGCCCAGGTTTTTCTTGATGCGACCCACAGGGTAGCCGCGCAGACCGTCATTGCCGCCAAGTTCGAGAATAATCAGATCCGGTTGGTGTATTTCGAGCGATTTAGGTAACCTTAGCAATCCGCCATCGGTGGTTTCACCGCTGACGCTGGCATTGACCACCTGGAATTCGAGATTTTCCCGCGTCAGCTTTTCGGAGAGTAGATGTACCCAGCCCTTTTGCTGGTCGAGTCCATAGCCAGCACTTATACTGTCGCCAAACACCAGAACAGTATCTCCATTCGCCTGGACGGGCGGACTGGCGCTCAACAACACCAGCAATACAAGACTGATTAGGGTTCTCGTGACTTCAGAGTTGATGATCAAGACTACAGACCTTGGCAAGACAGTTAATACTTCCGAGGGACAACTGACCATATTGAAAGGTATTGACCTCGAAATCAACAAGTCCGAGTCGGTAGCCATTGTAGGCGTTTCCGGTTCCGGCAAGACGACATTGTTGAGCTTGCTGGCGGGCCTGGATACGCCGACCCGCGGTGAAATTTATCTGGGTGGTTATGAACTGACGGCATTGGATGAGGAACAACGGGCCCGGGTTCGCGGGGAACTGGTCGGTTTTGTCTTTCAGACGTTCCAGCTCTTAGGCAGTTTAACTGCCATCGAGAATGTTATGTTGCCTGCCGAGCTCAAAGGAGATCGTGACGCGGCCTCCCGTGCGAAAGAATTACTGGGTCGTGTTGGTCTGGAACAGAGGTTACATCACTATCCGCGCCAGCTCTCGGGTGGTGAGCAGCAACGTGTTGCGATCGCGCGCGCCTTTGCATCATCGGCGGATGTGCTTTTTGCCGATGAGCCAACGGGTAACCTGGATAATGCCACGGGGTCCCGTATTATCGATTTGATATTCGACCTGAATCGGGAGTTCGGCACGACACTTGTGTTGGTGACCCACGATAAACGCCTGGCAGATCGTTGTGACAGATCGATCCAGATGTCCTCGGGAATGCTGGGGACGCGGGATAATGAGGTGGTCACGGGATAAATGGATACATGAATCTCCGGCTCGCGTTGAAACTGTTGTGGCGAGATTGGCGTTCAGGGGAACTCACCTTGTTACTGGCCTCGTTGGTCATTGCCGTCGGCACTGTGACGACTATTACTCTGTTTGTGGATCGTCTACAGCAGGCCCTGATCAATGAATCGTCCACCTTCCTGGCGGCTGACCGGGTCATCAGCAGCAGATCACCGCTTGATGCCGACATACTCGAGAAAGCCGAGACGCTCGGACTGGAGCAAGCGCAAACCTTGAGCTTTCTATCCATGGTCTTCTCGGACGACCGCGCGCAGATGGCTTCCGTTAAAGCTGTGGATCCCAGGTATCCTTTGCGGGGTGACTTGATTATTGCCGATGAACCATTCGTCAGAGGTAATGTGGTCAACCGTGGCCCGCCACCCGGCCGGTTGTGGCTGGAAAGTCGTTTGATGCCGTCATTGGATGTCGTGCGTGGCGACATGCTGGAGATCGGCGTGGCTTCATTTGAAGTGGGTAAGGCGCTGATCAAGGAGCCTGATCGCGGCGGTGGCTTCAACAGTGTCGGCCCGCGAGTCATGATGAACCTGGCCGACGTCGACAAGACGGAGGTTATTCAGCCCGGCAGCAGAATAACCTGGCGATATTTATTTGCCGGCGATACGACACAATTGGATACCTTTCAGGCGTGGGCTGAACCACGGTTGCCGGAGGACACTCGCATGTTCGGCGTAAAGGAAGGTACCGAGGGGATTGGCGATGCGCTGGATCGCGCCGAGCGCTTTCTGCTGCTGGGTGGGTTGCTCGGCGTCGTGCTTGCCGGTGTGGCCATTGCTCTGGCGGCGCAACGTTATTCCGTGCGCCATTATGATCACGTCGCTATTTTAAAAACTCTGGGTGCGACACCGAATGGCATCAACACTATATACCTTGTTATATTTTTGGTTCTGGGCACCATAGCGACACTGCTGGGAAGTGGCATCGGCTATGTTGCACAGAGTGTCATCGTGCAGATTCTCGACCCTTATATTCCGGTCGCATTGCCGAATCCCGGTGTTACGCCTGTATGGCTTGGGCTGGTGACAGGTTTTGTTTGTCTGTTTGCGTTTGCGTTGCCACCCCTTCTCAAGCTTCGTGCCACACAGCCTGTACGGGTCATTCGTCGTGACTTTGAGGATGAATCCATCACTGATCGTTTCACCTATGTGTTTGCGGTGGCAGGCACGCTGGGCCTGATGTGGTGGTATAGCCAGGATTGGTACCTGACGTTGCTCATATTCAGCGGCGGGCTTGTTGCGTTGGTGGTGCTGTCGTTGGTGGCCTGGGGATTGCTGCGTTCCGGGCGGGTGCTTGGGATGCAGGCGGGGAGTGCGTGGCGCCTTGCACTTGCCGGAATGCAACGCCGGGGACAAGAGAACACTCTGCAGATTCTCGTTTTCAGTCTCGCCATCATGCTGCTGTTGATGCTGTTTCTCATCAGAACCGCCTTGATCGAAGATTGGCGCGCACAGATTCCGGAAAATGCGCCGAATCATTTCGCAATCAACATTTCGCCGCGGGATACGGATGCCATACGAGATTTGCTGGAAGCCAACAACGTACAAAGTCAACCCCTGTATCCCATGATTCGCGGCAGGATTACGACCGTTAACGGTGAGCCGGTGGCGCAGTGGGTGAAAGATCATCGCGAGCCGGAGGTAACTCGTGACACCCCTCGAGCAAGTTCCGGTAGAAATTTGACCTGGTCTGCGACGCTTCCCGGCGATAATGAAATAATTGCCGGGGAGTGGTGGCCGGAAGACTATGACGGCAATGTCCTCGTCTCTCTGGAACGGGACCTGGCCCGGGGTAACAACCTGAGCACGGGCGATGAGCTGGTGTTCAACATTCAGGGCCGTGAGCTGAAAGCGCGAGTAGCCAATGTCAGAACGGTCAGCTGGGATAGCATGCGGCCTAACTTTTACATTATTTTCTCACCCGGTGCGCTTGACGAGTTTCCTTCAACCTATATGACCAGTTTTCATCTTGCCGACGATAACAAACTGTTCCTGAATGAATTGCTCCGGGAATTTCCTACCATGACGGTGATTGAGGTGGATGCCATCATTGAGCAAATTCAGCAGATCATCCAGCATGTCACCATGGCGATTGAGCTGGTGCTGGTACTCATTGTAATAGCCGGCGGACTGGTCTTGCTGGCCAGCATTCAGGCCAGCATGGACGAACGATTCAAACAACACGCCATCTTGAGAACGTTGGGCGCATCCAGAAAATTGATCATGGGCAGTTTGATCATCGAATTTGCGGCCCTGGGCTTCTTTGCGGGTGTGCTTGCGACCCTGGGTGCGGAGGTGGCCGTATATGGGCTGGAGACGGAAATCTTCGATTTGCAATATCATGTTAATCCACAGCTCTGGTTACTCGGGCCGGTTATCGGCACTTTGCTCATCGGCACCATTGGTACCCTGGCCACGCGTCGCGTGGTGAACAGTCCGCCGACGACGATACTTCGCGAACTCTGACAAGTGCGTTTGCTGGCGGTTGCGTGGGGCTTGTACGCGCTTTTTAGCTATTTGTTGCTATAAGAAGTGACTTTCTTATTCCGTAAACTGATTAAAAGCCCGAAATACCTGCCATTTCTCCCATGGTATAAGAAACGCGGAAGCGAAAAAGTCTTTAGAAACGAGCATTTAGCCTGTAAACTTTATGTATGGTGTAAATTCTTGCGGATAGTCGAGCTGGTGCGGACAAACGGGAGCTCAAATTAACGCTACGGGCGGAGAGATGTGTTGAGCATATTCAAACGCAGACCTGTTCCGCGTGACCGCCTGACGGCGGTATATCCGTATCGAGGGGGCATCGCTATCGCCAGTGTTCGGCGGGAAGAAGGTGTGCCCCCGGTACTGGAGCTGTGCCGTTACCATCGACTGGATTCTGCGGATGACCGCGACAAGGCGCTTAAAACGGTTATCAAGTCTCAACGGTTCAACAATTCCCGATGCGCAACGGTCATGGAGCCCCATAGTTATGACCTGCTGCAGGTCGATGCGCCCGATGTGGAGAAGGATGAAATACAATCGGCCGTGAGGTGGCGCATAAAAGATCTGGTGGATCTGGATATAGAAGATGCCGTCCTCGACGTATTCGATACGCCGGCACCGAGAACCGTAGGCGAGGTTAAAAAGCTCTACGTTGTCGTTGCACGTCAAACAGACGTAAAGGCCAGGATTGACGCGCTCAGTGCCGGCGGCGTGCCCCTCGAAATCGTGGATATCCCGGAACTCGCGTTACTCAATATTGCATGCCTTTTGCCCGAGGATGTCGGTGGGGCAGCGGTGGTATACATTGGCCAGGAAGTGGGTATCGTCAATATCACATTCCGCGGTGTCCTCTATCTGTCTCGCGATATTCAATTCGGTACTGACTCTTTGCCCACGACGGCGATTCATGCAGGTGACGCCGATACTGTGAACAAGTGGCTGGATGACATCATCATCGAGATTCAGCGTTCTCTGGACTATTACGAGAGTCATTATGGTCAATCAAGAATAGCGGGCGTGGTGGTGATACCCACCGACCCGGAAATTCCCGGCATTGTCGATTATCTGAATGATCAGATGGGTTTGCCAACACGAATCCTCGATGTGAATGAATTACTGGACGTGCCCGAGGAACTGGATATGGCCACGCAGGCACGTTGTATTCTGGCGATTGGGGCAGCGCTCCGCGAGGAGGTGGCTGAAGATGCGACAGCAGATTAATCTATTAAAATCGGAACTCCAGGATCAAAAACCGCCCCTGGACGCGGTGTCCATGGCCGGTATCGGTGTTTTGGTACTTGCGCTGATGAGCGGGTGGTCTGGCTACTCATGGTGGCAGGTCAGGACGTTGGAAGCGCAGCAGGTCAGTACCCAAAAACAACTCGAGCGGATGCGTCAGGACGTGGCCCGACTTCAGGAGAAACAGCAGGCGACCTCACCCAGTCAATTACTTGAAAGCGAGTTGCGGCGCGCCAGAGAGGAGCTTGAAAGACGCCGCCAAATTGTCGACCGTCTAAGTGGCGGCACGTTTAGAAACACAGAAGGTTTTTCCGCCTTGTTTGAATCTCTCGCCAGGCAACACGCGGAAGGTGCGTGGCTGACTGATATCAGTGTCAGTAAGGGGGGCAGCTTTGTAAGCCTGGAAGGAGAGACCAACACAGCGGAGTTGGTGCCGGCTTATCTCGAGAGATTGATGAAGGAGAAAGCTTTTTCGCAAGTATCGTTTAATACGCTGGAACTGAACGTCTCGGAGCAGGAAGTCAGTCGACTGTCATTCAAAGTTGCAACCGGTTCAGGAGGGAGTGCGGGCGATGAAAGCTCTTAGTCAGATTCGTGATCGCATCGATGAACTGCGTCCGAGAGAGCGTGCCATGATCTTGCTGGGAGCGATCGCGGCCATCTTCTTTTTGTTTGACTTCGCTGTGATTCAGCCACTGGATGCCAGACGACAGGCTGTCGAGAATCAGATTGCTTCCAATCAGTCCGAGCTGACGGCACTGGCAACGCAGGCCGAGGAGATTGTCAAGCAGACGGAAACGAATCCTGATCAGGAAAACCGGGAGGAGCTCCGCCAATACAGGAACGAGCTTGAAAAGTTGGACACGCGGCTTAAGGAAACTGTACAGCATCTGGTAAAACCCGCGGATATGCCTCGTTTGCTGCGCCGCCTGTTGAGTGAAACTGGAGGTTTGCAGCTATTGCAGCTCAACAGCCTGGGTTCCACACCGTTGGTGGATGAGCGAGACAGTTCACCCGGAGAAGCGACGGCGGGGGCTTATGGGCACGGGCTTCGAATCAAGTTTTCGGGAGATTATTTTTCGACACTGAATTATTTGCGTGATCTTGAGGCGCTCGAGTGGAATTTTTTCTGGGACACCATAGACTATCGAGTTGACGGGTATCCCAATGCCACATGTACGATCACGGTTTATACCATGAGTCTCAGTGAATACTGGATCGGGCCATGAAAAGTCTCATAGCCGGTGTATCAGTATTATTGGTCATGACGCTGCAGGCGGAGACACTGCAGGATCCGACTCGTCCGACCGACTATACGCCATCGTCGGCTGCAAGCACACAGACACCGAAGCTGTCGGGGTCGATGGAATGGAAGCTGAGCGCGATTCGCATTTCGCCGGATATGCGCAAGGCTATTGTTAATGGCCGCCTGGTTCAGGAAGGAGAGCGTGTCGGTGAGGCCACCGTGGCGAATATCTCGTCCGGCTCTGTGGTGCTGAATTACAGAGGTCAGGAAATCAAAGTCAATCTGGTTCCCCAGGACGTAAAAATAGTGAGAGGGGATTGAGATAAAGATATGCGAATAATTTTATCCAATACCCTGTTATTAACGCTGGCACTTAGTTTGCCGGGTTGTTCCTCGACATCGAATGAGGAACAACCTGCGGACGATCCCGTAATCGACAAGATGGAAAAGATCCTCCAGGACGCCACGATATCGGAACGACAACAAGAAGAGGTGCCGGACAATGTTTCAGATGCGTTGTTACCTGCCAGAAAGGTTGGCAAGGACGAAGGTGCCGTGTCGATAGCGGAGCAAAGGTTCGATATCTCGGTTAACGAGGTACCGGCCGGTCAGTTCTTTTTGAGTCTTGTGCATGGAACACCCCTTAATATTGTTGTTCACCCTGAAGTCAGCGGAACGGTTTCGTTGAATCTCAAGAACGTTACCATCCCTGATGTGCTGGAGTCCGTGCGAGATATGTACGGATTTGAGTTTGTTGAGACGGTGTATGGTTATCAGGTGCGTCCCGGTCGGTTGAATGCTCGCATTTTCCGTATCGATCATCTGAATGTGGAACGGTCCGGCAGTTCCTCCACACTGGTCAGCTCTGGAGCAATTTCGACCGGGTCGCTGGCTCAAGACCAGGGTTCAGGCGGTAATCAATCGAGCCAGGGGAGTCGAAGCAGTGGCAATGTCTTTGGTACGAAGATTGAGACACAACAAGACGAAATACGCTTCTGGGAGGAGCTGCACACGTCGATTTTGACCATCGTTGGTGACGCTGATGGACGTAGCGTCGTGGTGAATCCGCAGTCCGGCATTGTGGTGGTTCGAGCCTTGCCCAATGAATTGAGAGAGGTGGAAACATATCTACGGGAGACGCAGTTGATCGTTCAGCGTCAGGTCATCCTGGAAGCCAAAGTCATTGAGGTGAAACTGAACAGCAGAAATCAGACGGGTATCAACTGGGCTGCTTTCTTCGAGCAAAGTGGCAAAACGATTACCGCCGCGAACGTTGGCGGCGGCAGCATCCTGTCAAATAACCGAAGCAGTAGTGAGCTTGCCGGCCGGCAGTCCACCCTTGATCCGCGAAACCCCGAGTTTCTCGACAATACGACTGCGTCAGCCTTTGGCGGTGTATTCTCACTGGCAGCCAATTTTAACGATTTCACCGCATTTATCGAACTGTTGGAAAGCCAGGGCGACGTTCAGATTTTGTCGAGCCCCCGGGTGTCGACCATGAATAACCAGAAGGCGGTGATAAAGATCGGCACAGATGAGTTTTTTGTCACCGATATTTCGACCCAGAATGTCTCTTCCAGTGTGGCCACTACGATCACGCCTGACGTCACTCTCACACCTTTCTTTTCAGGTATCGCGCTTGACGTCACGCCGCAGATCAGTGAAGAAGGGTATGTTACGCTGCATGTGCATCCTTCCATCAGCGAGGTGGTCGATCAGGAGAAAACAGTGAC
>JBBDSF010000001.1:3689-5890 GCA_040905125.1 Pseudomonadales bacterium | reverse complement strand
TGTTGAAACCTGTTGTCGTGGAAAGAGATGAGCAATGGCACGATGCTGTTCGTCAGTCTGGTGATGCAATAAAAGCATTACGGCGCGAGAAAAACCGTTAAGGGGATAAATATGTACTTGTCACACTTTGGCCTCCAGGAACTACCGTTCACGATTACGCCTGATACGGAATTCTTTATGAGCCGGGCAGGCTATCAGGATGCGTTGAACGTATTGACGATTGCCCTCAGAAGCGGTGAAGGCTTTATAAAAATTACGGGTGAGGTAGGTGTCGGCAAGACGCTTATGTGCCGTAAGCTGATTAAAACACTACCGGATAACTTCGATACAGCTTATATATACAATCCTTATCTCAAAGCCGACAGTCTGTTGTTTTCAGTTGCCTCTGAGCTGGGTATCAAATACAAGGCAAACATCGATCAGAACGAGTTGCTCAGGCGAATTACCACTAAACTTGAAGAAAATCACAGCAATGACAAGAAGACGATACTATGTCTCGATGAAGTTCAGGCGATGCCTATCTCGACCCTCGAGGTGCTTCGTTTATTAACCAATCTTGAAACCGAGAAAGATAAACTTCTCCAGGTGGTGCTCTTCGGGCAGCCGGAACTGGACTCGGTGTTGGACCACCCGTCCATTCGTCAGTTGAAACAGCGCATCACCTTCTCATACGAGCTGCTGCCACTGAACCGGGCGGCATTGTCACGGTATGTCCAGCATCGTTTGTTGGTGGCCGGGTATAAAGGCAATAATCTCTTTTCCAAACAGGCGCTGAATCTGGTTTACCAGGCCAGTAACGGCATCCCAAGGTTGATCAACATAATCTGTCATAAGGCCATGATTGCAGCCTACGGTGAAGGCGAGACAAGTATCAAGCCTGCGCATGTGAGGGCGGCCACCAGTGATACACTGAACGCGCAGCGGACCAGAAAGCGAGGATTTCGGATATGGTTTCCCGCTATTTCTCGCTGGGTCGCAGAGCGGGCCCTATAGAATATGATGAACAGGTGCCATGGGTTTACTCAATAAACTACTCGATGACCTGGAAGAGCGTCAGGCCGATCTATCCGGAGACCGGGATAAAGTTCTGGATGGCCTCTCGCCGGTCAGAGACGAAGACTTGCGTCCGAGTCATCGAAAACGCAACGTTATCGTCTCCCTTGTCGCTGTTTGCCTGGTGGGTATTCTCGGCTATCAGTTTTTTGAGCTACGTCGCGGTACTCTCCCCTCGGTAACCTCCAACACAGCGGAGCCGGCTGCTTCTCAGCCCGGCGAACCGCCCTCTATGGATTCTGCTGAACGAATTGTGTTTGATGCACAAGTGACCGAAATGGATGAAGCGCGAAAAGGCGTTCCACTTGAGCCAGTGTCGACCGACTCGACTGATAAGCGAGAGTTGACGACGAACGAACAATCAGAGAGACCTGAAGCATCCGAGCCCGAAGAGATACTAAAGGTTGCATCCGGACCGTCAGAGCCTGAACCGACTGAGCCTGAACCCTCTGCACCTGAAAAACTTGTAACATCCAGGTCACCGGAAGCAGCACCTCCTTCGGAACAGAGTCCTGGTCCGCAGGCAAGGGAGGACGAACAATCAAACGAGGTAGAAAACTCGCAGAGTTCCTTTAGCCGGGTACGCGTGACGGCTCAAAGTCTTTACGAAAGCGGATTAAAACTGAATGACGAAGGCAATAAAGCTGCGGCCATTGAGCAGATGGCCCAGGCACTTGAACGTGACCCCGGACATAGAGACGCAAGAGACCGTCTTGCCACTTATCTGGTGGATCGAGGCAGAACCCGCCGCGCTATAGAGGTGTTATTGACAGGACTTGAAATCGATCCGGATCAATATGACTGGGCGGAACTGGCGGCGCATATTCTGGTAGATACAGGCGAGCTGGACGCCGCTGTGGAAACCCTGGAAAAAACGCGGCCGGCTGTGTCAGAGGATCCGGACTACTATGCGTTCCTGGCAGCCCTGCTGCAAAAACTTGGACGTTATCAAGAATCAGCTGATCAATACAGGCGGGTGGTGCAGGTTCGACCGAATAAGGGTCTCTGGTGGATGGGACTGGGCATTTCCCTGGAACGTATTGAACAGTTCAGCGATGCGAGAGAAGCGTATGACAAAGCGCTCGAGGACAATTCGTTGTCCACTGACCTTCGTCGTTATATTAATCAACGTATGACAGTAGTATCCA
>JBBDSF010000001.1:0-3589 GCA_040905125.1 Pseudomonadales bacterium | reverse complement strand
CAGGCTCTGGAGGAGCAACGGGCTTCCGGCAAAAAACTGAGCCGGGCGCTTGTGGATCTTGGCTTCGTCACCGAGGACGAAACACTACAGGTGTTGGCGGATCAGCTCGACATTCCATTTATCGATCTGAATCAATACCGCCTTGATCGTGCGGTGGTGGCAATGATACCGGAAATTCAGGCGCGACGATTCCGTGCCATAGCGCTTGCCAGCGACGATAAGGGTGTTCTTGTGGGGATGGCCGATCCGACGGATATATTCACCTATGACGATCTTTGTCGGATTCTAAAGCGTCCTGTTCGCCTCGCTGTGGTTCGGGAAGCAGAATTGCTACAGACGCTGGATACGGTTTATCGGAAAACGGAGGAGATCAATACCTTCGCCGAAGAGCTGGATGCGCAGCTGGACGATAGTGATATAGATATCGATGAGATGGCGGCATCGGCTGGTGTTGCGGATGCGCCAGTGGTCAAACTGTTGCAGTCGCTGTTCGAAGACGCGATTCAGATAGGCAGCTCCGATATTCATATCGAGCCGGAGGAGCGGTCCCTTAGAATACGCCAGCGTGTGGACGGCGTATTACATGAACAAATCATGGACGAGAGCCGAATTGCACCGGCACTGGTATTGCGTCTGAAGTTGATTGCGGGTCTTAATATATCCGAAAAGCGGGTACCGCAAGATGGTCGCTTTACCATGCGGGTTAAAGAGAAAAACATCGATGTCCGTATCTCTACCATGCCTACCTATCATGGCGAGGCAGTTGTCATGCGGTTGCTGGATCAATCGACGGGTATCATCGACATGGACCGGCTGGGTATGGAGAAGTCGAAGCTAAAGCGAATCAAACAGTTGGTGGGGTTACCTCATGGCATGTTTCTCGTGACCGGCCCGACCGGTTCAGGTAAAACGACCACGCTATACGCCGCCCTGGCGACACTGAACGTGCCCGAGAAGAAAATTGTCACGGTGGAGGATCCTGTCGAATATCGGCTGCCGCGGTTGAATCAGGTCCAGGTCAATACGGCGATCGACCTGACGTTTGCACGTGTACTGCGGACAACACTGCGGCAGGACCCCGATATTATTCTGATCGGTGAGATCAGAGACGAGGAAACCGCTGATATTGCATTGCGGGCGGCAATGACAGGTCACCAGATGCTTTCCACCTTGCATACCAATGATGCCATAAGCACCGTGAACAGGTTGTTGGACATGGGCGTCAAACCTTATCTGCTGGCATCGGCTCTCAACGCCATACTCTCGCAACGCCTCGTACGCAAGGTGTGCACGAGTTGCGCACGGGATATTGAACCTGACGCCAAAGAGCGAGCCTGGATCGATTCGTTTAAGGCGGGCGATATCAGCGACATGAACTTCAAACGTGGTATGGGCTGTAATTACTGTAACTATACGGGCTATGCCGGGCGAACCGGTGTCTATGAACTGCTCGAGTTCGATCAGGAGCTTACCGACTTGTTGGGGCACGGAAGCAGTATTGAATTCGAACGGCTGTCGCGTCAAAGGTTGGAGGGCAATACGTTATCTTACCTGGCCATGCACACTGCAGCCGCAGGTGTGACGACCATCGAGGAGGCCCAAAGAGTCTCCGCCGATGTCGCTGGACTATTGGATGCGAGCTTCGCCGATGCCTAGTTACGCGTACAGGGCGAGAGATGCCAATGGTGAACTGGTGGAAGGCATCATTGAGGCTTCCACCCCGAAAGATGTCGCCAGCCATTTGTTGAACAATAACATTACCCCCATTGATATCGACAAGGCGTCTGCGAGTGATGATCGTGGGCTTGATCTGAATCGGTTGTTGGAGCGGCGAAAGAGTCCGGATCTCATGGATCTGATTTTGTTTTGTCGCCAGATGTACACCTTGACAAAATCGGGCGTACCCATGATCAGCGCACTGACCGGCTTGATTGAGACGACGCGCAACTACAGGCTGGTGGCGGCATTGAAAGAGGTTCTCAAGGATCTGGAATCCGGCCAGGATCTCTCAAGTGCATTCGCAGAACATGCGGATATATTTCCGGGTCTGTTTATCAGCATGGTCCGGGTTGGCGAGAATACTGGCAGGCTGGACGAATCCTTTATGCGCCTGGCGATGCATTACGAGCGTGAAAAGGATACCCGGGAACGTATCAAGACTGCATTCCGCTATCCCACCTTTGTTTTTATCGCCATTGCCATCGCTATCGGTGTTATTAATATCCTGGTGATCCCTGTATTCGCCAGCATGTTCGAGCGCGCCAACGCTGATCTTCCGTGGCAGACGCGCCTGTTGGTCAATCTGTCGGATTTTTTCGTGGCCACCTGGCCGATGATTTTGGGCGCCTGTGTGGTCGCAGTGGTCGGTTTACGCCAATACATCAAAACCCGGCCCGGTCGCTACCGGTGGGACCGCTTCAAGCTGAACATTCCGATTATTGGCGACATTATTAATCGGGCCACGCTGGCACGTTTCTCGAGAACCCTGTCCATGGCAATGAGCTCGGGTGTGCCGGTTCTGAACGCGTTCCAGGTCGTGGCGTCTGCCGTGGATAACAGCTATATAGAAAAGGCCGTTCTTGATATGCGCGGTGGCATCGAACGGGGCGACTCCATCACGCTTACAGCGAGACGCTCCGGTATGTTCACGCCGCTGGTCCTGCAAATGCTGTCGGTGGGTGAGGAAACCGGACGAATCGATACGCTGCTGACGGAGGTGGCCGAGTTCTATGAACGGGAGGTGGATTACGACATTAAAAACCTGAGTTCCGCCATCGAACCCATCGTGATCGTCATGATCGGTATCATGGTGACTATCCTGGCACTGGGCGTGTTCCTGCCCATGTGGGATTTGTCGACGACGTTGTAATGGTTCGACTGGTACCCCGATGGATCGATCGCAATTTATCGAGACTGGAGCAGGTGGTCAGTATGCTGTTGGTGGCGTTATTTATCGGCTGGTTTGGCCACTATGCGCTGGTGATGTTTGCTGAGGCGGAACGCGCGATGCTGCAAGCCACCGTGACCAACATCAATACAGCGTTACGGCACCAGGCATTAACCGCCGCAATGAAAAAAGATCGAGACTTTTATGCCGGATTACAGGACATTAATCCCATGGTGGATTTGCAACCCCGGGGAGAGCTGGATTCTGCGGTGCGCCAGGCAGGTTCGGGTGAACTGGATATCGTTTTATATTCCTATGGTATATTGTATCCGACTGCTAATTATCTTGGAGAATATGGTGCCGGCGGCCCCCAGGCGCCGGAAGGCGGTCACTGGTACTATGACAAGACCAATAAAGAACTGGTGTACCTTGTCAGAAATACGGAGTATTTTGTCTCCGAGGGCAAGGATGAGGACAGAGTTCGGTTCAAGGTGGTCATTAATTATGCTGACGCCAACAATGATGGGGAATACTCACCGGCGGTGGATAAATTTCATTCAGTCAGGTTTGTGCCGCTGAACACGTATTCCTGGCGTTTATAGGTGTTTATGAGTAAACTGGGATTCAAGATATGACCCCGTTGGAAGTGACGAGCTGGATAATGACGGTAATATTCTGGTTGGCAGTGATATTGTTTGTCTT